>NZ_JBFOKR010000004.1:185814-199940 GCF_047246645.1 Ferdinandcohnia jepli
CGTAAAAACCGTAAATCGTAATTAAAAATCGTAAATCCAATTTAAAAACCGTATTTCCGAATTAAAAACCATAAATCAAAATTTAAAATCATAAACTCCAAAAAGCACCCTAGATGTGGATTGTAAATGATATCCTGTGAAATTCCTATAAGACTATCAAAACCACATAAATAGTGTTAGATATCAGCACGGTTTCCGAAAAAAAGAGCACTAAATTTAGTTCCACACACCAAAACCAGCAAATTCAACCTATTCCACCTCCACAACAATCTCCCGCAACTTCTTCATAGCAGTTTTCCCCCAGGATTTCACGGCCTCAACCGACACCCCATGTTCCTCCGCAATCTCTTTATTGCTTTTATCCTGAATAATTCTCCCTAGTACCCACCTTTTCTGGTTCAACGTCAATTCCCTACAGTACATTTCAATCAACATACTACCTTCAAAGTCCACTTCAATTGTGAGATTCATATCCCCTTCCTTGCCAAATGTCTCACATACCTCAACATAGTGATTTTCCCTTCGAATATGGTCCATCAGCTTGCCGCGAATTATTGTAAAAGCATAGGTTGAAAATTTTGCTCCCTCCTCAGCCTTAAATCGAGTGGATGCCTCCCAGAGACCGATTAGTCCAATTTGATAAAATTGATCTTTGTCACCATACAAATGGAGTGACTTAATTATCTGATATATCAGTGGTTTGTATTGTTTTTCAAGGGTTTCAAATGGTACTTGCACGTAATGGTCCTTTGAAAGAACGCGCTCTTTATGTATTCCGCCGGTAGTACCAATTTACTAGCATTCTGTCCCTTGAGTCGAAGGTGTATATGTAACATACGGGGCAAATGATAAGGGGCGTATGTGACGTATGACCCCTAAAATAACCTTGCTTGTGCAGCAAATCTCGCCCGTATATAATATAAAAACTCAATTTTACCCTTTTATTAGAAAAATCAAAATTGTTCACAAATTAGTCACACGTAGTGTGATAAACTTAACAGAATTTCGACGTTTTTCTACATTACTATATTATTGTGAGATTTCAAAATCTTATAAAAATATTGAAGGAGGAATTTTATGAAAGAATATCAAGTGTTTGAGGAGTACCAAATCTGTGAGACAACGGAGGCGTTAGAACCATTTAAACACGAGAAGTATTGTACAAAAATTACTGATCGGAATGGTGTCTTTTATACGTCGAAATCCATCACACAGTTATTAATTATGGCTTGTTATGAAGGTGCTTCAACACTTGAAGGAAGTAGAAAGGCTGTTACATACACATTACGGTTTAATCAGAAAACACCATTGCCAATTAACATCAGAAAAAACATCTATGCTTTTCCAACCTGCTCTCCTGACGACCCAGACTGCACATGGATATTTGTTTCTCATATCCTGGGCACCATCTCCCTAGACAGATTATCAACTCTCATTCGATTTAAAAGTAACAATAAGATTACTGTTGCAGTATCCGAATACACCATCAATGAGCAACGAAAACGTACAACGCTTGTTATTATGAGATTCTCAGGTTTTGATAAAATTAGCTAAATGAACTTATTTTACTTATAAAATGAAAGCGTTTTAAACAAAAAAGGATTCATATGATTGCCACCGGGGACAATCATATGAATCTCTTAAAGCAAATTTGACCAGATTGCATTAAAAAATAAACCAAGTCCCCCGAGGAAAATACCAACACATGCAACTCCAAGTGGGCTTCCCCATTTAATGTCTTTCAATCACTCCACCTCCAGTCGCAACCGTTACCGGTTTTTCTCTTATTAAGAAAACGAAAAAGATAAAGCAAAGTAAAAGTTTAATTGTTACAGTGGCTCCTTCGTTCCAAGAGCTCAATTCACCTTGAAAATAAGCAGAGTTAGCATTAAAAAGTGCATGTAGAAGGATACATAATAAAATGCTTCTTGTTTTCACATAGATGACTGATAGAATAAAAGAAGTTCCGAGTATTGAAATGAAAAACCAACCCATGTTAGAACCATATTGTACGGTTCCTTCAATAAACCAAAGTGGCAGATGCCATACTGCCCATACTAATGCAACAATTAAAGTGGAAGTAAGGACTGTATACCTTTTTAACAACTCAGGTAAAAGTACACCGCGCCAGCCAACTTCTTCAAGTCCTCCACCTAGTATCATCATTGGCAGCATTAGAGCAACCATGTAATATGGTGTTTCAAAAGCGAACCCAAATCCATCTCCAACTATCGCTTCTATCCCAAAAGGAAGGATCCCGATTAAAAAGGGAATCACCAAGATGGCGATATACCATGCAAAGCCGACTCGTACTCTGACTAATTGTCTTAAAAACTCGCGGTCGAATCGTTTTGTGGCAAAAGCCGCTACAACCGGTCCAAGAAGACCGCCTAATCCATACATTAAAAATGCAGGTGTCCCAGGCTCCAATGAGCCATCGGTAAAAAAGATAACAAAGAACCACGCACCCCATGTAATCAAAAACGTAAATGTAACAAATTGAATACTGCTCTTCATGAGCACCAACCTTTCTTTTTTAAGATTTCAACATCTGTTCAATACGAATTAGGAGTTGCTCAACCTGGTTACTCACGTCAATAGTATCAGTCCCAAATGCTAAGCTATGTACTAAAATCCCATCCATATTTGACATCATGATTTTTGCAATTTCCTCAACTGACAAAACTGGAGATATTTCTCCAGATTCTATCCCTTGTAAAAATAAAGCAGTAAAGGTAGCAACTACTTTCTCATAACGCTTTAAAAAGAACTCTCGTACACTCTCATCTCGCCAACTCGTAATCCAAAACTCATAGATTGCGGGGTATAAGGTTGGATCATCCACCTGAATAGAGTTCTGAATTCCCACAAAATAACCCTTCAATACCTCAAGTACGTTTTCCTGATTTGAAAGCTCTAGTTGTTTTTTCTGCTCGGCATCAAGATGCTCCAAGAGTGCCCTGAAAATTTCATTTTTGTCACTAAAGTAAAGATAAATCCAGCCACGACTCATACCGGCTTCCTCAACAATGTCCTTCAGTGTTGCTTTTTCATAACCTTTACGTTTAAAAACCTCCATGGCAGCCATGAGGATCTGCTGTCTCCGTATCTCTTTATGCTCCTCTGAAACCTTTGGCATCCTTTAAACCTCCTTAAAATGAACCGTGTGTCACTTATTTTAATTTAAATGACACTTGATTTATTTTCAACAAATATTTTCCAGTTTTTTTAAAAATATTCTTGTTAAATATGTCACGTCGTGATATAGTCGCAGTATGACATATTGAAGCGTGATATATGGAAGAGGTTGGTAGGATGGATCTTTCTAAGGTTTTAAAAAAATATGTTCCAATGACGGAAACGGCTTTTTACATTTTGCTTTCCTTAACAGAACCGCGCCATGGCTATGGGATTGTCAAGCATGTGGAGGACATTTCTCATTCACGGATCCGGTTAGGGTCGGGGACTGTGTATGGAACATTAACGAAGATGCAGAAGGATGGATTGATTACGGTTTTTGCGGATGAACATCGGAAAACGGTTTATGAAATAACCGAGATTGGCAAACAAGTAATTACCGTAGAAATCAACAGATTAAAGGAACTTCACGAAAATGCGTTAAAATTTGAGGGGGACTTTCTATGATAAGGAAATATCGACCTTTATGGAGCTATGACATTCCTAGAATAGAACAATGGCTCACACAGATGGCCGAAAAAGGCTATGGTTTAAAGGGATTGAACAGGTTTACGCGCTGCTTTCTTTTTGAAGAAGAAGAGCCGAAAAAGCTAACCTACCGAATTGGATATGAAAAAGTACAGAATAAAACCCTTCCAACTACACTTCAAAAAGAAGGGTGGAAGCCAGCGGTACAGACAGGTAAATGGACCTTTCTCGCAAATGAAAATGAGGCAAAGACCTCACCAGTTCGTGATGACATCATAAGACGTAATCGCATTATTATGTATTTGTTTTCATTCCTACTTGTTTTCATGATGGGAATTTTGTTAAATCCATTGGTTATGTTTCTATCAGCAGATGAAGTCATTATCGTGGAAAGTCCGTTATGGGTAGTTACTTATACATTCTTCGGACTAGTACTCGCATTTGTTATACTCGGAGCGGTTTCCATTCTTAAGATACGGAGATCAAACAAGCAATTCCTTGAAGAAATTCATGTTAAGAATACTACTGAAAAAGTAAAAGGACCATTCGTCGTAAAATATAAATTTGGTTGGATGTATGCCCCAGATAAGCTCGAAAAATGGCTGGAGGAGATGGAGGAGAAGGGATTCAACCTGAAAAAAGTTGGAAAAATGGGTGTTACTTTTTATTTTTCAAAAGGGGAACCTCGCAAGGTTGCGTATGCACTCGATTATCAAAATCTATCAAATGAGAGCTACTTTCGAATTCATCAGGATTCCGGCTGGAAAAAGGCTTATAGCTCACCATCTCCACTTCAAAAATGGACCCTCTGGAGCTGTGAGTATAGAAAAGGTGAGGAAAAACCACAGTTTTACAGTGATAAGACGCATCTGGTTAAGCACGCAAGAAAAGTTGCCATGTCGTATACCGCTTTGTTTTTACCATTAGTCATCATGTACAGTCTATTTATTTCTTCCTATGTGTATCAAATTCTACATGACGAATTGTCCACATTAAATACGACAAACTTTGTAATGCAGCTCTTCTTAATTTTTGTCTTTGGTACCTTTACGGTTCGAACATGGTTATATTATAGGAGGCTGAAAAACTCCACAGGACTCGCTTGAGGTATAGCACCTCAAGCTTTTTTTATTACCTCTTTCAATTCACTTACACGTTCTACAAGATAAGTTGCATTAGCATCCTCAAGCTCTTGCCGACTCCCGTAACCATAGGTGACTCCGATTGAATCAATTCCAGTATTGTTTGCTCCGATGATATCGTGTTTTCGGTCGCCTATCATCATAAAGTCCTCGGACTTGTGGTCTGAATAATGGTCAAGAATGTACTGGATAATTTCCGTTTTTGCAATCATCGTTCCATCAAGATTACTTCCAACGACCAAATCAAAATATTGGTGAATGTTAAAATAGTGTAAGATCTGCTCAGAGAACACCGTTGGTTTTGAAGTTGCAACAACAAGTGTCAGACCATTTAACGATTGTAAAAGTTCAGGAATACCTGGATACAGCGCATTTTCAAACATTCCTTTTTCTTTAAATCTCTCACGATAAAACTCAATGGCGAGTTTGGCTTCTTCCTCATTTAAACCGTAAAACTCTTTAAAAGAATCCTGTAGTGGAGGGCCAATAAAGCATTCAAGCTTATCAAGGTCAGGTTCGGTGATGTTCAATTTTTGTAAAGCGTACTGAACGGATTTTGTAATACCAACCTTCGGATCAGATAGTGTACCGTCAAGATCAAATAAGATGACTTTTTTCATTATATAATCCCCCTGTCAGAATATTCATTACAAAACTATCATTACATAGTAAACTAGTAATTGTAAAATATTTCAATAGGGGGTAACTCTTTTGACAACTATATCAAATGAAAAAGTAGTTTCAAGTGAAGTGACAATTAATTCATCACTAGATTTAGTATGGTACGCATGGACAATTTCTGAACGAGTAACAGAGTGGTTCGCTCCAATAGCCGTCGTTGAAGCAAGAGAAGGCGGAGCTTATGAACTATATTTTATCCCGGGTAACACTGAAGCAATGAACACAAAGGGCTGTAAAATAACAAAACTAGTAGATCAAAAAGAGCTCCATTTTACTTGGAAAGCTCCGGATGACTTCAAGGATGTTATGAATAACGAGGGTGAACTTACCACAGTAAAGGTAAGCTTTGAAAATGTGAATGGCACAACTAAACTGGCAATAGAGCATGTTGGGTTTAAAGACGATCCAGCTTGGGAAGAAGCATATAAGTGGCACCAGGGGGCATGGTCCGGTGTGTTGGACAGCTTAAAATCAGCATTAGAAAAAGGCGAAGGCAATCTGTGTTGCCAACCATAAAATAAACGGCTTGGAATCAATCCGAGCCGTTCTTCTTTTGATTTAACAAATGTCCAATTACAACACAAAGGAGCATGAAACCAATAAACAGTCCTGAATGTCAGGCTCATATTTAAGAAAATTGGAAAAATAAAAACATTTAGAGTGAAAATAACAATTGCCATTAATAATAAAATTTTATAAATCTGCTTTCTTTTACAATTTATGTGATTTTGCATTCACTTTTTATTCTTCAACACTTCTCCCATACACGATTTTCCCATTCTCGTCATAAACGGTTACTTCAACTGGTACTTCAACTTTTTCCTTCTCGACAGTGGTGTACCAAACCCACAGGTTGTCGCGAACATAAAACTTATTTGGCTGAACATTGCCTTCACTTGTTAGAATGATAGTCTTCGCATCGTCTTCAGCAAATCCATAAATGATTGATAGATCTTCTCTTATTTTATTTGCAACACGCCAATCTATTGGTCCTCTATCTTCGGCTTCCTCTTCGAACTCCTGGAAATCCATCATGGGGATGAACTTTTCAAACTGCGTAAAATCTTTGTTTGTAAGTGCAGGGACAATTCCTAAACTACTTTCTGCAAAAACTAAATTCGAGTCAGAATCGAACAAAAGAACCTTTTCGCAATCACCAAATTGTGTGGCTGCTTTTTCACAAATATTTTCTTCTAATGATGCAGTCGGGACGGTGAAATTCACAGGTTTCGTCGGCCTTGGTCCCCAAAAATACACAACTGTAATTAATGCGACACATAGTACAGCTATTAGACTATTTTTAATCACTTTTTGTTCGCCTCCAATTGTAAATAATAGTTTATTTTTCTAAAAACTAATAGATGAATTTTTTAAAATAAAAGGATTGAGCCCTTACATTAAAGGGTTCAATCCTTTTTTTTTTGTATTTTGCATGTTATTACGCCTCAATTGTTTGCACTTGCTCTAGAAAACAGGTTTATGGTTTTTATTCTGGAAATACGGTTTTTAATTTGAAAATACGGTTTTTAAATGGGATTTACGGTTTTTAATTCAAAAATACGATTTTTAGCAGACATTTATGGTTTTTAGGGAATTGATCAAAAAATTAATTAGTTAATCTCTGTTAATGCTCCGTTTTATTCAAGATAAGGCGGATTTTCTTACATTTTAAAGAGTCTTTCATAAAATATCCGCACCCGCCTAACTCAATAACTCTAGAAAACTAGGTTTATGGTTTTTATTTTGGATTTACGGTTTTTAAATAGAAAATACGATTTTTAATTTGAATTTACGGTTTTTAATTCAAAAATACGATTTTTAGCAGACATTTATGGTTTTTAGCAAAAGGTTCAATTTTTGACTCCGGTTTAATTTTTAAATGGCTGTTCAAATTTTAGGAATAACTATGGAATTAACAACATAGCAATATTGTAAACCTGAATTTTCAGATAAATAACCCTGCGTTCAAAAATCAACCAAGGTTTAAATATTGAACTTGAAGTCAATCCATACCAAGACAAAGGACAGTGAAAAGGTGATGAAATGAAACTTTCAGAACGAAAAGTGCTGAGGAAGAAGGAACAGATTCTACTTTCGGCAATCAATATTATTAATCAAAAAGGATATAGTGGCGCGACGATGGAGGATATTGCGGCCGAACTATTGATGACAAAGGGATCTCTCTATTATTACTTTAAAAATAAAAGCGACCTTATGTTTCAATGTCATAATTTCATTCTCTCGCAGGCAACTGAGGATTTGGAAGACATTTTAAACAGAGAAGGCACTGCAGTAGATATTCTTCAATCAATGATTTCAACACATATTGATTACGCAATTGATGAAAAAGAAACCTTCAACATGATTATGGAACCGAAACGGTTTTTTAATAAAGAACAGCTGCGCCAAGTTTTAAAACTGAGAAAAGAATACGAAGGGCTTTTCGACAAAGTCATTCAAAGAGGAATTGACACTGGTGAATTTGGAACAAGAGAACCAAGAATGGTACGAATGATGATTCTTGGTGCGATGAACTGGATTCAGCAATGGTATAAGCCGAACGGCAGGCTGACAAAAGAGGAAATTGTAGAAATCTATTCAGATAATATTTTAAAAATATTGAAGTGACAGGGGGTTCAGTATGCTAGTCGAAGAAATGGAGTTGTATGGTAGGAAAAATGTAAAAGTGTTCACTGAAAACCGACCTAAAAACATTATCGAAGTTCTTCAACAAAGTATGGCAAGCTTTCCTGAAAAAGCGTCGGTAGTTACTGAGGAGGCATCTCTTTCTTATACAGAATTGGATGCGCTTTCAACGATGATTGCAGCAAATCTCCAACAAAAATGCGGCATTCAAAAAGGAGACCGAATAGCGGCTTTAATAGGTAACCGATACCATTTTCCATTAGTCTTATTTGCTTGTCTCAAACTCGGAGCGATTATGGTTCCAATCAATGTAAAGCTTACTGCAGAAGAAATAAATTACATTATCGGACATTCCGATGTAAAAGCGCTCATTAGTGAAAACGAGCATCTTATTAAGGTGGAAGAAATAAAAGCAGAGAACCCCTACATCATCCCGCCAGACGAAAACATTTTTGTAATAGATGGGGAAAACACATTCGAAAAGCTGCTCCAAGAAAACATGCTCACCAAAGTAGAAGTAGATGAACTAGATCCGGCGTTAATCCTTTATACGTCCGGCACCACAGGCAGGCCAAAAGGTGCTGTGTTAACACATATTAATGTGATTCATAGTTTGATAAATTTCCAACATGTTTTTCAAACAAATAGTGACCACAAGACATTAATTGCCGTACCAATGTTTCATGTTACAGGGCTCGTCGGGCAATTGCTTCACATGATTTACATAGGTGGAACGGCGTATAGCATGGAACGCTATCAAAATAAAAAATACATTGAGTACATTTTAAAACACAGAATTAACTTCGTTTTCAATGTCCCAACTATTTTCATCATGATGTCAACGGAGGAAGCTTTTAAGAATAATAGTTTCGAGTTCGTTACAAAAGTTGCGTTTGGAGGGGCGCCAATTTATCAGCAAACCTTCTCGATGTTGAGAGACGTCTTCCCAAATGCGGAACTCCACAATGCATACGGGTCAACGGAAACGACTTCACCTGCGACATTAATGCCAGTAAAATACCCGGAGTCAAAAGTCACATCTGTGGGGCAGGCGGTTCCAGTAGCAGATATAAAAGTTGTTGATGCAAACGGGAATGAATGTCCAACAGGTGAAGTGGGAGAGCTTTATATCAAAGGTCCAATGGTCATCAAGGAATATTGGCTAAATCCGGAAGCAAATGAAAGCAATTTTACAGACGGCTATTGGCATTCAGGTGACCTTGGGTATGTTGATGAAGATGGATATTTTTATATCCGTGATCGGAAGAAAGACATGATTAACCGCGCTGGGGAGAAAATATTCTCCATCGAAGTAGAGGACGTGCTCAAAAAGCATGAACATATCAAAGAAGCGGCAGTAGTTGGTATACCGGATCCTCTATATGGAGAACGGGTCAAGGCGTACGTTGTCAGTGACCATTTTACAGAACAGCATATACCAACCATAAAAGAGCATTGTCTAAAACATCTTGCGAAATTTAAAATACCTGAGCTTTACGAGTTTATCCCGGAGTTACCGAGGAACGCCTCTGGAAAAATACTAAAATATGCGCTAAAAAGGGGGAATCAGTAATGTTAAAAGAACTATCGGAACAAGCAATACAACTGAGAAGTGAGTTACTAGATTTTATGGAGGAGTACGTTTATCCGAATGAACAGGTATATGAAGAACAGCTAAATTCTCAAGAAAGTCGCTGGATGATTCCACCGATTATCGAGGAATTGAAGGAGAAAGCAAAAGCAAAAGGATTGTGGAATCTATTTTTACCAGATACCGAGTACGGTAAAGGGCTATCCAATTATGAGTACGCATTCTTATGTGAAATCATGGGGCGTTCACTAATCGCACCTGAAATCTTCAATTGTAATGCGCCGGATACGGGGAATATGGAAGTACTCATTAAGTACGGGACAGAGGAACAAAAGAAACAATGGCTTGAGCCACTTTTAGAAGGTAAAATCCGCTCGGTATTTTCAATGACAGAGCCTGCGGTTGCTTCCTCAGATGCTACCAATATACAGAGTAGTATTGTTCGGGATGGTGATGAGTATGTGATCAATGCTCGAAAGTGGTGGTCAACGTCGGCTATCGATCCTCGCTGCAAGATTGCGATTGTGATGGGGAAAACAGACCCAAGCGCACCGCCATATCAGCAGCAATCTATGATTCTAGTACCTTTTGATAGTCCGGGAGTGGAAATTAAACGAGCACTAACTGTATTCGGATATGATCATGCTCCTAATGGGCATGCGGAAATTCACTATAACAATGTCAGAGTTCCTGCTTCGAATATGTTACTAGGAGAAGGTAGAGGCTTTGAAATCGCCCAAGGCAGATTAGGTCCGGGACGAATTCACCATTGTATGAGAGCAATCGGTGCTGCAGAACGTGCATTGGAGCTCATGATCAAGCGGGCGAATGACAGAGAGGCTTTCAACTCTAAATTAATCGATAAAGAAACGGTTCGGTCTGAGATTGCAAAAAGCCGCATCGAAATTGAGCAATCACGACTTTTAACTCTACATGCTGCTAATAAAATTGACCAAGAAGGTGCCAAGGCAGCTAGAAAGGAAATCGCAATGATCAAAATTGCAGTTCCTCAGATGTCTCTTAATGTAATCGACCGGGCAATCCAGTTGTTTGGCGGTGCAGGAGTTTCAGATGATACGCCATTAGCAGCTCACTGGGCAAATGCTCGAACACTACGAATTGTCGATGGACCGGACGCTGTTCATTTACGAGATATCGCCAAATTAGAAATCAGAGAGCAATTGTGAGGTGCTTGAATGAAAAAGTGGATCGTATCTAAATTGGGTAACCCCGATGAGGCCTTAGAAATAGTAGAAGTTGAAAAACCAACTCCTAAAAAGGGAGAAGTTCTTATTCGAGTAAACTCCTTTGCACTTAACTTTTTCGATATCCTAATGTGCCAGGGCAGCTACCAGGAAAAACCGGATTTGCCTTTTACACCTGGAGCAGAGGTAGCGGGAATTATTGATGAAGTAGGAGAAGGTGTCCATTTTTTAGAAGGCCAACGGGTGCTTGCAACACCAATGCTCCCTAACGGCGGGTTTGCCGAGTGGGTCACTGTCAAGCAAGAGGATGTATTCCCGATTCCAGAGGAACTCCCATACGAGCAGGCAGCCGGAATGTTCATTACGTATCACACAGCCTATTATGCATTGAAAGAAAAGGCGCAGCTAAAACAGAACGAATATCTACTCGTTCATGCAGGATCAGGCGGTGTAGGATCGGCGGCAATCCAAGTTGGGAAGGCATTAGGTACAACGGTAATCGCAACGGCAGGTTCGGATGAAAAATTACAAGTGTGTAAAGATAGCGGAGCTGATGTTGTCATCAATTACCGTACCCAGGATTTCGTAAAAATTGTAAAAGAGGTAACGGACGGGCACTGTGCCGATGTCATTTTCGACCCAGTGGGCGGAGAAACCTTTGATAAATCAAGAAAATGTATTGCCTTCGATGGCAGACTTCTTCCAATCGGGTTTGCAGGGGGAACCATTCCAACCGTACCTGCCAACCATGTACTAATTAAAAACTACTCAGTTGTCGGAGTGCATTTCGGATACTTTCGAAAACTGTTTCCAGAACGAGTAAAACAAGAGCACACCGAGCTGATGAACCTTTATAAAAACCGGAAAATAAACCCGTTAATTTATAAACAGTATTCATTTGAAGAGGTACCAGATGCGTTGGAACAACTGGGAAGTCGTCAAACCTGGGGGAAACTGATTGTAAACCCGTAGAACTTTTTCACAAAAACCGGGTGGTGACAGGCACGAAGGAGGTAGTCAAATTGAGTTCAGTAGTCGAATCAAAAGTAGAAAACCAAATTGGTCATCTCATTTTAAACCGTCCAGAAAAATTAAACGCGATTTCAAGACAGGTCGTCGAAGAGGCCATAGCATGTCTAGATGAACACACGGAAAATCCTAATGTAAAAGCTATTATTCTATCAGGTAATGGAAGGTCGTTTTGTGCTGGTGGGGATATCGAAACGATGAAATACATTAGTGGCACAGCTGAAGCAGCCGAATGGATGGATTTTGTTACGGGGCTAACGAAAAAAATCATGGATATTGATAAGTATGTCATTGCAGCCGTACATGGATTTGCAGCAGGAGCGGGCTTCAGCCTTTCGCTCGCAGCGGATTTTATCGTCGCTGAAAAAGATGCCAAGTTTGCATTGAGCTTTTCGAATATTGGACTTATCCCAGACTTGGGGTTAATCAAAACACTATCCGAACGACTATCTCCAAATCTAGCAAAGGAATGGATCTCATCGGGAAAGATCATTACAACAGAAGAAGCAGCGAGCTTCGGACTCATCAACCGGATTGCTAAAGGAGGTGTAATGGAGGAGGCTATAGAGTTTGCCGACTTTATCGTCAACGGCCCGGGTTTAGCGAATAAGTACGTAAAGTATCTCGTCAATCATGTAGGAACTTTAGATAAGGACACAGCTTTTAAACAGGAAAGTCTCATACAAGCGCTATTGCTACAAACAAAGGACCACCAAGAAGGTGTAACCGCATTTTATGAAAAACGCAAACCAACGTTTTTAGGAAAGTAAAAATTTCAAGGGGGATCTTGTATGAAAAAGACAAAACTAATGTTTTTTGCGGCGGTATTAACGATTGTTACTTTTTTAAGCGCTTGCTCTGATAGTGACTCAACAGGAAAGGACAATGGAAGTGGGGAAGCTGAGGGTGAAAAAATCACGTTACGTGCAGCAACTGGACTTAGCCCTCAGCACGCATGGTGGGCAGACTCAATGGTGCCTTGGATGGAAAAGGTTGAGGAGTTAACAGATGGTCAGGTTACATTTGAAACGTTTGCTGGTGGAGAATTAGTAGCAGTTCCAGACGAAGGTGATGCGCTAAAGAGCGGTACGGTTGATGTCGCACTTGTTCTACCAATCTATCAGCCAGACCAATACCCAATGGCCGAAATCTCAATGCTTCCACTTGCACACTCCGACACAATTATCGGATCAAATGCTTGGAAGGCGTTATTAGAAAGTGACGAAGAGCTTGCAGATGGAAAAACATACACTGAAATGCAGTTTGCCGACTTTAAAGTGTTCCCTGTTTCAACAACTCAGGAATACTCCATTTCAACAACTGGAAAAGAGTTTAACTCTGTTAATGATGTAAAAGGCACAGGACTACGTACTCCATCACGTATCCATGAAAAATACTCCGAAAAAATTGGCGTGAACAGCGTAACAATGCCAGCTGTTGAAATGTACGATGCGCTAAGCCGTGGCTCTTTTGATGGAAGTTACTACAGTGTTGCAGACTGGACTGGGTACGGATTCCAGGATCTATTCAAATATACAATTACGGGTGTTAACTTCGGACACTTCAACGCATTTATTGGGATGACGCAGGAAAAGTGGGATAGCCTTCCTAGAAACGTTCAAGATGCAATGACACAAGCATCTGAAGAAATCTTCATTCCAGGTGCGGAAGCATGGTTAACTCGCGCAGAAGAATCAATTAAGTTAAATGAAGAAAACGGTGGAAAATTTGTAGAGTTCTCAACTCTGGACCAAAGTGTTCAAGACTTAATTAATACAGGTATCGAGGAAACGTGGTTAGATTACGCGGATCTATTAGAAGAACAAGGTCTCCCTGGTAAAAAGCTAATTACATTATGGCGTGACATCATTATCGAGCAGGGTGGAGACGTGCCAGAAGGGTTAAAGAATTTGGAGTAAATCGGTGGATCTCGCCATTTTCTAGTGGGGAATGGCGGGGTTCTTTGGGAAATGTGTGAGGTGGGTTTGTTTTGAGGTGTTTTTGAATGATTTTTAGATGCACGAACTCAGTTTACGCTTTTTAATTTGGAAATACGGTTTTTAATCTGAATTTACGCTTTTTAATTGGAAAATACGGTTTTTACACCGGATTTACGATTTTTAGCCAAATTTGGCAGCGTGAGGCTATATTAAGTAAACAAACATA
>NZ_JBFOKR010000004.1:200040-213443 GCF_047246645.1 Ferdinandcohnia jepli
CCAAGATTAACCCGTTTAGACTAGATCAACCAACCCAAAAAGGGCTAATCCACGGTCTAGTTACCCGAAAACAGATGCGCGGAACCAGTTTACGCTTTTTAATTTGGAAATACGGTTTTTAATTTCGATTTACGGTTTTTAAATTGAAAATACGGTTTTTAATTCAAAAATACGGTTTTTACACCGGATTTACGATTTTTAGCCAAATTTGGCAGCGTGAGGCTACATTAAGTAAACAAACATACCAAGATTAACCCGTTTAGACTAGATCAACCAACCCAAAAAGGGCTAATCCACGGTCTAGTTACCCGAAAACAGATGTGCGAACCCAGTTTACGGTTTTTAATTTGGAAATACGGTTTTTAATCTGGATTTACGGTTTTTAAATTGAAAATACGGTTTTTAATTCAAAAATACGATTTTTACGCCAGATTTACGATTTTTAGCCATATTCGGCTACGCAAACTCAGTTTACGCTTTGAAAATTAGATTTGCACTATTAAATGGGAATGCGTTTCAAAAATATGCTATTTACTCAAATTCACTCTTTTCAACCAATCTAAGTTACGATATTTCACGCAACAAGCACTACTCAAGAAAGCCCTTTACAAAAGGTCTAAAAAGGGAGGGAATAGGAAATGGAAAATGCAATCATCATAGCGATTGTCCTGATAATGTTGGTCCTCTTTCTGATGTTTGGTTTATATGTACATTCCGTTCTATTTGCAACAGGGGTAATTGGTCTCATTTTATTAGAAGGTTTTAATTTCTTACCGGGATTGCTTGGTAACGAGCCTTTTAACCGGGTTGCAAGCTATACGCTGACGACGATTCCGTTGTATGTTCTGATGGCACAGTTTATTCTCCAGTCCGATATTGTAAAAGATATTTTTTATATTGTTCATAAGGTTGCACGTGGGAAAAACGGTGTTTTAGGCATCATGACACTTTCAATTGGAGGAGTTCTAGGGGCGGTATCAGGATCAGGTACAGCAACGGCGGCCTCTCTTGGTCAGGTTGCTATACCAGAGCTGCGGAGACACGGTTATAGTGGCCCACTTGCTGGTGCAATTGCAGCTGCGGGAGGCTCATTATCGGGTATCATTCCACCGAGTATCATCTTAATTTTATATGGAGTTGCAACGGAAACGCCTGTAGGCAAGCTGTTTATCGCTGCTGTAATACCAGGGATTCTGATGATGGTAACGTTTATGGCTGTTATGCTCGTTTATCTTCGAGTCGAACAGAAGAAGTCCCCAGTTAACGCAGAAGTAGCTGTTGCGCTGGAAGAGGCGCAGGAAAAAGTATCCCTCACCAGACTCATTACCGTTTGCATTGTAGCACTGTTAGTTGTCGGTATTATTTTTGGAGGGATCTACTCAGGAACATTCACCCCAACAGAAGCGGGAGCAGTTGGAGCGTTTGTAGGATTAGTAGCAGCGTTTATTTTAGGAAAAGTAAACAAAGATTTCATTAAAAACTCAGTAGTCGAAACGCTAAAGCTAACGAGCATGGTCATGCTAATCATGATTGGAGCTCAAATCTTTGGGCGATTCGTGTCTCTATCATTAATCCCAAGGAAACTTATCAATCTATTAGAACCAATAATGGGGAACCCTACATTAGTTCTGGTAATCATCTCAATCGTTTTGTTCATCATGTTCATGTTTATTGAAGGTGCAGCCGTTATTTTAATGTCAATCCCAGTCCTCCTGCCAATTATCAATGCGCTGCAAGTAGACCTCATATGGTTTGGTGTATTTGTGAGTGTGATTTGTACGATTGGACTGTTAACTCCTCCAGTTGGACTCAGTGTTTATGCGGTGGCAGGGGTCAGTAAAATTCGACTGGAACCTATCTTTAAAATTGGAATGGTATTTTCGATTGTCGCAATGATCGTTGTAGGTGGAGTCATGATACTTTTCCCTGAAATTGCGACATTCCTAACAGAATCAATGAAATCATAGCGGAAGGAGGATGGATATGAATAGCATAGCTCGTTTATATAAGTACTTTCATTTTATAAAAGTGGTTGGTGTTTGGATTAGTGGAATCAGTCTCATTGGAATGATGTTCTTTATTGTAATAGATGTATTTTTACGAAATGTGATGTCAGATTCAATAAACGGCGGATTTGAAATTGTTCAGAACTACTTTATGCCGGTTGTTGTATTCCCAGCGTTAGCGTATGCCTACTCATCAGGGGTTCTACCAAAAATGGATCTATTACTTGAAAAATTCAAGGACAACATCAAGCTAGTATTCATTCTTGGAATGCTGTTACTAGAGATTTTTATCCTAGTGTTAATGACTATGTACACTTGGGATTACGCCATGATCGGCTTGGAACGGAAAATGGCCTTCCCAGCAGCAGGGACGCTATACCCAGTGTATCCATTGTTCTTCATCATTCCGATTTCATTTGCTTTGATCATTGTTGAAAATGTGTTTATCCTGCTCAAAAATCTGCTCGAAAAGAAGCCTACTTTCTTATTTGAGACAGAAAATAATTAGAAAAAGTAGAGGTTGAAGCGATGAGAAAAATAAACGTGATTACCCAAAAGGAATTGGTGGACACTGAGTTACTACGAAACTGTACAGCAGTGGTGATTGATGTTCTGCTTGCGACCTCTACAATTGTTAGTTTGCTAGAAAATAACTATGAACCCGTGTATGCGGTAAAAGATGCATCGACAGCACTTGAACTGGCACGACGGCAAGAACAAGCTCTTCTACTTGGCGAATGGAACGGAGAAAAAATTGAAGGATTTGAGTACCCAGACCCAACTCTTTTTTTACAAGTTGAGGAAAAAACTCCGGCCATTATCTGTTCAACCAACGGGACCATTGCAATCGAAAAAGCAAAGTATGCAAAATGCTTATATATCTCATCCTTGGTAAATGGTCACCGAGTAGCAGAACTCATCAAACAACAAGAGGATGAATCCTCAATTGTTCTTATATGTTCAGGAAATGCGGGCCGTTTCTCAATAGAAGACTTTGTTGGAGCAGGTCATATTGTCGACCACCTGACCCAAAAACAAGACTATCTACTCTCCGACTCTGCAAAACTAGCAAAAGGAACTTTCCAAGTCGCAAAGTCCACTCAGTTCAAAGATTTACACAGCAGTGAAACCGCGTGTTTATTAAAAAGTACAGGCTTTCAACATACAACAAATTGGGTTTTAGAACATTTTGAGGCGTACAATACCGTCCCATTTTATAAAAATGGAAAACTAGTTTCTGCAACATAGATAGGAGGAATTGCATTGGTAACTTATGAACAAATCGGCTACGTATCTGTGATAACCATCGATAACCCACCTTTAAATATTTTAACAGATCAGTTGATTGGAGAATTAGACGAAGTAATTGAAGCAATCTTTTCGTATCAAGAATCCCGAGCCATTGTGTTAACAGCAAAAGGAGACAGAGCATTTATGGCTGGTGCAGATATCAAGCAATTTGAAGACCTTACTCCTGAGTCTGGCAGGCAATTGGTAGAGAAGGGGAAAATCGTTTTTAACAAACTAGCAAATGCAAGAATGCCGGTGCTCTGTGCGATTAATGGATTGACCCTTGGTGGAGGGCTGGAGCTCACACTAGCGTGTGATATCCGAATTGCAGAGAAAAGGGCAAAGCTTGGGTTGCCGGAAACAAGTCTTGGGATTTTACCAGGGTATGGGGGAAATCAACGACTCGCGAGATTAATAGGACCAGGGAAAGCGAAGGAATTAGTTTTTACAGGCGCTATCTTTACGGCAGATGAGGCGCATCAATATGGACTAATCGAGAAAGTTGTTCCTGATGGTGAAGCATACCGAACGGCACTATCTATGGCAGAGCAAATTGCCAGCAAAGGTCCAGTCGCGATAGCTGCCGCAAAAGCAACTATTGATTATGGGGTAGAAACGACGATTGAACAAGGACAGAAATTTGAAACTCGAGCATTTATGGAACTATGTGAAACCAGCGACATACAAGAGGGTTTTCTAGCTTTTATGGAAAAAAGAAAGCCGAATTTCAAAGGGAAGTAGGAGTTCAGAAAGGAGATGCACATGAATACTACACAAAATCTGATAGACCATGAACAAATTAACTGGAATGAACTAAAAAATCTACTAAGGAACAATCTCCAAGACATACCTGATGCTCCGATAAAAATAAAAAAGTTCGCGGAAGGATACTCCAATCTGACCTATCTACTATGTATTGGAACATGGGAAGGCGTACTAAGACGCCCGCCTTTTGGAGAGATTCCACCTAAGGCACACGATATGAAACGGGAATGTACCATCCTAACGAAAGTCAACTCTGTTTATCCGCTTGCACCAAAGCCTCTGCTTTATTCAGAAGATCCTGCAATTATGAATCGTCATTTTTATGTAATGGAGAAGAAACAAGGAGTCGTCATTGATGATAGACTGCCAGCAAGCTACGGTAGTTCCGAGCAAGTGGGTCCGCTTATTTCAAATGCGGTGATTACCTCGATGATTGAGCTCCAATCAATTGATTATCTTAAAGCGAACCTATCGGATATTGGCAGACCAGAAGGCTATTTGGAAAGACAGGTTCATGGATGGATGAGACGATATGCTCATTCAAAAACATACGAATACCAACAGGTAACTGAGCTGGATAGCTGGTTCATCAATAACCTGCCTGCGTCACCGAAGCCAACGATTGTTCACAATGATTTTAAACTTAACAATCTTTTATTTGATGAAAACGATCCTCGTAAAATAAATGGCGTCCTTGATTGGGAGCTCTCAACAATTGGTGATCCGTTAACGGATGTTGGCTCAACGGTTGCCTACTGGGGCCAAAATGGGGACTTGGACTTAGGGATTAACTTTGTCACAAACCAGCCTGGTTTTTACAGTCGCCGTCAATTTGTTGAGGAATATGCTCGGCTCAGTGGTCGAGATGTATCAAATATTACTTACTATGTTGCACTTGGCTTTTATAAGCTGGCGGTCATTCTTCAACAAATCTACTATCGTTGGAAAAAAGGCGAACTACCTGATGAGCGTTTTAAAACCTTAAACGTAGCTGTTTCAAATCTATTTGAAATGGCTCATCTAACAAAAGAAAACCGGATTTTATAGGAGGTACATGTGATGGAAGAGATTTATATAGTAGACGGAGCACGAACAGCTTTTACGAGTTTCGGAGGTTCGTTTGCAGGAACAGGGGCCACACAACTCGGAGTGGCAACAGCTGTTGAAGCGTTAAAACGTGCAAAGGTCGATCCAATACAGGTCGACCATGTAATCTACGGGAATGTCATTCACTCTGAGAAAAATGCATCCTATCTAGCGCGCCATATTGCGTTACACAGTGACATTCCACAAGAAGTACCGGCATATATGGTAAACCGATTATGCGGTTCAGGGTTACAGGCTGCCGTTTCAGCGGCTCACCATATTTTAGCGGGTGATGCCGAAATCGTGTTAGCGGGTGGAACTGAAAATATGTCACAGTCGCCTTACGCCAATTTTGAACAACGATTTGGCAGATCTAAGATGGGCAATCTGCAGTTTGAAGATATGCTGTTAACAACACTTGTTGACCAATACACAGGCAAAGGAATGGGAATGACAGCTGAGAAACTAGCTACTAAGTATGAAATTTCAAGAGAAGAGCAGGACTTATTTGCAATTGAGTCAAATCAACGTGCAGCAAGAGCTGCAGAAAACGGGGTATTTGCAGAAGAAATCGTACCTGTTGAAGTAAAAATGAGAAAAGGGTCTCTTTTTATCGAAAAAGATGAACATATTAAGCCGGATGCGAACTTTGAAACCATAAGTAAACTACGGCCATCGTTTATCGGGGATGGAACGGTAACTGCAGCAAATGCTTCTGGTATTAATGACGGTGCTGCATCTGTTGTGGTAGCTAGTAAAAAGGCAGTCCATGAAAATGGACTAAAACCAGTAGCTCGAGTGGTATCGTGGGGAGTAGCAGGTGTTGACCCGACAATCATGGGGATTGGACCAGTACCAGCTATTAATCAGGCATTAGGTAGAGCCAACCTTACACTAAATGATATTGATTTAGTTGAAGTAAATGAAGCCTTTGCTGCACAGTATTTAGCTGTTGAAAAAGAGTTGAGGTTGGACCGTGAAAAAACGAATGTAAATGGTGGTGCGGTAGCACTTGGTCATCCGGTTGGGGCAAGTGGGGCAAGAGTTTTATTATCAGCAGCATATGAGTTAAGACGCCGCAACAAAAGATATGCAATTGTCAGCCTTTGTATTGGCGGAGGTCAGGGGATCGCGATGGTGATTGAACATGTCTAAACTGCCGTTAATTGTGGCACCGATGTTTTTGGTCTCAACACCGGAAATGGTGATTGAAGCGGGGAAAGAGGGAGTAATCGGTTCATTTCCATTGTTAAATGCCCGCCCTGCTTCCAAATGTGCTGAATGGATGGAGCAGGTAAAAAGGGAATTAGGCGATAAACCATGGGCCGTGAATTTTATCTGCCATAAAAAATCAAACAAAAGGTATGAAGAAGACCTTGAATTAATACAAACATATCAACCGCCAATTGTCATTACCTCTCTTGGACATCCAGGTGAAGTGATCGAAGTCGTTCGTGGATATGGTGGGCTTGTTTATTCTGATGTAGCCACAGTGAAGCATGCGAAAAAGGCCGCAGCATCAGGAGTTGATGGACTCATTTTAGTCTGTGCTGGAGCAGGAGGCCATGGTGGTACGTTAAATCCTTTTGCATTTGTTTCAGCAGTAAAACAATTTTTTGATGGCACGATTATTTTATCTGGAAGCATTTCGACTGGTAGAGATATTGCAGCAACAAAACTCATGGGGGCAGATTATGCGTACATGGGCACCCGTTTTATCGTTGCTGAAGAAAGCAGTGCCCAGGATGAGTACAAGGAAATGGTGTTAGCTTCAACCGTTGATGATGTGTTGTACACAAATGCGTTTAGTGGTGTCCATGCAAATGTGTTGATACCTAGTTTGATCAAACAGGGGATCGACCCAACCACTTTAAAATCCAGGGAAGATGTTGACCTTTCACACTTAGTGAATGTAAAAGCATGGCGAGACATTTGGTCAGCGGGCCATGGAGTTTCAGTTGTTACAAAACGAGAAACGATGCAAGAAATCATTCAACACCTTAAGAAGGAATACGAAGAGGGGGTTGCAAGTCTTGTACAAAACAATTAGAAGTGAACTGAAGGATGGCATAATGACACTGTATTTAAATCGCCCGGATAAAATGAATGCATTTACGCCCGAGATGACAGACGAACTCATTCACTTTTACAAAGAAGCCGATCAAAACGATGACGTTCGAGTTGTTGTCGTGACAGGAGAGGGGCGCGCTTTTTGTGCAGGAATGGATTTAAGTGTTGGTGCGTCCACCTTTGAAACTGAAGAAGACATTGAAGCGTTTCGTGATTTAGGTGGTCAGATAAGCTTAGTTGTATACAAGATGAAAAAGCCGATTATCTGCGCGATTAACGGTCCAGCCGTTGGAATTGGATTAACCATGACACTGCCAATGGATATCCGAATTGTAAAAAAGGATACGAAAATTGGCTTCGTCTTTGGACGCAGAGGGATTGGACCAGAAGCAGCATCAGGTTGGTTTTTACCCAAAATCGTAGGAATCGGAAAAGCGTTGGAGTGGATGTACACAGGTCGGTTCATCCCAACCTCGGAAGCATTGGAAACAGGGCTTGTCCATTACGAAGAGGAAAACCCACTTGAAAAAGCATACGAAATTGCTTATGAGATTGTGGAAAATACTGCTGCAACTTCTAATAGTTTTGTAAGGCAATTGCTTTGGAGCATGCTCGGTGAAAATGGTCCGCTGGAGTCCCATTTAATAGAATCTAAATTCTTAAACTGGGCAGGGAAAAATGCGGACGCACAAGAAGGTGTGCAATCTTTTTTAGAAAAACGTCCTGCGGAATTTCCGTTGAAAAATAATAGTTTGCCAGACTTCTTTGGTTCATGAATAGAAAAGGAAAATAGCATAAAGTAAAAAAACAAAATTGTATATGTCTAGCTCCAGCGCCTAGCCCCTCGAGGTCGCTTCTCCCTTCCTGCGGCGGCAACACTAAGAAATGCTTCGTGAGGATAATCCTCGCAGAAAAAATGCTTTAGCATTTTTTAGAGCCTTCTCGTCAGGGTTTCGACGCACAGGACGTGCTAGTGCCGGCGTTGCCACAGGAGTGGCGACATTAGCCGGCCAGCGCTTGTCGGACTTGCACAGGACAAGGAAGGCTACGGCAGCATAGGCATCGCACGAAGAAAATGCGTAGCATTTTCGAGGATGTGCTGACTTCTACGTTCGCCACAGGATGTGGCGGTCATTAGTAGAAGTTCTACTTAAAAGGCGCTTGCGCTTTTCTTATAAGGAGGAGAGTACTTGAAAATTGGTGTGTTAGGCTCGGGAATTATGGGAAACGGGATCGCTCAAGTGTTTGCAATGGGCGGCCATTTAGTAGTGTTAGTGGACATCGATGGCAGAGCACTTCATAATGCAAGGGAAAAAATTGAAGAAAGCTTAACTAAACTTTCAAAGAAAAGTAATCTTGATGTACAGGTCGTGTTAGGGCGTATCCAATTTACGACTGATAAGACTGCTTTAGTAAACCGAGATTTAATCATTGAAGCTGTTACGGAAAATATCGATGTTAAAAAGAAAGTGTTTCAAGAGTTGGATGAACTTTGTCATGAACATACAATTCTAGCCTCCAATACGTCAAGTTTGTCAGTTTCAGAAATGGCGATGACCACAAAACGTCCGGATCGCGTGTGTGGTCTCCATTTCTTTAATCCAGTTCCGTTGATGAAGTTAGTAGAGGTTGTTGGAACCGAGCAGACCTCGGCAGATACCTTAAATACAGTTCAGGAAGTGATTAATACGATTAACAAAGAAAGTATTTTAGTCAAAGATACTCCGTTATTTGTAGTGAATCGACTTCTCGTTCCAATGTTGAGTGAAGCAATTTTTCTAGTGGAGGAAGGAACAGCTTCGGTGGAAGACATTGATAAGGGAATGCAGCTAGGTGCCTCGCACCCAATCGGACCGTTGTGGCTTGCCGATATGATTGGATTGGATACATTGCTTTTTATCCAGGAAGCTCTATATGAAAACACAGGGGATTCAAAGTATAAGGTGCCGATGCTCTTGAAGGAAATGGTTGAAGCAGGGCATCTAGGAAGGAAGACCGGGAAAGGCTTTTACGAATATTGATGGTTGGGGCTCACCGGTGATGGTGAGCTTTTCTCATTCAAAAGTCGTAGGGAAAAATCCGTCTACGTTCGCATGTAGTTGTTGAGGAGCCCATTTACAATAGAGTTATAAAAGAAAAGGGGCTGGTATTAGTATGAAAAATAGTAAACTGTATGAAACACATATTTACACGAAAAATTTAGAGCAGGCAATTGAGTTTTACAAGGGGTTGGAGTTAGAGCTAGCATACGTTATCGAAGAGAGAAGGGTTGCATTTTTCTGGCTTGGAGATGCTTCGAAAAAGGAGCAGATGCTGGGCATTTGGGAAGTGCCAGAGGAAAAGTTCAAGGCTAGGCATTTTGCATTTAGTGTGGGGTATGAGGACTTGCTTGCTGTTCCCGAGTTTTTGGGAGCACGTGGGATTGAGCTTTCACCTGATTTTGGATTAGATACAAGTGAACCCGTCGTCCATGCATGGATGCCTGCGGCTTGTTACTATTTTTATGATTTGGATGGGAACTCATTGGAGTATCTGGCTGTTTTAGACGGGGAGGCAAGGCCGGAGTTGGGTGTGCTGCATTTGAGTAAATGGTTGGAGCAGTGAATTTTGCTAAAAATCGTAAATCCGGATTAAAAACCGTATTTTCGAATTAAAAACCATAAATCTCGATTAAAAACCGTAAATCAAAGTTAAAATGCATATCTCGGGTTTTGCTCACTTGATTGGTCAGCGAAATGCTAGAATTGTAGATTATTACAGAGGTTCTCACCTGATTTCCAGGTGAGAACTACCAAACTGTCCGATTAACGGGAATATAATTGCTGAAAATCCTAAATCCAGATCATAAATCACATCCAAACCCACAACACGGGTCACCCCCAACTAAAAAATCGGACAGGGATCATAACTCTCCTCATTCCACCACAACCGGTACTTCCTGCTGATACAAATAATCATTCAATGCAAGCTGCAGGGTGCCTTTCGATTCAGCAATATCTGCAAAACTAATTTCAAGCGCTATCATCTTTTTTACGATATCAGCTCGGATACCGGTTAGGACCGTTTTACAGCCCATCATTTTAATGCCTTCAAGTATCTTGATAAAACGCCTCATGGCACTATCGTTCATAAATGCGACACCTGATAAATCCATAATCAACGTTCGAATATGGTCTTCACCAATTCCAGTGAGTATCTTATCTTCAATGGTTTCCGCGCGTATATCATCAATCGTTCCAATCAGCGGGATAATATAGATATTTTTGTTAATTGGGATGATTGGGACAGATAGATTCTCGACGAGCTGCCGTTGTGATTCTAGTTGCTCATCCTTATATTTTGAATAGCTAATGAAAAAGTGAGAAAAAAAGTGATCTAACAGTTCGTTTACTTTTTTTTCTAATGTAAAGAAGTCATCCCTTGTGCTGTTCTTGTTAAGAAGCAGATCATAGTTGTACAGGAAGTCCCATAGAGTTCTGCGAATTGCTTGCACCCATTCTAATTTAAAAGCTAGTGTAAGAGAATTCCGCGCCCATGCCATTCCTTCTTGTTTTGCAAAGGTAATTAATTCATGCTCTCTTTCATCTACCACGTAGAGCACAAGTTTATGAGCATTGTTTACTAGATTAATATTCCCAACTGTCTGTATCTCTTCAATTTTTCCCTTCACATTGATTGCTTCCTCAAGCAAACGTTCTTCAAAGTAATCTCTGTTTTCGAGGAAAAATTCTTTAACTGAGTCCGTCTCTTTGTACTCGAGCGACATTTTGCGAACACCTCTATTTTTTGGTTGATGCTGCTTTGGTAACTTAATGGTGAATTTCGTTCCTATCTTTTCTTCGCTATCGATAATTATTTTTCCGCCGTGTTGGTAGATTACTGAAAAAACCTGTGCGAGACCCATGCCTGTCCCTGAATCTTTAGTTGAAAAAAATGGAGTCCCGAGGAGATTTAGTTTATCCTTCGGAATTCCTATCCCGGTATCCTCGATTGTAACTATCACGTCAGTATGGGTTGATGTATGAGTAATCGTAATTGTCCCTTTTCCTTCTATTGATTCAATTGCATTTTTTATAAGATTGAAAAAGGCTTTTTTAAACTGGTTCTTCTTTCCGAGGATTGTTGCGTCCGTGTGCTCGAATTCTGTAATCACATCGATATCGTATAGTTTGTCTTGAAATAGGTTGAGAATTGATTCGATCTCGACGGCTAAATGTATCGCACGATATTCCTCATCCTCAAGGTCTGGTTTAGAAACCTGTAATAAATTATTCAATGTAACAAGCGCATTATCTAATTCTGATTGCGCAATATCTATATATTCATGACCTTCCTCTTGTTGAAGGAGCTGTAAAAAGCCTTTCACTGCAGTTAACGGATTACGTACTTCATGTGCAATACCGGCAGCAATTTGCCCCACAGATGCTAACTGACTTAAATGTGTATCCCCCCTATGTTCTTCATTTTTCGTCTCATTAGTAATCATAGATGGCGTAACTCCTTTCAAGCCTAGAAAACGTTTAGAAATATTAAATAATTGTAATGTTTTGACGACTATCCAAGAAAAGTTTACCGAAAAAACACTAATTGTGATAGTCAAAACACTGGAAATCTATGTAATTAAGCTAAAATACTACTAAAGTTGTAAAGGGAATAGTACCGGAGGGGTTCTGAAAAATTATTCTAGAAAAGGAATGTGGAAATTTAATCAAACGTTTGTTTAAAGTAGTCAATCAAATGTTTGTTTGGAGGGTTAAATCATCAATGCCAACTCTTTGTAAAATCAAACAAACGATTGTTTAAACATGTCAAACAATCGCTTGTTTGAAGAATAATACGATAGTTTTTGTATGGGAGTATAGGGATAACTCATTTCCTGTAAATGGTCATCGACAATTATTTCTCGTCTAGTAAACCATAAATCTTAATAGAATTTGATTTCGATAAAGAATAAATCGTATGTGTATCAACCGTATTCATAATCGTTCCTGAATCTTTGCTAATCCATAGAAAATAAGTTTCCTCACCTAAAAAAACTTTGTAATGGGGGTCTGCCATGTCAACGATACCTGGTAACTTTTTGGCGGATTTAAAGGCAGTATTAAACAGTTCGATATCATTTTTATCAGTAATGACGAATTCCCACTCCTTATTTACCTCGGAGAAGTTCTTCATTTTATGGATGGTAATACTTTCGATAGTTTCAGTGGAGCAACCAATAAGCGAAATCAACAAGAAAAGCAATGTAAGTACCTTTTTCATAAACCTCCTCCTTTTATAGTTGGACGTTTGAATAGGGAAAAGGTTACGTGAGAATACAAACTCCATATAAAAAGAGTACCTCGCACGGTACCCTTATTACTCTCCATATATTTCTTTATAAGCAAGCACCTTTAGTGCCAATATTTCTTCTTCTGATAATTTCGTTTCTACCTCAGCAAGCAGTTCCTCCTGCGTCATACTTCCATCCTGCGCTTTTGTCCGAATCTCATTTAATTCAGTAATTCCTACCTTTTTTACAAGTACTCTTGTTGCTTCCTCTTTGGTTGTAAATGGCAGAGTACTAGTATCGGCATGTTTTGCATCTTCGAGTAGAGCTACTAATGCCGGATCACTCTCAATCACAGTTTTTATTTGTTCCATTTCCCCATTGTTCTCAAGTTCAGATGCAATGGTGTCCATGAGCTTCTCAGATGCTAGATTAGTTCCAAAATAATACACCCCAAAGCCTATTCCGCCAAGAACGATAACAAAAACTAGTAGTATTTTAACCAATTTCACATCAATCAGCTCCTTTTCTAAACTACAAATATACTACATTCATTTATGGAAAGGAACTGTTTCATAAATGTACCAATTGTTGGATTATAGGTACTATGTGGATAAGTAAGGGGACACATAAGTTAGGATTATGTGCGTAAGTTGGCGGAGTTGTGGTGCGAAGGACAAGGTAATACCTTGGAAAATTGCTAAAAACCGTAAATTTGAATTAAAAATCGTATTTCCTGATTAAAAACCGTATTTCGAAAATAAAAACCATAAATCCTGATTAAAAACCATAAATCCAAATTAAAAACCGTAAACGAAACAAGGTACTATAAATCTAGTAAAAAACTGCAGAAAAAGTTGCTTACAAATTGGTTATTTCATCAATTTAAAAGGTGTTAGACTTAATTGCTCAAGGCT
>NZ_JBFOKR010000004.1:213543-262695 GCF_047246645.1 Ferdinandcohnia jepli
GTATTTCGAAAATAAAAACCGTAAATCCTGATTAAAAACCATAAATCCAAATTAAAAACCGTAAACGAAACAAGGTACTATAAATCTAGTGAAAAACTGCAGAAAAAGTTGCTTACAAATTGGTTATTTCATCAATTTAAAAGGTGTTAGACTTAATTGCTCAAGGCTGCCTTTATATTTTTACAAATTTACGGATGTAATGTGGTTAGTCTTGGGGACTTATTAATTTGATTGGTTAGTAGATAAGGTACCTAATCTAAAAATTGCTAAAAACCGTAAATTTGAATTAAAAATCGTATTTCCTGATTAAAAACCGTATTTCGAAAATAAAAACCGTAAATCCTGATTAAAAACCATAAATCCAAATTAAAAACCGTAAACGAAACAAGGTATTATAAATCTAGTAAAATAACGCGGCAATATTTCATTTCAACTAGTTTTATGACCAATTCAAAGGGTTTAAATACTAAAAACCTCTTAAATATACTCAAACAGGCCACCCCAGCGGCGATAACCTTTATATTTTCCTAAATATTTTGGTATTATTAGGTAAAAAGGTGTCGAAAAGGAGAACCTCAATGGATAAAATTCTCTATATAAACAATGAATCTACTTCAAAGCTTCTCACACAAGTAAATGACCAGCTAGAACTAAAAAATAGAATGCTAAAGCTTATCATTACTAATCCAGAAAAGAAAACAACTGTAGCAACACGTCAAAAAAAGCAAACTCGATACGAAGATCAAATTGCACTCCTCGAAAATCTAAAAAGTCTTATTCACTACTGCCGAACTAGAGAAGACCTTCAAAAAATTAATAGTTTAATAGAGTACTATAACCGCTTAGCTTAAATCACTTCCATTGCAACACCAACCAGAATAGACTATTCTAAATAATATAAATAATGACAAGTGAGGCTAAAGTTTATGTCTTTACTAGATATTGAAAGAAGCATAATTGAAAAATTCCCTCGTATATTTGAAGGGAATGCAGATAAAGTCAAGCAATCTAAAAAAATTACCGAAGCGCTAAAAGATTTAATTGAACTATGTGGGGATGACCCAAACCGTGATGGTTTGCAGGAAACACCGCACCGCGTTTTAAAAGCGTTTCTTGAATACACTGAAGGCTATCAAGAGGATCCAAAAAACCATCTCAATAAGGTATTTGATGTTTCACATAAAGAACTTGTACTTGTAAAAAATATTGAGTTTCATTCCATGTGTGAACATCATTTTGCACCGTTCTTTGGTGTTGCTCATGTTGGATACATTCCTAACACAAAGGTAACAGGTCTATCAAAGATTGGAAGAATGGTAGAGGGGTACGCAAAACGGTTCCAAGTTCAAGAAACACTAACAAACCAAATCGCAGATGCAGTTGAAGAAATCCTTCAACCACAAGGTACAATGGTCGTTATCGAAGCGAAGCATATGTGTATGTGCGGAAGAGGTATTAAAAAGACAAGCGCCGAAACGACAACAACAGCAACACGTGGGATTTTCGCTGAGCGCTCAGATGCACGACTTGAATTTTTAACACTTTTAAATCGGTAAGAACACCCACAATTGAAGGCAGGTGAAATCGTGAGGCATGCAGTCATAACAGCGGGTACGAAAGGGTTAGGTAAAAAGGTTACAGAAGAGTTTTTAAAAAATGGATGTTCGGTTACGGTTACTTATCGAAGCGATGCAGCAAGGGTTGAGGAACTTAAAAACGAGTGGCAGCCCTATAGAGAAATTATACAATTTATTCAAGCTGACATCACAAAAAAGGAAGATATCTCACATTTAGTCTCACAAGCCATGACCAGGTTTGGCAGGATCGACTACCTTATTAACAACGCGGGACCATATATTTTCGAACGGAAAAAACTAGTAGATTACGAGGACCATGAATGGAACGAAATGATTGATGGTAATCTTAGCTCAGTTTTTCATTTTTTAAAGCTAACAATACCAATTATGCGCAAGCAGCAATTTGGAAGAATTATTACTTACGGGTTTCAGGATGCAGAGCATTCACCAGGCTGGGTATATCGTTCCGCATTTAGTGCAGCAAAGGTAGGTTTGGTGTCTCTGACACGAACAATCGCTTTAGAAGAAGCCGAATACGGAATCACCGCTAATATGGTGTGCCCTGGGGATATTGTCGGAGAATATAAAGAGTTAGATATCCAAGCTGTTAGAAAAATGAAGGATTCATACACGCCGATCGGTCGACCTGGAAGCGGTGAAGATATTGCAAGAATCATAGCTTTTTTATGTGATGACAATTCAGATATGATTACAGGTAGTGTTATCTCAGCTTCAGGTGGAGTGAATGTGGTGAATAGGATAAGAAGCTAGCAATCGACAAGATGGTTTCTTGTCGATTTTTATTTGCCAAAAACAAATTTTACAGAAAAGGTGGGAATAGAAGATAATTAGTATTAATTTGAGTTAATGAGGTGGGCACTTGAGACTTGTTATTTATGCTGTAGTAATGTGTTTTGCTTTTTATTTCTTGTTCATTAAAAAACGTGATGGCAAGAGAGAGAAATCAGCATTTGAAAAGGTTCTTGTATTAAGTTTTGCTGCATTTTGGGGAGGTTTGTTTCTACTAAAAAGTGATATATTTGTTTGGTTTTTTTCGTTTACAGGTTTACTCCTCCTATTTTACTATAAACCAAAAATAACTCGGATAGTTGGTACCATACTAATTGTATTCCTTTTTAGCACTTTCCGCGTTCCCACGGATACCGATGCTTTCCTAAATTGGGTGAGTAAAAATGAACAGCTCTCATGTCCTAGTGGTTTTGATTGTATAAAGGTTTATACAGAAATTAACGAAAAGGGTGAATTGGTTACAAAGGGAGACAAAGTTCCCATCCTCTATCATCAAACAAACTGGTATTTGCTTTTTGCAACTGGTAGCATGGCCTATGAATCTAGCACAGGTGAAGAGGTGCAATACGAAGGTGTTAATATAGCAGGTTGGTGGATAAATACATCAAAATGACAAGCGTGGCGTAGGCCGGGCTTTTTTTGTGTACCCTACGTTTCGACATTCGCATCTTTAGTAAAACGAAATATGTAAAATATAGGAAAAAACTTATATCCAACTACCTAACTCATGAGTTATAATATTGCCGTTAGTCACAATATTTTGACAGGAGGAACTAATTTGCGACACCGTGCATGGGTTAATATTACTTTAATCCTGGTGTTGTTAGTGTCATTTTGTAGTCCATATGCAAAGACTTATGCTGCGTCTGGGTTACAATTAGTAGAGGTAGATGAACAAGAGGATTCTACTATTCTTACTTGGGATGTTTCTAGCTACCAAGGTGAGGAACTAACAAACTACCAATTGATTAAAAATGGAAAGGTAACAAACATTGAACCAGTACTTGTAAGTGAAACTGATCAAGTAAAAAGATATTCCTATGAAGACAAATTTGTCGATGCGGGAATTGCTTATACATATCAAGTCACTGCAACGACAACTACTGGTGAACAGTTAACGAGCGCACCAATTGAATTTGTCAAACAACCTAAGGTGGAAAGTAATACTAGTAATGTTGTAGCCGACGCAGTACAGCCACCACCGACTGAAATTGAAGTTGTCCCAGCTGTGATTCAAGTTGTAACAGACAAGGGTACGATACCTTTAGATTTTAACTTCTACATTGAGGGGATAGAAGAACATAATTCTGAGGTCATATATGATGGATATTTAGATGAAGAGGGGTATTTTACAGATTACTATACAGAAACGAGTAATCTTGAACTTCCGACTGGAACATATAGGTTAGTTACTTACAACTACACGACTGAAGAGGACATTGTGGTTGAGTTTGAAGTTGTAAGCGGTATGGACTATGTGACAAATCCTATTGAGATTATTTTGGATGATGAAAAATTACAACTAAAAAAGGTTTTACGTGTAGAAGGTGCTTCAGATGAATCTATTTCTGTTTGGTGGGACGGACCATGGTATACAGATACTGTAGAAAAGTATCTTGTGTATTTAAATGGTGCTTTAGTTGAGGAAATTACTGATCCATATGAAACGGTATATACCTTTTCGGGGCTAACGCCTAACACGTTGTATGACATAAAGGTAGAAATCGTGTACAAAGATGGTACTCTTGAAAATCTTGAAATAAAGGATACAACTTTGTTACCACCAACAGGAGAGATCGTTGCTTTTGCTGATGAAAATCTAAAAGCGGCTATCCAATCTCAACTGAAAATCTACCATCGTGATATCTATACAGATGATATGGAGCGGCTTACATCTTTAGATGCCGGTTATACTGGAATAGTGGACTTAGCTGGACTAGAGTTTGCAGTAAACCTTGAAGAGGCGATGCTCTATGGTAATGAAATACAAGATTTATCACCACTTTCGCAATTGACAAACCTACGTTATTTGGATCTAGATGAAAACCTTATTTCCAATATAGATGCCATAGTTAATCTACAAAATCTTGAAATACTTTTAATCTCTTATAATCAATTAGAAGATATTTCAGCACTATTAGAATTAAAAGGATTAACTCAGGTTTCATTAAATGGAAACGATGGACTGGATGTAACGAAGGGTTCAGATGATATTGCGGTCATTAAGAGCCTACTAGAAAACGGAGTGACTGTTGAGTGGGGTAATGGAATAAACGAATTGTATGTAACAGATATTACCGAAACTTCTGTTGAGTTTGAGTTGTATTTTCCAGAGTTAGCTGAGTTTATCACAGCGTATAATATTTATATTAATGGTGAGCTATACGATCAAATTCCAGCTTCAGAGACGTATTATCAAGTTACAGACCTTGAGCCTCTGTCCGAGATTGATATTACAGTTGAGGCTGTTGATGAACAAGGATATGTATGGGGAAGTGCGTATACGTATGTGACAACTCCTCCAGTGCCAGAGGGTGAATTCGTTACGTTTGCTGATTCAGCTTTAGAGGATGCGGTACGTGAAGCATTACGCATTTACTCGAGAGATCTATATGAAAGTGATATGTCTACTTTAATAAGTCTAGATGCAACCAATAGAGGCATCACTAATCTTACAGGATTAGAGACTGCAACGAACTTAGAGGACTTGTACCTGGATAATAATTCAATATCAGATCTTAAACCAATATCCGGATTAACCAATCTTTACTACCTAACCTTAGGGAATAACGAAATTACGGATATATCTGACTTGAAAAAGTTAACTAACCTACAAACACTAGTGTTAGATCGCAACCAAGTTAAAGATATTAGTAGTCTGGCAAATCTCAAGTATCTTACAACTCTATCGATAAGAGGAAATAACGTAACTGATATCAGTGTACTGGCGAATTTACCGATTGAGTTCCTTGATATCAGCTTTAACAAGATAGAGGATATTTCAAGCTTGCTGGTAATGGAAAATTTATACTTCGTTCTGTTAATGAAAAACAATTTAGATCTGACAGATGGGTCTGAGGATCTGGCGGTTATTAAAGAACTTGAGGATCGAGGTATTTATGCATTTTTTGAGCATATTGAAATTACAGTAGACAATGTAACAGAAACTTCAATTGAGTTGAGCTGGCAGCCAGAAACCATCGATGGTTATAGCGACTTCTTATACAGCGTTTTAGTGAATGGTGAAGAACTAGAATACGATATAGATGGAAATTCTTATGTTCTTTCAAACTTAGAGCCTGGAGCAGCGTATTCAATTGATATAATTGGATATAGTTTAGAAGGAGAACGTATCATATTTGGAAGCACTAAAGCTACTACTGCTTCTTCGAATGAGGACCCTGACGATAACGAAGGGGAAGGACCAGGTGAAAACGAAGGGGAAGACCCAGGTGAGAGTGAAGGAAATGATCCAGAAGTGGACCCTATAAATGACGAAAAAACACCCGGTAAAGTAACACCGGAAACTGATAGTACTAATAAAGAAAATACAACAAAGAACAACACTGATGGTAAATTACCGAAGACCTCAACTAGTAACTTTAACTTGTTAGTAATCGGTACAAGTCTATTGGTATCTGGAATTGCATTCCTATTATTCATTCGCAGAAAAGCAATTACAAACTAAACTATTGCTATCGTACTCCTCGGTATTAACCGAGGAGTATTTTACCTTTTTATATATTAGATTATCTATTTAGTGAAAGAAACCTATAAGTTGCTAATAATTACTATAAAAAAATAGGACAAAAGTCTCTTTCGATAGAACAATCCTTTAATCTATAGTAAATATGAACAACATAAATCGTACGAAATGGCAAAATCATCGAAAGATGGCGACGCAAAACTATAGGGGCTACGGTCTTTTGGACTATGTCTGCCAGTTTCCGAACACGACCCGTCGATTTATGTACTATTTATCGAAGGGAGAACTATGTATGAAAAATGTAATTAATAAAGTGAGATTTTACTATCATAGCATGCAGTACAATAAGAATCGAGTGTTGTTAGAGGATTGTCTTTGCCAACAAATGAAAAAAGATATTGAATTAAAGATGCACTACCATGAGCGTGAAGCCGTACAGCGCATGATAAAATTATAATAGAAATAGAACTTCTAACCTCCATCTCATGATGGGGGTTTTTACGTATATAAGAGCATCAGAATTGGTATTGAGAGAACAGAGAAGCTTGTTTTTAATAGAATGCTTACTATAACGAATACTTGTGATGATGTTAATCTAAGTGGGGAACTTGCATTTGCAAAAAAAATACCATAATTGAAGGAACCATCAAACAAATTGCACACTAAATCAAATAATTGTAGGAAATACCAAGTTAATTGCATACTAAAAAAATTAATTGTATAATAATTGCCTTTTCAAACTACTAGATACACAATCTTCGAAACAAATATAGAAAATTAAGTATAGCTTTTATATGCAAGACAAGTATAATACCTTGCTTCATTTTCATAGGTGTTCAAAGAAAATTAGTCGAAAAACATCGAAAAAATACCACAAATATATAGAGATATAGACAAGTTTTGCACTTGCTTTCTGTTACAATCATTGGGAATGTTTTCTATTTTATTTTATGGGAGGTGTGATAGGCTGTAAAACGGAAGATAGTATATGTCGTTATAGGGATAAGTTTTTGTGTGATTTTGTATTCTCTCTTCGGAATCTTTGATCAGGTCATCAAGTATCAGCAATCCGCAAAGGGTTACGCCGTGCTTCAAGACCTTTATTTTGATGATTCTGAGTCAAAGGAACCTACAGTTAAACAGAAGCAGTGGGATGAAAAATTTAAAGAGTTAAAAGGGATGAACGAGGATTATGTTGGTTGGATAACGATTGAGGATTCGAAAATAAATTATCCAATCGTTAAAGGTAGGGACAATAGCTATTATTTAACCCATAACTTTTACAAAGAACATGACTTTGTAGGGGCTATCTTTATGGATTACCGAAACTCAGGAACAGAACTTGACCAACAAACTGTGATTTATGGCCATTACATGAAGGACAATAGCATGTTTGGACAGCTGAAAAAGTATCTAGATTCAGAGTTTTATAAGAAGCATAAAATCATTCAAACCGATTTCCAAGGTAGTACATATGAGTGGGAGGTTTTTTCTATCTATGTTTCTGACGACTCTGATCCGCTGCAAGTAGAGAATTCAGACAGTTATTTAGATTATATTACTAACTTAAAAGAGAAATCGCTGTATGCAATCCAAACTTCAGTTGGAGAAGAAGATCGAATTTTGACGTTGTCCACCTGCACCAATGAAGTTGAAACAGATAGAATGATTGTTCATGCAAAATTAATAAATAAGGAGGTATACCCAAATAATGAAGAATAAATTTAAACTATTTGTCTTACTTACCCTTTGTTTTTTCTTGTTTCCGGCCTTTACTGTGTTTGCGAATGTTGAGCTTGATTATCTGAAGGTTGATGTAGCTACAGATAAGGAATCGTATGAAGCAGGGGAGGAAATTACCTATACACTAACTGTTACAAACCAAACAGGTAGTAAAGCCAATAACGTAGTTGTTACAGCGAACATTCCAGAAGGCTTGGAGGTTACAAGTACTGATCCGAAAATAACTGATAACCAGTTGGTTTGGAATATTGAAAGTCTAAATTCCTTTGGTGAAACTCAAGTTAGCTTCACTGCAAAAACTATTAAACAATCAAGTGCTCCACCTCCGGTAACTCCTGAAGTAAAGAAGCCTACTAAAGGGACGTCACCGAAAACAGGCGATGATACAAGTTTCACAAAGTACTATGTGTTACTGGGAATATCGTTGGCTGTTCTTATTTTAGCTCTTTTTGTTCTCAATAAGGAACGCTTTAGAAAACAGGTTACACTACTAATCATATTTGGTTTAGTGGCTTCTTCATTCGGTACAATAGCTAAGGCAGAAGAGAAAGAAGAGAAGTACAAAAATGAAGCCGTTCATAAAATGAAAGTCGGTGACAAGGAGTATCAGGTTACAACAACTGTTGAAGCAATGATTGATATTAATGAAACAGACTTTGATACGGATGGGTTAACAAATGAGTTTGAGGAAGCTGCAAAGGATACTTCAAAGTTCAATCCTTACAAAAGAGATTCGGATGGGAATGGGATTCCTGATGGTGAGGAAGATTATGACCAAGATGGGCTCAAAAACATAGATGAACAAAAAGCCGGAACAAACCCATTTCAAGCAGACTCTGATGGTGATGGATTGAAGGATGGGTATGAGGTTTCTTTTAATCAGCCTGAAAAATTAAATCCACTATTAAAGGATTCAGATGAGAATGAGATTCCTGATGGGGAAGAGGACTATGATGAAGATGGCTTAAAGAATAGTGAGGAACAAAAATATGGCACGAACCCGTTTGAATCTGATTCAGATGGAGATGGGCTATCTGATTATGATGAAATCAATACTCATAAAACAAATCCAGCACTAGAGGATACAGATGGAGATGGATTAACTGATGATAGTGAACTTACCTTAGGACTAGATCCGTTAAAGCAGGATACAGATGGAAACGGAATCAAAGACTCTGAGGAAGTAATTACTCAGCCAATATCTGAAGAAGTGATGAATAAGGTAATAGACCCTAAAACAGGTGTAATACCTAGTCTTTTAGTCAAGGGTAAGGGTGATATAAACAAAAATATCACAATAGGTTTTGAGGAGAATAACTTTATTAGAAATAATCCTGGCCTTGTATCAGCACCAATTTCAATTGAATTACCAACCGATTTTGAATCAGCACAAATAGGCTTTAAAATAACAAGTAACGTACTTGCGTCATCTCGATTCTCTGATTTAGTGATTGCTTATTTTGACGAAGAAAAAAATCAATGGGTACCAGTTGAAACAACCCATGATGCAGGAAATAACATTATTTCCGCTGAAACAACTCATTTTAGTACATGGGGAGTTCTTGATATAGTTGCCTTTGTTAGAAACTGGCAGATAATGGGAGACTCGTCAGACTCAACTGTACAAACGGGGCAAGCGGATATCAGTTTTATTATAGACTCTACCGGATCAATGTATGAAGAAATTAATAACGTAAAACTAAACATCCAGAACTTTGTAGAAGAATTAAAAGAAAAGAATGTAGATGTGCGATTAGGGATTATCGATTATAAGGATATCGATGCAGATGGAGAGGACTCGACTGTTGATCGACAATGGCACTATGAAATTACCAATTTCCTAGAATCATTAGGTGCTATCGTTGTTGATGGTGGCGGAGATACACCAGAGTCAGTCGTTGATGCGCTTGAAATGGGCCGTCGTAGCGGTTTCCGTGATACAGCAACAAAATTCATGGTTCTCCTAACCGATGCTGATTATAATGAGTCGAATAATTATGGAGTAGCATCGATGGAGGAAGAAATTCAACTATTAAAGAATGACGATATTTCAGTTTCAGTTATCACTGATGATTATTACAGACCTGTATATGAAGCACTCTATACAGAAACAGGTGGAGTATTTGCAAATATTTATGGTGATTTCGCAAATGAACTGTTATCTCTAACCGATCTAATTCAGGAAGGCACAAATGATGGAACTTGGATCCGTTTAAGTGATGGAACTACAGCCAAGTTACTAAAGAATCCAAAGGATGGCGACATGTCTGTAGATTCAGACGGGGATGGACTTCCTGATTTACAGGAACTTATTAAGGAAGAAACGATTACCCTGCCAACATGGGCACTCATATTCTTGCAGCTGCGATTCCCTGGCCAAGAATTCTCTCCAACTGTTAAGGTATGGACCTATAAATCACATCCATTAATGAAAGACTCAGATGGAGATGGAATTTTGGATAATGCAGATGAGTTACCGTTGAGGAGATAAATATTTAGAGTAACATTGAAGTGAGTTTATAAAAGTCCTATAAACCTCTATAAAAACACCCTACAATCTACTTGTAGGGTGTTTTAACTATTTTAGAAATCTCAATAATCCTGAGTACATAGCTGTAACAATTTTATCCTGATAAGAACTACTCGTCATTCTTGCCCGTTCTTCGGCGTTGGAGATGAAGCCCATTTCTAGTAGTACAGAAGGCGCTTGATTTCCCCTTATTACAGCAAAGTTCGCATCCTTAACACCTCTATTCACTGCACCAGTTGCAGCAATTAAAGAGTTTTGTAGTTCAGTTGCGAGTAATTTACTTTCAGTTGGCATAACACCCTTTTCAAGGTTATAAAATGTTTCTAAGCCAGTTACTGTGCTACTTGTTGAAGCATTTGTGTGAATACTAATGAAGGCGTCAGGTTTAATAGAGTTAGAGAATGCAACTCTTTCTGACAGAGTAAGATACTTATCGGTTTGCCTCGTCATATAAACAAGTGCACCGCGCATTCTGAGATAATCCCTAAGCTTTAATCCAACCTGTAAAACAATATTCTTTTCATAATATCCACCGCCAATTGCACCTGGATCACTTCCTCCATGACCCGGGTCCAATACGATAACTTTTCCATTAAATTCATTAATAGCACCTGGTACCCAAACACCGTCGGTATCAAGCATATATTGTTTCCCGTCGACAGTGACCCAGCCTATTCGCATTGCGCCACTTGAGTCTAAATAGTACCATTTGTTACTTTGAAGGAACCACCCTGTTTGCATGACACCAGACTTGTTTAAGTAATACCAAGTTCCTTTTACATAACTCCATCCAGTTTGCATGACACCACTTGAGTTAAGATAATACCATTCCTTACCATCCATCACCCAGCCAGTCTTCATTGCACCTTGTTGATCTAAGTAATACCAGTTTTTATTTTCATAAAACCATCCGGTTTTTACAACATGATTGCTGTCAAAGAAATACCAGTTCTTATCAATTAGTCGCCAACCCGTTTTAGAAGCCCCGTTGGCATCAAAGTAATACTTATTACCGTCAATGGAAACCCATCCTACACTTAAGACACCTTCAACATCTGAGTAGTACTTTGCCCCATCAATTGTTTGCCAACCTATTAGTAGAATTCCGTTGTTATCAAATAAGTATTTTTTACCCTCGATTACGGTGGTTCCGGTAGCCATCTGTCCATCGGCTTGAAAATACTTTTTCTGATTTTTTTCAAGAAGCCAGCCTGTATAAATCATACCATTGCTATCAGCGAGATATTGTTTACCATTAATGATTTGCCAACCTGTTAGTAAAGTACCTTCATTATCAAACAGATACTTAGAACCCTCGATTTCAGATATGCTTACAGCCGCTTTGCCATCAGGGTAAAAGTAATGTTTTTTGCCGTCAATTAAAAGCCAGCCTGTTTGTAGAATTCCATTTTGATCAGCGAAATAGGTGGTGCCATTCACATTTTGTTGACCTGAAGACAAGATTCCAGCTTCATTAAAAAGGTAACTGATTCCATCAATTGTATATGGTCCAATTACGGCAGCGCCGCTTGTTGAAAGAAAATAACGATCGGTACCTATAGTTAACCACCCAGTTGTCATCACACCATCAGGCTGAAGGTAGTATCTTTTATTACTAACTGTTATCCAACCTTTAGCTCTGTCGCCACTGTTATTCAGGAAGTACCACTTAGATTGGTTAAATAACCATCCTGTTGCCATACTTCCGTTAGGGTTCAAATAATACCACTTGTTTTGTACCTGTACCCACCCAGTAGCCATGTCGCCATTAGGATGTAAAAAGTACCATGTATTTTGGTCTTTAATCCACCCCGTAGCCATTTCACCACTTTGCTTTAAATAGTACCATTTGTTATTGTCCAGTACCCAACCAGTTGCCATAGCTCCCGATTTATTCAAGTAATACCATTTACTTTGGCTGTATATCCAACCGGTTTGCATAACACCTTTGTTATTGAAGAAATACCAGTTGGTACCGTCAAGTACCCACCCGTTAGCGGGAGTACCAGATTCATAGTAGTACCAAGAACCACTGCTATATTTCCAGCCAGTTTCATTTGCATGTGCTGTACTAGTGGAAAAGTATAAAGCGAAACTAAAAAATAAAAGTACCCATACAACATTCTTGAAGATTTTCACTAAAAATACCTATCCTTTCCTGCGAGGCTATAAATATACTAGGGAATATATTGTTGATATTTTGTCAAAAAAAGGTTGTTTTTTTTCTTATTAAATATAACAAAAATAACAGATTTATAGTAGGGAAATTTGTTGGAATTTGAAAAAGGCTGTCAGGAGTATCCTGACAGCCGGTATAATGAATACTATTAATTTTTAAAGATTACTAACTAATATTGTAACTAATGCACTTAGTGCGATCCCAATAATCGGCAATGAACAGTATAAAAGAACTTTATTTCGTTGTCTTCTACTTTCCATTTCCTCAGGTGTTACCCATGTTTTCATTTTGCCCCTCCTCGTTTTCGGTAGCTGGCTGGCATAGTTAGAGAACATTAGCCCCTATAGCTTTGCGACATCACTTTTCAGTAATTTTGCTCTTATCGAACGAAATATATCGTTATTTAAATTATCGGTCGAAATATGTCGAATGTAAATAGCATAATCTAAAAAAATAATAGTAAGTGTATTTAGAAAAGTTAGATTTATTAAGATTCTATTTCAATAAATAGTAATAAATGTAATACTAGTTGAAACTTACTAGATTTTTAAACGTATAATAAAAGGAAAGAGTTTGCTATTTTTCGATAAAAGTAGTGATAAAATATAGCAACTTAATACCAAATAATGACAAAATAAACAGTATTTAAGTGGTACTATATGACTATTAAATAAAAAAGGGGTATGTTATGAAGAAAAAGTTTCTGGTTATTTTTATATTTTTTCTTAGTCTATTAATCTATTCAAACGAAACAGAAGCTGCTACTGAATCACAATTAATCATTATTAATAAGAAGTCAAATGAGATGGCTTTTTACAACGGGAGCAATCTGGTAAGAACGTTTAGTGTTGCAACTGGTAGAAATATTTCTCTAACCCCAGAAGGAACTTTTAAAATTGTAAATAAGATTAAGAACCGTCCATATTATACAGATAATATTCCAGGTGGAGACCCGCGGAATCCATTAGGGGATCGATGGTTGGGCCTAGACGCCTGGGGTACTTATGGGACTACATACGCGATACATGGAAACAATAATCCAAGTTCAATTGGTAAGTATGTAAGTGCCGGTTGTGTAAGGATGTATAATGAAGAAGTGCGTTGGCTATTTGACCAAGTAAATTTATACACACCAGTTATCATTACAAACTCAAGTAGTAGTTTCCAAGCCATCGCTAAAGCGAATGGCTACTCAGTTGAAAAAAATGGCTGGGAACTATCAAATGGTAAATGGTATTACTATGTTAATGGAGTTAAGAAGACTGGCTGGCTTAATGATGAGAATAAATGGTACTTCCTAGATGGCAGTGGAGTAATGAAAACAGGCTGGCTATCTAATGGTGGCAAGTGGTATTACTTTTCGTCTAATGGAGAGATGAAAACGGGTTGGCTTGCTGAGGGAGGTTCATGGTATTATCTCGGACCAACAGGAGCAATGAAGACAGGTTGGTTAAAAGATGGGGCGTCATGGTATTATTTAGCGCAAAATGGAGCAATGAAAATTGGCTGGGTAAAAGACGGTTCTACTTGGTACTATTTAGATAATAAAACAGGTGCAATGAGGACCGGCTGGTTATTAGACAAAGAATGGTATTATTTAGATAATACAGGAGCAATGAAGACAGGTTGGTTCAAATACGGAAACAAATGGTATTACCTACAAGATTATGGTGGAATGAAAACAGGTTGGGTAACATTAAATGGTAAGTCATATTTCCTTTTAGACACAGGTATCATGGCAACTGGCTGGCTGTGGAATGACCATAAATGGTACTTCCTTCAAAATGACGGATCAAAAGCAACAAATACTGTAGTAAACGGATATATCTTAGGTAAAGATGGGGTATGGATCCAGGTAGAATATGTTGCTTTAGGAGATTCATTAGCTGCTGGACAAACACCGTATAAAGGATATGATAAGGGATATGTAGACTTTATCACTGATAAATTTGATGCCTCCTATCAAGTGTTAGATGTAGATAACTTTGGGGTATCAGGCTATACATCAGTCCAATTAGTAGAAGATGTTCTACACAATGAAGCAGTTAGAAAAGAGATTAGCGAAGCAACACATATAACAATAGATATAGGTGCAAATGATTTACTTCCACTCGTACAGGGGGATCTAAGTTTAATTCCGGCACAACTAGAAAAAGTGAGTAATAATATTAATACAATCCTAAGTACAATTGATCAACTTAATCCAAATGTAAATGTTTATGTGATGGGTTATTATAATCCATTCCCATACGCACCTGCAGAACAACAGGCTGCTCTTCTGCAATTACTTGAAGCTCTGAATGGACAAATTGCTTACCGGGCAAATGCAAATGGGGACTACTATATTGCTACAGCTGATGTAATAGCAGCAAATTATGTAGAATATTTACCGAACCCAGCTGACATCCATTTAAGTGTTGCGGGTTATGGGGTTCTTGCAGAGGAATTTTGGAGAGAAATGGGCTATAAATTTAACTAATTTTAAAAAAACGTACAACGAAAAAGTTGTACGTTTTTTTTTGTTTTCAAAATTTGTGGAATGGTAGAAATAGAATAGAATTTAAGTTAAAAGGTATTCAAATTACCCCCATCAATTATGACAATTTCCGAGGAAATATTTCACAATTCTTCAAAAAGACTAATTATATTCACTTATTATAGTATAATTGTCCTGAAGTACATTCTTTGCACACACTGCTATAATCATATTTTTAAAAAATAATAGGGTTATTTTATCGAATAGAGTCATTACTTGTAATCTATTTGTAATGTTTTTAAAAAACATGTAAACGAAATAAATGCTAGAATTGTGCGATAATAAAGAAAAATGTAGATTGATGGGGGGCAAATATGAAAAAAGTACTAGTAGCTAGTTTCATGGTTTTTAGTATTGCAATTAGTGGGTTAATTGGTGGTAACGATGTACAAGCATCCTCTAGTTCAATAACATCTGTTGCACTAGATAATCTTGGTGTTCCTTACCAGTGGGGTGGAACAACAACTAGTGGTTTTGATTGTTCGGGCTTTATCAATTACACTTATAAGCAACTTGGAATTTCATTACCAAGAACAACTTCAGATTTATTTAATTATGGAAAAGATGTTTCTAAAGGCGAACTGCTTCCAGGTGATATTGTATTCTTTACTACATATAAAGCTGGACCTTCACATGCAGGGATATATATTGGTAATAATGAATTTGTTCACGCTTCAACATCTCGTGGGGTAACAGTGGATTCTTTATCTAACTCCTATTATCAGCCTAGATACCTTGGAGCAAAAAGAGTAGGAAAATCTGGCTGGGAACTTTCCGATGGGAAATGGTATTATTACATTACTGGAGAGTTAAAAAAAGGATGGTTATTAGATGGAAGTAAATGGTACTATCTAGATCCTAATGGAGTAATGAAAACAGGCTGGATTTATAATGCAAATACTTGGTATTTCTTAGATAAAAGTGGAGCAATGAAAACCGGTTGGGTTTGGGACTCTGGTAAGTGGTATTATATGAATAACAGTGGTTCTATGCAAAAAGGATGGATACTGGACCGTGGGACATGGTATTACTTATATTCTGATGGTTCAATGGCTGCGGACACTGTAATAGATGGATACAAGGTAAATAGTAGTGGTGCATGGGTGAAGTAATAATATAAGACTACCAATGGTTATGACCGTTGGTAGTCTTTTTTGTTTTGCGTAAATAGATAAATTATTACATCAGTATATTATTTATAAAGAGGTATTGCATTTAGGTAGTTGTAATAGTTTAATTCAACACTTACAAAAGTAGTAGTATTTTAGAATCATAAATGATTTCGACAAATTTTTAGAGTGAAAAGAGGAATTCTATCAATAACTACGAATTAGTATAGTAATGAACAGTAGGAGGTATTCATCATGAATGTAAAAAGTAAAAGACCAATTTTTATTGCTGTTACAGTGTTTATAATAGTTTTTATAGGCGCTTACTTCTTCCAAAGCAACAATAATGGTAACTCTGAAGAAGCAAGGGGTGTTTCAGGTACCGTACAGCCAAATCAAAACAATACTGAAGGAATTGGTAAAGGAGGAGAAAGCAAAGTGGAAAAGAATCAATCTCAAAAGCGACAAGAATTTAATCCAACATCAAAAAAGGCAGAAAAGAGAGTGAAATTAGTAACTTTAGAGTCTAATCTTGAAGTAGTTTCGATTACAAACGGAACAGTACAGTTACGATTTACTAGTAAAAATATTGCACAGACTGATTTAACTCTTACGTATTCTACTAGCCAAAAATACGAGTATGAATTACTAAACAAAGCAGATGGTACAATCACTCGATATTCAGATGGTAAGTCGTTTTTACAGGTGATCAAAGAGGAAACGATAGCACCAAACGAAGTTTTATCTCATGAGGTTAGACTATCAAATCTATCAATTGGTGATTACAGCTTTTCGATGTGGTTAACCTTTGCTGGTGGTATACAAACGAAAAAGACAATTGATTTTAAGATAGAGTAAAACGGTTACATTTTTTTAAAATATTATTTTGGCGAAAATTGCTGATATATATTGAAAAATTATAGCGTAAATTGTTTGACTATTACCTTTATTTTGACTAAACTGAAATAGTAAATATTTCACATAAAGGAAGGGGTGTGTCAAATTTCCTACTATTATTCTATTTGGCTATTTTTAGTAGAGTAATAGAAAAGCTTTTGAATTATTTATTTTAATAGGGGGAAAAGTGCGTGAAAAAGACTTTAGCATTAGTTTTAGCGTTTTTAATGCTATTTGCTAATACAGCAATGGCTGCTGCAGGCCCGTTAAATAAGCCTGCCAGAGACAAAAACGTAACTGTGAAAGAATCATTTAGTCAAGAAGAAGCAGAGAAATTTGCTCTTGATGAAAAAGTTCGTGTTATCGTAGAGGTGGAAGGTGCACCGGCGATTGAATACGCAACTAAACAAGGTAAGAAGTTTACTGAGTTATCAGAGTCAAAGCAAGTTGAATTACAAAACAAGGCTCTATCAGCTCAAAAAGATGTAAAAACTCTACTGAGTTCTAAGAGAGTAAAAATGGAATTTAAAGAAAGCTTCACAACAACTTTTAACGGATTCTCTGGTGTTGTTGAATATGGTAAGATTGCTACTATTGAAAAGCTTGACGGCGTTTCAAGCGTAACAATTGCAAATGAATACAAACTACCTGAGACAAAACCGGAAATGAAGTATAGTAAAGAATTAATAGAAGCTCAAAACGCATGGAACGACTATGGTTATAAAGGCGAAGGAATGATTGTCGGTATCATTGATAGCGGAATCGATCCAACACATAAAGATATGGTTTTAACTGATGAATCAACTGCTGCTTTATCAAAAGACGAAGTTGATGCGTTCATCGCAGAAAACAACCTTCCGGGTAAATATTACTCTGCAAAAGTTCCTTATGGATATAACTATATGGATGGAAATGCAGAAGTAAGGGACCTAGGACCGGGAGCTTCATTCCATGGTATGCACGTTGGTGGAACTGTTGCTGCAAACGGTGATGAAACAGCTGGTGGAATTAAAGGTGTTGCACCAGAAGCGCAATTATTAGCTCTTAAAGTATTCGGTAATGACCCGGAAATGGGATCTACTTGGGGAGACATTTACATCAAAGCTATCGATGATTCTATCATCTTAGGTGCAGATGTAATTAACATGAGCTTAGGTTCAACTGCTTCATTTGTTAATGAAAATGACCCTGAGCAACAAGCTATTGCGAATGCAGTAGATAATGGAGTATTAATGTCAATTTCAGCTGGTAACTCAGCTCATTTTGGTAACGGATTCTACAATCCATACGCATCTAATCCAGATGTAGGTGTTGTTGGAGCTCCAGGTTTATCTACAGATTCTTTACAAGTTGCATCTCTCGATAACAGTTTCATGGATTTAGATGGTGCTCAAGCAGTTTATAATGGTGTAGAAGCAGGGCTTCATCCTTTCTTATCTGCAAGTAGCGTACATCCAAATAGTGTGGCACAAAAAACGTTTGAAGTTGTTTATGCTGGATTAGGTATTAAGCCTGGTGACGTTACTCCAGACTCAGCTAATTACCAAAAATATAAGGATCACGATGATTTTGCCGGACTTGACTTAACAGGAAAATATGCACTGATTCAACGTGGTGAAATCGCGTTTGTTCTTAAGGCTCAAAATGCTCAAGCAGCTGGTGCAGCTGGAGTAATTATCTTTAACAACGCTGATGGTTATGTAAACATGCAAACTGATGCTGGTATAACTATTCCACAGTTATTCATGTTAAAACAAAATGGTGATGAATTAAAAGCTCAATTAGATGCTGGAGTAATGGTTGAGCTTTCATTTAACGGAGACGTAACTACAGCACCAAATCCAACAGCTGGAAAAATGTCTGACTTTACATCATGGGGTGTAACACCTAACCTTGATTTCAAACCTGAAATCACTGCACCGGGTGGAAATATTTATTCAACATTTAACGACGATCAATATGGTGTAATGAGTGGAACTTCAATGGCAGCTCCACATGTATCTGGTGGTTCAGCTCTAGTACTTCAACGTGTCAAGGAGGATTTCGCTGAATTAACAGGACAAGAAAAAGTTGAATTTGCGAAGAACCTTCTAATGAATACTGCAAGCCCTGTAAAGGATAAAGGAACTGTTAACAGTGGTGCAGCAGGTTCATTTGGACCGCTTTTACAAGGATGGGATAATCCGTATTCACCGCGCCGTCAAGGTGCTGGATTAATGCAATTGCACGCTGCATTAAGTACTCCAGTTGTAGTAACTGAAGCAACTTCTGGAATTGGTAAAGTTGCACTTAAAGAAGTTGGCGACCAATTTAGTTTTACGTTAGAAGCTACTAACTATTCTGACGAAACTGTAACTTATGATGTTGCTGCTAATGTCCAAACTGATTTTGCTCTATTGGGTGAACTTGGTTACTTTACAGCAGATGAATTAGAGTCACAAGAAATCCGTGGCGCAGTTGTAACACTTAATGATGGAAATACAGTAGTTGAGGTACCTGCGAATGGTACTGCAACAATTAATGTACAAGTTGACTTAACAAATGCAGAGGTTATTGACTATGGGGCTACTGGATTTACAACAACCCCAGTTGAGAATGTATTCCCTAACGGATACTTTGTTGAAGGTTTCGTTACTTTAACAGATTCTAGTGATGTTAATCCTGAACTATCTGTTCCTTATGTTGGCTTCAAAGGCGACTGGAACGCAGCTCCAGTTCTTGATGCATTAGCGTATGATGATGCAGAAGGTTATTCATTCTATGAATATGCTGCAATGCTTTACCAAGCAAAGGATGAAAAGTTCTACTATTTAGGACATAACCCATTTGCAACTGAAGATGACTATTATGGAAGAACTCTTGACCGTATCGCTATCTCACCAAATGGTGATGGAGAGCAAGATAACATCCTTCCATTATTATCGTTCCTACGTAATGCGAAAGAAGTAAAATACAATGTTTTAGATGAAGAAGGAAATGTACTACGTACAATTCGTTCAGAACAAAACGTAAGAAAGAATTACTACGATGGCGGCCTAGGCGCTATGTATTCTATTAAGACTGCAAGTGCTTGGGATGGAAAAGTTAAGAATAAAGTTGTAGCTGATGGTACGTATTATTATGAAATCGCGTCAACTATCGACTACGCTGGTAAGGATGCTCAAAGTGTTAAAGTTGCAGTAGTTGTAGATACAGTTGCTCCAACTATCGAGGCTACTCGTGATGGAGATACAGTAACGATTAATGCTGCTGACGATCGTTCAGGTTTATCATATGTTGAGGTAGTAGTAAATGGAGAATCACAAGGTCTTGTAACTCCTGATACAACTGAACTTGATGTAACTGGTTTATCTAATAATGAAGTAATTACATTAGTAGCTACTGATATTGCAGGTAACAGTTCAGAAGTAGTTCTCGATACAGAGGCTCCTTCGATTTCAGTAACTACTCCAGAAACTTTCAGCGTTATCAATACTCGCACTGTTGAAGTTAAAGGTACTGTTACAGATAAGGATGAAGTTACAAGCTTAACTGTTGAAGGAAAAGAAGTTGAATTAGTATGGAATGCTGAAAAGAAACACTATGCTTTTGAAACTACTGTGACTTTTGATAAGGACGGAGCACATCCGATTCATATCGTTGCTACAGATGCTAGCGGAAATGAAACTTCGCTTTCAAACAGCCGATTAGTATTTGTTGACACTACTGCTCCAGTATTAACAGTAGATGTACCATCAACTGTTGCTAGCAATGTTGAAACAGTTGATTTAAAAGCAACTCTTTCTGACAATGCTGAAGAATTACGTTATTTCGTAGATGGTAGTGAAGAATTCTTCCAAGAGCTACCTGGATATGATTTAAAACCGTTTACTAAGAATGTTACAACTACATTAACATTAGAGCCTGGCGAAAATACATTCTCACTTGAGTTGTATGACGTTGCAGGAAACAAAACAACTAAGGAAGTAACAGTATTCCGTGGTGATGTTGATCCAGAACCTGTTGTTAAAAACGGTTGGGAATTTGAGAACGGCAAATGGTTCTATTATACAAATGATGTGAAGAAGACTGGATGGTTATGGGATTCTTCATACAAATCATGGTTCTTCTTTAATAAAGATGGTTCTATGGCAACTGGTTGGGTACTAGATGGTGGCAAGTGGTATCACTTAAAATCAAATGGTAAAATGACTACTGGCTGGTACTATGATACTTCGTATAAGTCTTGGTACTTCTTAAATAACAGTGGTGTAATGGCAACTGGTTGGGTTTACACTGGTGGTAAGTGGTACTACCTATATTCAAACGGTAAAATGGCTTACAACACTACTATTGGTGGTTATAAGTTAGGTTCAGATGGTGCTTGGATTAAGTAATATCTGATAAACTAGAAATTAGACTTTCCGAAAGATTCCTTTCGGGGAGTCTTTTTTTATTGAATATAAATATTCAAATTATGAATGCTGGTTATTAACGGGATTATTTTGTTGATTCATATTTCTACAAAATTCGAGAAAATCACTAAAATATCCGTTTACATATATATCTTTATATGCTAGCATGAAAATGTATTCAAAAAATGAATGTTCAAAAAATGAATACGTTACTGATTCAATAGTAGGATATAGGGGGAAGAGCATGAAGGCTGAGGTAGCTAAAACAAAAACACAAATTCCTCAAGAAGGAAAACAGCGGAAGAGAAAGTTGCCTTTTACATTGGTTCTTTTTTTATTCCCTGCACTACTACCGTTATCAATCTTTTGGATTTATCCAATGATTAATTCCTTATACATAAGTATGACAAACTGGGATTATATGAGCCCGGATTATGATTTCGTAGGTTTGGAGAATTATAGCCAATTGTTACGGGATCCAATCTTTTATGAAGTTCTTGGAAATACAGTTTATTTTACTTTGGGAGTAGTATTGCCAACCGTATTTGGCGGGTTATTACTTGCACTCTTACTAACGAGATCAAAAAAAGGTATGGGGATATATCAAACATTTATATTCTCACCATGGGTGACTCCAACCGTAGCCGTTTCCATAGTTTGGTCTTGGATTTATGAACCTGAGGTTGGCTTCGCAAATTGGATATTATCACTTTTCGGTTTGCCTGCGTTAGCATGGACGAGTAGTACAACATGGGCAATGCCAGCACTGATTATTTTAACGATCTGGAAGGGTCTTGGTTGGGTTATGATTTTCTATGCTCATGCTTTACGAAAGGTACCTGAACATCTATATGAAGCTGCGTCATTAGATGGGGCGTCAAAGTTTCGCCAATTCATTGATGTCACACTGCCTTTAATTTCGCCCACTAGTCTGTTTTTAATTATCATCACAATGGTTGATACGCTACAAGCATATGACCAAATACAGGTACTCACACAAGGAGGACCAGCTGGTGGCACAAGAACAATCCTATATATGTATTATCAAGCAGCATTTGAAGAATTTAATATGGGGAAAGCAACAGCTGTTGCAATTGTGCTTGTAATCATAACTGCACTCCTATCATTTATTCAATTCTTTCTTTCAAAACGATGGGTACATTATTAATAGGAGGTGATGGGATTGAAACTGACTAGTTATAGCTTAAAAGCTCTAAAACATCTTTTTTTACTATTTATCTCATTAGGAATGATATTTCCGTTTTTCTGGATGGTTGTTAGTAGCTTAAAAACAAATGATGAAATATGGCAATTCCCGCCAAAGTGGTTCCCGGAGAACCCAGACTGGGGTCATTTTATTGATGCTTGGATAATGGCGCCATTTGATATGTATATATTTAATAGTATTTTTACAGCAACATGTATTGTGTTGATCCAGGTTATTAACTCTGCATTGTTTGCATATGCGATAACACAATTTAATTTTAAAGGGAAAAATGTGTTGTTTTCAATTGTATTAGTAACGTATATGTTACCATCCGCAGCAACCTATGTACCTAGTTATGTTATATTAGCAGATTTAGAGATGTTAGATACATATAAAGGACTTATTCTCTCGAATGCAGTTAGCGTATTTGGAATCTTTTTATTTAGGCAGGCATTTATGCAGGTTCCAAAGGAACTCATTGATGCTGCAAGAGTTGATGGTGCAAGTCATTGGACGATTGTCTGGAAGGTAATCACACCATTAACGAAGCCAACATTTATTACCTTTATGCTAATTAGCTTTGTACAGAACTATAACAGTTATTTATGGCCATCATTAATTATGAATAGTGAAGAAAAACAACTAATAACAACGGGATTAAGACAATTTTTTATACAAGAAGGAGCATATGGGCTTCAATGGCCGCTTATTATGGCTGCTAGTACATTCGCAGTTCTTCCATTATTACTATTATTTGTATTTGCACAAAAATGGTTTGTTTCAGGAATTAGTGATCAAGGAGTAAAAGGATAAAAGGGGGATATAAAATGAAGAAAATTAAACAATTAACAGGAATCATTCTCATAGTAATAGCATTGCTTGTTGGATGTTCCTCGGGAGAAAAAACGGCAAATAAAGATGGGAAAATAGAAATCGAATTCTGGTATGGACTAGGTGGCAAATTAGGTGAAAATGTAGAAAAAACGATCGCCGAATTCAATGAGGCACAAGACAAAATCAAAGTAATCGGTGTAGCACAAGGTGACTATGATGAAACATTACAAAAGCTTCAAGCTGGTATAGCTGCTAAAAAAGTACCTGCGGTTGTTCTGCTTGAGAACGACCCGATGAATAACTTAGCTAAAAAGGGTGCTTTAGCAAGCATGAGCGATTATATAGAAAAAGATAAAGAATTTAAACCTGAAGAATTTGTTTCAGCCTTTTATAATCAAGGAACCATCGATGGAGAGCAGTATTCAATCCCGTTCTATGGAACAACGCAGGTTATGTATTTCCGAAAAGATATCTTTGAAGAACTTGGTCTTTTACCTGATGCGCTGAAAACCTGGGAAGGTGTAGCTGAAGCATCCCAAACAATTAAAGAGAAAAAAGGTATTTATGGCTGGGAGCCAATGTGGGGTTCTGGTAACCTAATTGATGCTGCATTAAGCCGCGGTGCGAAATATATCAGTGAAGATGGAAAAGAAGTTCTTATTGATTCACCAGAGTGGGTAGAAGCTTGGGAATTTTTTAGGAAAGCTATTCATGAAGAAAAGACAATGGCAATTCAGCATGGTGGTCAAGGCTGGGAATATTGGTATAAAACAATTGATGATGTAATGCAAGGTAGAGCGGCAGGATACACTGGTTCAAGTGGTGACCAGGGAGACCTTGATTTTGAAATTATTGCAGCTCATCCACAACCAGGCTGGGAAAGCCATGATGCTGCACCACATGCTGCCGCTCATATGGTTGCAATACCAGCAATTGCTTCTGAAGAAGCACAAGCAGCAGGTTTTGAATGGATTTCATTTTTTACAAGTGCAGAAAAAGCAGCAGAATGGTCCATGAATTCTGGTTATATTGCAGCTAGAACGACAGCTCAGGATGTCCCGGCATTTAAGCAATTTGCTGAGAAAAATCCACAGATTCTGGTTCCTTTACAGCAAGCACAAACTGCAACACCGCCATTTGTAGATCCAACTGGCGGAAAGATTTATGATGCACTTTCAAAAGCTGCGGACAAAGTGGAGATACAGGGAATTCCGGCATCACAAGCGTTAAAAGAAGCAAAAGAAGAAGCGCAACGTGCGTTAGATGAAGTTAATAAGTAATTGAAAAATGGAGGGTAGCTGGAGATTCGTCTTGGCTACCCTAAATTAATAGAAGAAGGGTGGAATTATGGATGTCTATTAAAAAGAGAGAATTTACCGGAATAATAAATGAACCAATTCATGTGGTAGGAATAGATATTGATGAAAATTATGAATGGATGAATATTAAACTTTCTTTTTCAAAAAAAGGTTGGTATTCCATCTTTCTTTGGGGACCAGAGCAACAACTACGTGCACAAGTGTTATGCATAGAAGCACTAAAAGAGGTAACTATTACTTCTGATCCAAATCAAACAAGTTTTTCTGCAACACCTGGATTAATTTCAGCTGGCGAATGGAAGGTTGAAATAAGTGCGCATACTTATCAACAAGCCCCAGCGTACTCATTTATTGTTGAATATGGTAAAGAGAATCGGGAAAAAAGTAATTCCGAAACAGACAATTGGTGTTCAGCGCAATCGAAACCTGGACTTACTCTAGATTTATACAAATCTAATCAAGTATTTAATCAGGTAGCGGGTTGGTATAAAGGAGACTTTCATACTCATACAAATCTTTCTGATGGAAAGCTTTTACCTGAAGAAGGTATGAAACAAGCAAAAAAGATGGCACTTGATTACTTTGTAGCAACAGACCATAATATCCTTCCAACTAAATGGGTGAAGGATGAGGTTTTAGTAATGCCAGGAATCGAAATTACTTCCTCAAAAGGCCATTTCAATGCACTTGGTCTAACTAAATGGATTGATTGGCGTTCTTCTTCAAATGATGGTGGTATGGAGTCAGAAGAAGGTATGAATCGAATTATCAGGGAGGTTAAGGAAACGGGTGGGCTTGTTAGTATTAACCATCCTTTGCTAAAGCCTTGGGAGTGGCAGTTTCAAACCACTCCACTCCAAGATATCGATACTATCGAAATATGGAATGACCCGACATATGATGATAACCCTAAAGCAACAGAAGGCGCATTTGTTTTATGGGATAGCCTATTAAATGATGGATACAGAATATATGGAATCGGTGGCTCAGACTCTCACTTACTTCCTACAGAGAGCTATAAAGAAGGAGGTCCACCTTCTGTAATTGGTGACCCTGCCACGGTTGTGTATGCTGAAAATCTATCAAGCGAAGCAATTCTTACGGGCGTGAAAAATGGCAGAGCATACGTAACAAGAGGACCATCTCTCGATATTTCGATAAAAGCAGATGAAGAGGAGCTGTTGCTTGGAAGTCAACTACCCGAAGAAGTTAATACAGTCATGTATTCCATTTCCTACGATAAAGTTCAAGAGGATTCTTATGTAAGATGGATCCATAATGGCAAAGAAATAGCCACAAGTCCAATCAAACAAAAAGGGACGATCACTAAACAATTTGTGCTTGATAAACCATACTGTTGGCTGCGTTTTGAGATTAGAAATAAAGATAAAGAACTCCTTGCATTTGGAAACCCAATATTTAAAGGTTTAAAAGAGGTATCCCTTGTTACATGGGGAGAGTTGATGAAAAAGGCTGGTATGTAAAAAAGTTTTTTTAGATATAAGACTAGAATAAATGATTAAACACAAAGAGGCCCCTGCTTTTCGGGACCTCTTTTCTATTGTATCCAGACTCCATTTGAGTCGATTTTATAGTTATTGATAACTGTGTTAGTAGCCATTTCACCGTTAGAGTAAAAATAATACCATGCGCCATTAATTAGTCTCCAACCAGTAAACATTGAACCTGAGGAATCAAGGAAATACCACTTATTGTTATCTTGGATCCAACCAGACAACATCTTTCCGCTAGAAGAAAGATAATACCAGTTATTTTTGTCTAAGACCCAACCAGTTTTCATTTCTCCTGTAGACTGAAGGTAATACCAATCCTTCTTATCTAAAGTCCAACCGGTTTTCATAGCTCCATTTGAATCTAAGAAGTACCATTTTGAATTGTCTAGAAGCCAACCTGATTTCATGGCGCCACTTGAAGTAAGGAAGTACCATTTCCCATTTTGAAACAGCCAGCCAGTTTTCATTGCCCCATTTTCAGTGAGATAGTACCAGGTGTTGTTTTCTTTCAACCAGCCCTTTACGAGTTCGCCATTTGAATCATAGTAATACCAAGATCCATTCTTGTAGTTCCAACCACCTGTCACTTGTTCGGTTACTTGAGTGGTATCGTCTTTTTTAGGGCTCTGTGCCAGGCCATATCCATAAAAAGAATCTTTTCCAGTTTGGCCTAGATCTATTGCTCCCTGTTGAAGTTTTTCTCGTAACGCGACATTAGATAAGGTTGGATAAGCATTCTTAAGTTGTGCTAAAATCCCAGAAATAAACGGAGTAGCCATTGATGTACCGTTAAACGTTACGTACCCGTTTCCGATATAGGTACTTAAAATGGATACACCAGGTGCTGCTATTTCAATAGTGGAGCCAGTCGCAGAAAAGATTCCACGGATATTATTTTTATCTATAGCAGATACTGCTATTACAGAAGGGTATCGTGCTGGAAACTCCACTGTATCATTATTCCCATCAGCACTGCCGTTATTACCAGCCGCAGCAACAACCAGGATTCCGTGAGCATATGCTTTATCAACAGCGGCCTTTAGGAGCATTGAATGCTCGGTGGTGGCTAAACTCAAATTAATAATATCCATTTTATTTGTAATTGACCAATTAATACCTGCAACAATCTCAGATACATACCCACTACCTTCCTGATCTAAGACTTTTACAGCATAAATGGACGATTCGGGTGCAACACCAATAACACCGATTCCATTATCTAACGCACCAATAATACCAGCAACATGTGTACCATGTCCGTTATCATCTTCATATGAGTTTGTATAAGAAACAAACGAGATTCCACCTTCAATCCTAAGGTCTGGGTGTGCCGAAATACCGCTATCGAGAACAGCAATTTTGATCCCTTTTCCAGTTAACGTAGAATTCCAAGCACTCGGTGCATTAATAGAAGCTATACCCCAGTCTATTTGTTGAACTTGTTGCTCAATTAAGAGGTCTTCTTCAACCGATATTATATTTTCATCTTGTAACAGTAATGGAATTGCTGAAACTGGAACTTCAGCCGATACTGCCTGAAGTTGGTCATATTTGAATAAGATTTCTCCATTTAGTTTCTTAATAGCTTTTATATCAATTTCTTCTTTAAAAAGGATAAGTACATTTGAAGAATCATTTGCGATAGCAAGAGGAGAATTGGATAGTAACAGAAAAGCAACCATTACAAAAGTGATAATTTTTTTCATCATATCTCCCCTTTTCATGTAATATGAAATAAATATAGTAAAATAGTAAACGAATAGCAATGGGAAAAAAAGAGAGAAAAAAAGATTATGTGGAAGCCCACATAATCTCAATTTAGGTTATAGAAAAATGTTTAAACTTTACTAAACGTATAATTGTACCTGTGGTTTTTCTACTATTTATGGAACCCAATATCCGTATACTGTATTAAAGTAATACCATGTTCCACCTATAATTTGCCAACCAAATAGTTGTTTACCACTAGCATTAAAGTAGAACCAGTTTCTGTTAAAGTTATTGTAATACCAGCCCGTATGCATTTGTCCGCCATCATAAAAGAAATAGTAATCTCCATTAATGTAAGAATAGCCAGTAAACATATTGCCATATGATGAACTAAAATAATACCATTTGTTGCCGATATATCTCCAACCAGTTACAAGAGTTCCATCTGCGTTGGAGTAATACCAATCATATCCATCGTATTTCCAACCAGCAGTTGTCACCATCGCACCACTAGGAGTGAAGTAGTATAGTTTATTAGAAATCTTCCTTGGACCGGTCGTCATTTCTCCATAGCTTGGGTCGAAATAATACCATGTACCACCAATTAATTTCCAACCAGTAGCAACTGTTCCATTAGAATTTGTATAGTACCAATCATATCCATCAAATATCCAAGCAGCTTTTGATGCCATTGCACCGTTTGAGTGGAAATAATAAAGAGTGTTCCCTACATAAGTTGGATACGTAACCATGTCTGAATATTCGTCAAAGTAATACCATTTGCCTCCATCTAATAACCAAGATGATTCTTTTAATGCACCAGAGGAAGCAGCATAATGCCAATACCCATAGCTATCAAGAATCCAGCCAGTCTTCATTGCACCAGTATATTCATCTAGATAGTACGTTTTTCCGTTGTCGTTAATTACGCCAGTAAGCATGTAACCATATGAAATGTAATACCATTTGCCACTAGAACTAATCCAACCAGAAATGCTCGTAGAACCATTACTATCTAAGTAATACCAATCACCATATTCATCAAGTACCCAGCCAACACCTAACTCTCCATTAGGTTTAAAGTAGTGCTCTGTCCATGCGCCAGTTTTTTCGTTATATATTTCAAACCAGCCTGTTACCATTGAATCATTGAAGTAATAGGTTTTTCCGTTTATTACTTTCCAGCCGAAAACTTGCTTTCCAGATGAATCAAAGTAATATTTCGTACCGCCATCAGTAGTTAACCAGCCAGTTACCATGTAGCCGTCAACCATATTGAAGAAATACCAGTCATATTCACCAGTCGATGAGTTATAAAAACTCTTCCAACCAGTGATCATACCATAATCAAAATAATAAGTTTTGCCGTTAATGACTTGGAGTCCGTTTAGAAGCTTACCATTTTCATCAAAGTAATACGTATATCCATTCTCTTTGAACCAGCCAGTTACCATTTGACCAGAGCTGTTATCAAAGAAGTACCAATCATAGGAACCAGTTGATTGGTTGTAGATCTCATACCAGCCAGTTACTACGTAATCATTAAGATAGTAGGTTTTTCCGCCAATAACAATCAAACCTGTTTGTTGTATCCCGTTTTCATCGAAGTAATATTTATAACCACCGTACGTAACCCAGCCTGTAAGCATATATCCTTCAGTTGCATGAAAGAAGTATGTTTCATATTCCCCAGTGTTTACATTATAGATATCATACCAGGTAGTAATCATATAATCATCGAAGTAATACTTTTTATCATCAATTGTTATCCAACCCTCTTGTTGGACTCCATTTTCATTAAAATAAAACTTCTGACCTCCGTGGGTTAGTAAACCAACTGCCGCAGATCCATCTGAAGGATTGAAGTAATAAGTATCATTCAGACCGGTTGTCTCATTGTAAAAGCTCAACCAACCGCTTGCTCTACCGTAGTACTCATCAATATAAAACTTTTTACCATCTAATGTAAGCCAGCCAATTACTTTTTCTCCATTCGAATTATAGTAGAAATAGTAACCATTTTCCTGAACCCATCCTGTTTCGTATTGTGGTTCTGCAGGTTCTGTGACGCTAGGTTCTGGAACTACCGGTTCTTCGACCTCAGTTTGCGCTGGTTCTTCAGTACTCGTGCTATCGTCAGAAGGAGTTTCGTTATTTGTGATCTCTACTGAACTATCATCTGACGTTGCTTCACTATCTGTTTCAGCATAACCAACCGCTGGAACTAGAAGTAAAGCTAATAGTATTGAGAATAAAAGCTTCCTCATTTATTGACCCCCTATTTACAATATATTGAAATCATATCAAACTAGTAAAATAGTCGCAATCAGAAAAAACCTGTTATGTGAAATTTTAGTAGACGATTTAACAAATTGTACTAAATCCTGTTTAAAATCGTTCTTTTTTTACAATTATCTTCAAGTTAATTTCCTGAATTATACTATTCTGATTATTTTTTTGATAGAATTATATAGTTATATAGTACTAAGTGGTTTTTTTACACTATAGGGGGAAGGGTCTTGCAAAAAATCATTATTATTTTACTTGCTCTACAATTACTGTTAATTCCAACGCTTTCATATGCTGCAGAGATGACAGAAAAAACACCGGTAATTGAAAAGAGGATAAGTGCTAGCATAATAGAGGGAACAGTTCAAAAGTCAATAACTCAAGATATTAATTATTCGGATCCCCGATATTATCCGCTAGTCTCAAAAGGAAGTTTGGCAAGTGTTTTAACGGACAGTTATGGGGGAACACAAGAAATCTACTATATAGACTTATATGAGATTTCTCAAGAAAGAATGGAGTTAGAACTGCTATATCTATCAGAGTATAAAGATCAAAAAGATAGTGTATTAACCATTGAATTCTTCCTTGAAAATGATTCATTGCTGGAATATATGGGCAGCACAGACTTGCATACGGATGGTTATGATGGAGCGTATTTTCAAATACCGCTATTGAAAAATATAGACCAGCAATACATCTACATGCTTGTAGGTACATCACAGAGTGTAAGTGATCCAGTATATTCGAGTGTTTCAACATTTAAAGTACTTAATCCATTTTATGTTGAAGGAAATCCTTCTGCTGAAAATTTTGTACTTATTAGTAACGAATCTACTGATGCGGAAACAACTGAATCTACTGGTACATTTAGCTTTATTGAACAGACAAAGAATATCGAAATGAACCCAAGTTTAGACCAGAGTACCTATCAAATGGATATGAACTTACCATTTGATATTCCAAAAACAAAAGATAAGTTAGTTAATCAAAGTCAATTCTTTGCAGCACAGACTTTTTTAGTGGGGGACTACAAAAAATTCTGGGTGACAAACTTAAGTGATGACAGTAACTATCAAATAGATGCGCGTCTAGCATACAATGGCTCAAAATCACAGGTTTGGGTACATCAAGGTGAAATTACAGATGCGGACGCTGCGAAATTAGGCAAAGAATTTGATGAACGTATTTATGATTCTGTTACAAGCCACTTTGCGCCAGAATCAGATGTAGATCGAAATGGAAAAGTAAATATTTTAGTCTTTGATATTCAAGATGGTTACAATGGATATGGCGGTTACACAGGAGGATACTTCTGGGGTGGAGACTTATATAGTTCCAGCTATGTTTATAGTTCAAACCAGTCAGAAATCTTCTATATTGATACATACCCAACTATGGGCGAAAAAAACGCAAGTAAGGATGTAACAAGAGCATATGGGACCATCGCTCATGAATTCCAACATATGGTGAATTTTAACCGAAATGTGTTAATTGAGGGAAGTACAAGTAATATGCCTTCATGGATGAATGAAGGATTGTCTGAAGCGGCCAATCAAATTTATCAAGGGCAAGGCTTATGGGGGCGATTATATTATTATAATCAATCTACTACAATCCAAAATGGACACTCACTCTTAAAGTGGGGGGATAATGGTGATAGTTTAGCAAACTATTCGTTATCTTATTTGTTTATGCAATATTTAAAAATACAAGCAAATCAAGGTGAAGCGATTTTTAAAGAGATTTTGGAAGACCGTAATAATGATTATCAAGCAATTGAAAACGTAGCAAGAAAGTATATTGATCCTACGATTACGTTTGGAGAATTAATGACCAACTTTAGAATGGCATTGTTCCTTAATGAACCAACAGGATTATATGGATTTGGTGGAGATCCTTTCTTCGAAGACCTGAAACAGAGAATCTATACAGGCGGTCCAACTAATCTTCGTGGTGGAGGAGCAATCGTTTTTGCTAGTGATTCCGAAACGGTTCCTGCTAATAAGGGAGCAAATATCACTTATCGATTTATAAAAAATCAAAGTGATGAAGGTGGCTCATCTGATGTAACCCCTCCACACAGTCCAAATGTTATTCCGATTAGTAACCTTGATACTACAATTACAGGGATAGCAGAACCTTCATCTACAGTTTATGCAAAGGTTGGGACAACTGAAATTGGACGAACTTCGAGTGACACTAAAGGACAATTTACAATATCTATTTCAGTTCAAGAAGCGGGAACAATTGTTGAGGTATATGCTGAGGACGCAGCAGGAAATGTGAGTGAACCAAGCCTACTTACAGTCTATGATGTAATAGCTCCTGAGTCCCCAATTGTAAATGAAGTAACAGATAAAGACACTGCTGTGACTGGACGTGCAGAAGCAGGAGCTACTATTCGAGTTATATACAATAACTCAATTATAGGAACAGATAAAGCTAATTCAAGCGGAACTTTCACTGTTGCAATTCCTCAACAACAAGCGGGAAATGCACTATGGGTATCAGCTCTTGATAACAACGGAAATCAAAGTAATGCTACTTTGGTTATTGTAAAAGGAACTGTAAGTGTTACAAAACCTGAGGTGTTTGAGATAACAGATCAAGACAATACAGTTACTGGAAAGGCTGATCCAGGTGTAACCCTACAAGTAGATGCAAACGGGTTATATCTAACAACTGGATATGCAGAAATAGACGGAACCTTTTCAATCCCAATTCCTGTTCCGATGGCAGGGACGGAAATAACTGTTACTGCATTCGATAGCAAAGGAAATAGTAGTGAACCGACGACTGTTTATGTAAAGGATGTTACCACTCCAGGAAAACCAGTGGTACATGAAGTAACAGATCAAGATTCGATTATTTCTGGGGAGGCTGAACCAGGCTCAACAGTTGAAGTGAGAGTAAATGGTGCAATCATAGGACAAGATGTGGTCTCATCAATGGGCATATTTTCATTTTATATACCTTCTCAAGTAGCAGGGACAAACTTACGTGTTACCGCTACAGATGAGGCGGGAAATGTTAGTGAGGCAGTAAATGTCGTTGTAAAAGATATTACAGCCCCAGAAAAACCGGTTGTAAATGATGTAACAGATCAAGAAAAGACTGTTACTGGGTTTGCTGAAGCGGGCTCTGAAGTAGAAGTAAGAGTTAATGGTACAACCATAGGAAGTGGACAAACTAGCTTAAATGGCAGCTTTACAATAACCATTCCTATTCAAAAAGCAGGAGTTACCCTGTCAATCACATCTATAGATGCGGCTGATAACCGAAGTGAAGTAACAACTGTTCTTGTAAAAGACGCTACTCCTCCAGTTAATCCTGTTGTGCAAGAAGTAACAGAGGAAAGCACTACAGTTAACGGACAAGCAGAAGTAGGTTCAACAATTGAAGTAAGTGTAACAGGTAATGTAATTGGTACCGGTAAAGCAGGCACAGATGGAAACTTCAGTGTAACAATCTTAAGTCAACCAGCAGGGACAGTGTTAGCGGTAACTGCTAAAGACACAGTTGGAAATGTAAGTGAAAGCACTCACGTTACAGTTAAAAATGTGAACAAGGCTGGTTGGGCACTAGAAAATAATAAATGGTATTTCTATGACGGAACTACTGGAGTAAAAAAAGTTGGCTGGTTGTTGGATGCGGGCACCTGGTATTATCTAGATAAAGATGGGGCAATGAAAACAGGATGGTTCCAGGAAGGGACTACCTGGTATTACCTAGCAAAATCAGGAGCTATGCAAAAAGGCTGGGTTACAGTTAGTGGCCAATGGTACTATATGAATGCTAGTGGAAAGATGCAAACAGGTTGGAATCAAAGTGCAGGGAAATGGTATTACTTAAGTAACAGTGGAGAAATGAAGACAGGCTGGGTTACAGTTGGAGGTTACTGGTATTATATGAATGGTAGCGGTGAGATGCAGACTGGCTGGCTAAAACAAGGTTCTTCCTGGTACTATTTAACAAGCTCTGGAACTATGAAAACTGGATGGCTACAGCTTGGAAGCACATGGTATTACATGGATAAAAATGGGGTAATGAAAACCAATTGGGTTTTAATAGGTAACAAATGGTATTTCTTTAACTCAAGTGGTGTTTGGATTCAATAATAGTTGACGGTATTCTCTAAGGAGGATACCGTTTTTTTTAGCAGATAGAAAAGTATAAAATTCTTTCCTATCTGCATAAGTGCAACTACGGCTCTGCTGTCCACTAAAGGCTCGGCAATCGCCGAGTTTTCTAAAATGATAAGAAAGCATAAAAATTTCAACCGAGTTGTCGGTGTCTAGCTCCAGCGCCTAGCCCCTCGAGGTCTCTTCACCCCTCCTGCGGCGGCAACACTAAGGAATGCTTCGTGAGCATAAGCCTCGCAGAAAAATTGCTTTAGCAATTTTTAGAGCCTCCTCGTCAGGGTTCCGACGCACAGGACGTGCTAGTGCCGGCGTTGCCACAGGACGTGGCGGCTTTTAGTCGATGTTCCTTTTTCCAAGGCGCTTGCGCTTTTCTAATACGACTGCAGCAACATTATAAAAAAAGAAACCTGACTCCGAAAAGTCAGGTTTCTAATCAAAAATTAGTAATTAGTTTTTCCAAACGCCGTCTGCACCAATAATATATCCACCAATTTTAGTGTTTGCAGCCATTTTACCGTTTGAATATAGGTAGTACCAATTACCGCCAATTAATTGCCAGCCAGTTTTCATAGCACCGTTTGAGCCTAGGTAATACCAAGCGTCAGTGTAGATCCAGCCAGTTTTCATTGCGCCGCTAGGAGCTAAATAATACCATGTATTACCTGATAATGCCCAACCAGTTTTCATAGCACCGTTTGCACCTAGTAGATACCAAGTACCATTAACATCTACCCAACCAGTGCTCATGTATCCGTCTTTAGTAAAGTAATACCAAGTATTACCGTCTAGAGTCCAACCAGTTTTCATAGCTCCATCTTTACTAAGTAGGTACCATGTTTTACCTTGTTGTAACCAGCCAGTTTGCATAAGACCGCTAGAATTTAGGAAATACCATTTTCCATTGTCTTTCTGCCAGCCAGTTAGCATTTGACCGTCGGCATTAAATAAATAATAACCTTTGTCATATACCCAACCAGTTTTTAGGCTTCCATCATTGGTAATGTAATACCATTTACCGTTAATTAGGTTCCATCCTGTTTTTGAATACATAGAACCGTCTGTTTTGAAAATATAAGCTTTGTTACCAATCTTTTGGTTACCAGTCACCATAGCACCAGTTTTAGGTGTTAAATAATATTTTCCACCTTTGTAAGTAAGCCAGCCTTCATGCATATGTCCACTACCAGGAGTTAAATAATAGTAGCTTCCATTCCAAAACCAGCCTTCATACATAGCGCCATCTTGTTTAGGGTCAAGGTAATACCATTTCCCTCCATCAAGTAACCATCCTACATAATGTGTGCCTGCAAAATCGGTTATATAATGCCACTCTTTTTCATCAGACAGCTTCCAACCTGTATTACTTACTGTTAAAGTAACCTCAGATTCATTACTATTTTCATCATATACAAAACCATGTAATGTATCAGCTAAGTGATTTTGGAATAAATAACGAAGCTCTCCAACAGTTACTAAATAGTCTAAATCAGCATCTTCTAAGCCAAATTCATCTGCTAACTCGTCTTTAGCAGTTTCAGGTAGCTCTCCATATAACACTTGCAATTTCGCAGAATCAAGAGTAGCTTTTCCATCAACAAATGTGATGTCAGTTAATTCGCGATTTAAATAGGAATCTTTTGTGAAAATAGAAGCTTTTGTTGCAGTTTCAGAGTATAACTCAACTGCAGTAACCTTTGTAAAGTCTTCAAGCTCTAACATATTCCATGAGAATACATTGTCTGATCCTACTAAATCGATATTCCCGTTACTAGTTACTAATGTAATTTTATCAAGAGTAACTAGTTCGCCATCTGGAATTGATGGTGCATAATCTTGTGTTAGTGTGAATGTAAGTTCTTCTGAACTACCATTCTCGTAATTTACTGTTACAGCAGCATCTACTGTATTTCCAACTGGATATAACAATTGACGAAGGTTGCTGATTGCTACACCGTCTGATCCTTTGTCATAATCGCCAAGTAATTCACTAACTTCAAACTCGACTTTATTAGTCTCAATTTGTACTTCTTTCTCTAAAACGATACCGCTTAAAGTACCAAAATTAAAATAGACTGAAGTTGCGCCTTCAGCTGGAGTAACGGAAATCTTTTCAAGTTTCTCGCTCTCATCAATTGCATGTTCAGTAACAAATTGATCTACATCTAATAAGTAATGATTATTTGCATCACTTTCAACTATGTATTCTTCGCCACCGACTGTAACAGAGATTGTGTTAAGTGTACTTGCACTTGCCTTGCTCACTTGTGGTGTAACAAGTGTCATGAGAAGAGCAAAAACTGTAAAAATAATACCAAGATGTTTCTTCAAAAAATGTTCCCCCCTGTTTATATGATTATAGGAAAAATATAGTAATCTATTTTACTAGATTACTATAATTATTCTATCCTCTACTATTCTACAAAAAAATACATATTATTACAAAGTATTTTACAAAAATTTTCAAATTTCGTAGGAAAAATATCCTATTTGACTTTCACTAATTGAGATAGCTCTTTGCCTTATCAAGTAGAGCATTTCGACGGGATTCTTTTGCGCTCTCATATGCTTCTTTAAACGGCTTTGCTTCCTTTGCTTCAAAACCGTTCTCAACTAGTTCATCAATGAGAGTTTTGTATAGGTAAGTAAAAGCTTCATCCGTTTTTAATTCTAGCGCAGTTCCCGCACGAGAATACTTAGCGTAAAAGTAGAGATATGAGATACTCTCTCCATTTTTCTTTTTAGTTGTATACTCTTCAGCAGCATATGAAACTAATGAATTTATCTTACTATTTGCTTGATCTTCAAGTGCTAAAAAGGAAGGCTTATACTTATCAGTAATTGATTTAGAAGTTATTGTTTTTTCTTTCACCGTTTCACTGGAATTGGTGTTTTGCTTACTCTCTTGACTTTGTGTACTTTTCTTTGTAGCAGTAGAGCTAGTTTGTGTTACTGCTTCTTTTGATTTTGTGTCACTAGAATCATCGCTACTATCTTCAGGAACAGCTTCTTCAGTTCCTTCTGTCTCAGGAGCTGTAGCTGATTCTTCTTCAGAAGCAATAGCTGTTTCATCCGATGGTAGTATCAATTCGTACTCACTTGTGACCATTTCCTCAACATTTTCATCTGCTGTATCATATTCTTTTATTTCCAACAAATAATAAATGACTCCAGCAGTACCTAAAAGGACAACTGCTAACCCAATAAGTATCCACTTTTTCATGTTGTTCTTCCTCAACTTTCGACAATAAATTTATTCGTTTTTAATAGTAACATAATTCCAGTAGATTAAAAGATTTTTATTTATGGAATAAAAATCCAGTACAATAAGACCTAAGAACTATACTGTAAAAGATAATTAAAATTTCGTCCAAGATTAATAGACAATACTATACATGTTTCGCTATATTTTAATGTATAAGATTTATAGTTTAGTATTATTTTAGTTTAGGTAAAAAGGAGGACGAAAGTGAGGAAACGAATATCTATACTTTTAGTTACTTTTACCCTGTTGTTTTCTACGATTCCATTAGAAGGGGCCTATGCTGCGACGCAAACGGGTTGGAAGTATCAAAATGGACAGTGGTATTATCTAACAGCAACAGGAAGCACAGCTAAAGGCTGGGTACTTGATAAAAATACCTGGTATTATCTAAATAAAAATGGTGTTATGCAGACAGGCTGGCTTCTTGATGGGAACAGCTGGTATTACCTGACTAAAAGCGGGGCGATGGCAACAGGTTGGGTTTTGGATAATGGTAATTGGTATTACATGCACAGTAATGGTGTAATGGCAACGGGATGGGTCCTCTACCAAGGGAAATGGTATTTTCTAGAAAAAAGTGGAAAAATGCGAACGGGGTGGTTATTAGATAAGAACAAATGGTATTACCTTGCTCGGGATGGATCCATGCAGACAGGTTGGTTTACAGATCAAAATAGTACCTATTACTTAACATCAAGTGGTGTGATGGTAACAGGGTGGCTATTAGAAAAGAACAACTGGTATTTCTTTAATTCAAGTGGTTCAATGAAAACGGGTTGGTTGCAATTAGGCATTAATCACTATTATTTAAACCATGATGGTGTTATGCAAACAGGCTGGTTAACATTAGATGACCATATGTATTATTTTGATAATAGCGGGGCAAGAATTACTGGAACTGTGTTGCTTGATGGAAAACCGTATGTGTTCTCAAACGAAGGAATCTTGACGGATGAAAAAGTTACTGGGTGGTTTCCTTATAAAGATAAACTTTATTACTTTGACAAAAATCAAGAAATGGTAACGGGCTTGCAACTTATTGAAGAGAACCTATACTATTTTGATAGTAATGGTAGTATGCAGACAGGATTTATTACTGTTGACGGAAATCTCTATTACTTTGATGAAAATGGAGCAGCAGTAACAGGCTGGCATGAAGAAGCAGGAAACCTCTACTATTTTTCAAACGAAGGAACTGCTTATAAAGGATGGTATACAGAGGGAGAATACACGTACTATTTTGGAAGTAACGGTGTAGCTATTAAAGGATGGTATACAGAAGGTGAGCATCTTTACTATTTTGACAAAAATGGTAGGTCAGCAAAAGGCTGGTTAGAAATTAATGGAGAATTCTATTATTTTGATTTGAATGGAATTGCTGTAAAAGGCTGGTACCAAGATGGATACAATCTCTCTTATTTTGATAGTAATGGAGCAGCGGTACGTGGCTGGTTTACAGAGGGTGAAGATTTTTACTACTTTGGAGGTAACGGCATTGCACTCAAAGGTTGGCAAGAAATAGATGGAAACCTTTATTTCTTTGAAGAAAATGGAATAGCAGTAAAAGCTGGCTGGTACCAAGATGGAGGAAATCTCTCTTATTTTGATAGTAACGGAGTAGCGGTAAGTGGATGGTTTACAGAGGATGATGATCTTTATTACTTTGGAAGTAATGGTATTGCACTAAAAGGCTGGCAAGAAATAGACGGAAATCTTTATTTCTTTGAAGAAAATGGAATAGCAGTAAAAGCTGGCTGGTATCAAGACGGAGAGAATCTATCCTATTTTGATAGCAACGGGGCAGCAGTACGCGGGTGGCATACAGAAGGAGAAAACCTATACTACTTTTCTAATACTGGTGTTGCTGTAAAAGGCTGGCAAACAATAGATAATGAGCTTTATCTTTTCAATGAAAATGGGATAGCTGTAAAGGGCTGGTATCAGGATGGAGATAAACTCTATTACTTTTTGAGCAATGGAGCAGCTGCAAAAGGCTTTTATAAATACGGTAATAATACTTATTTTTTCAATGATAGCCGAGTCGCAGTAAAAGGCTGGCTACAAATTGAAAATAAGCGTTATTATTTTAATCAAAGTGGAATTATGATCACTGGTTGGCATTTGGATAAAGAAATTAATAAATGGTATTTCTTTAATTCAGAGGGAGTCATGCAAACCGGTTGGGTTACAGATGCAGGCTTCAAGTATTTCTTAAATAATGATGGCATCATGCAAACTGGCTGGGTACTTTATAATAATAATTGGTACTACTTCAATTATAGTGGGGCTATGATCACAGGTTGGTATGAGGAATACGGTAAAAAATATTATTTAAAAAATGATGGTGTAATGGCAATAGGTGAGCTTGAAATAGATGGTACGATCTATTATTTCAATAATAGTGGTGCATTAATCACCGAGCCTATTATAACGTATACGAATTACAGTTATACACTTCAAGACATGTTATCGATTCAGTTTACCCTAGATCCACCACCACAAACAGACAAATATAAAAATGATAAGTCGTATGTTCACGGTGAGTATCTTGCGATTGATAAAGACAATCCAAAGAAGGCTGTAGTAACGACAACTAAGCTTAATGTACGTGAAGGACCTGCTACAACCTACCGAATTGTCGGGTCATACAAATTAAATGCAACTGTAGAGATAGTGGCTCAAAGTGGTGACTGGTACGAGGTAAAGTATGGTACTTGGAAAAATGCTACTACTGAGGATGCTGTATATTACATCAATCCAAACAACTTCCAGCAGAAGGATAGCTCATATTACCAATTTTTAAAGCTATCACAGCTCGCTGGCATTAGTAAAGATGATATCAATTCGAAAATTCTTTACAATAAAGGAATTCTTAAGAATCATGGGGAAAGCTTCGTTACAGCTGCTAAAGAATTCAAAGTTAATGAAATCTATTTATTATCGCATGCACTACTTGAGACAGGGAACGGTACCTCTGCCTTAGCAAATGGTGTTTTAGTATCAAGTGTAGCTGGGAAGCCAGTTGAACCTAGAGTTGTATATAATATGTATGGCTATGGAGCTAAGGATTCATGTCCATTAACCTGTGGCTCTGAAAAAGCATATGAATTGGGCTGGTTTAGTCCAGAAGAAGCCATTATAGGCGGAGCAAGGGTGATAGCTCAAGATTACATTCATAACTCAACCTATAAACAGGATACGCTGTATAAAATGAGATGGAATCCGGGCAACCCTGGTAAACATCAGTATGCAACTGATATGGGCTGGGCTGTTAAACAGGTTACTACTATTAGTAATCTCTACAGCCTCCTTGACAAAGGTTCGTACACGTTATTTTATGATGTACCATTGTATAAGTAAGAATAAAAACCTTCATCAGTTGATGAAGGTTTTTTTGAGCTTCAAAAAAAGTATTTGAAAAATAAATAAAGTATTGGAAAATAGTGTTTTTGAAGAAATAGCTGCAAACTAATTTACAAAGGATATTCTAGTTGATAAGATATAACCGCGTTCAGAAAATGAATATATCGAATACAGTAGGTGTTAATATGTACTCTTGGTTTAAAGTTCTTGAAGTAATAAATAAACAACCTAATTTGAGTCAAAAGAAAATAGGAGAGTTATCTGGCATCTCATCAGGTAAAGTCAACTTAGTCATAAATCAACTCATAAAGGAAGGCTATTTAGTAAGTGAGAAAAGCGGCCGGAATATGAATTACTTTTTAACAGACCGTGGTGTGGAATTCTTCAAACAAGGAATTGAAGAATATCAGCAAAAAAAGGTGAATATCCATTCCAAGCCAAAAAAAGAGATAAAAGAAGCAGTCATACTGGCAGCAGGTCAAACTAAGGAGTTTGATCGACCCGTAAGCTTGTTGGAATTAGGTGATATTACTCTTTTAAAAAGGCATCTTCGTATCTTAAAAGAGAACGGTATTGAAAAAATTGTAATTGTAACTGGTTATAAAAAAGAAGCATTTGATTTCCTTGAGGAAATGGATGGCGTCTATGTTACGGAAAATAATAGATTTAAATGGACTGGTTCAATGGCATCTTTAGCATGTGCCTACGAACATATCTCAGATGATTTTCTATTAATTGAACATGATGTATTAACAGAAGAGAATACATTTAAGCAATTAATTGATTTTCCTCAAAGAGATTGTATTCTTCTCACAAAAGAGAGCGGTTCTGGAGATGAAGCTTTTGTTGAATTAAGAAATGGATATTTATATAAAATCTCTAAGGACATCCATCAATTTAACCGCATTGATGGAGAAATAGTTGGGATTAGTAAGCTCTCTTACGAAGTTTTTACGAAAATGCTACAAGAGTATGAGAATAACAAAAACCCATACTTGAATTACGAGTACCTATTATTAGACGTTGCCAGACAATATGACATCGGTCACATCCGAATAAACGATTTAGTGTGGGCTGAAATAGATACGATGGAGCATTTTAATCATGTTAAGAATGTCGTTTATCCACGCTTAAAACGTAAAGAGGCAGAGTTTAAAAAGAATTTCATTCAAGAGTTAGTGGCCGATGCCTTACGGGTTACTAAAGACGAAATTGGCAGTATCGAACCATTTGGTGGAATGACGAATAAGAACTTTAAAGTAATCCTCATGAATGGAAATCAATACGTGCTTAGAATACCTGGTGCAGGTACAGAGCAGATGATTAACCGTTATGAAGAAAAAATAAATTCATATATAGCAAGTGCAATAGGGATAGACGCAGCATTAGTTTATTTTAATGAAGATACTGGTGTGAAGATTTCCGAATTAATATCAAATGCTGAAACATTAAACCCTAAAACTGCAAAACGTGAGGATAATATGAAACTCACAGCAGGAGTTCTGCGAACCTTGCATCAATCCCACCTGAAAATGGAGAATGATTTTGATATCATGGCAAAAATAGAGCAGTATGAAAAGATAGCAAGGGATGTTAACGGACAATTTTATCCAGATTATGCAGATGTAAAGAAACGGGTTATTGAGGTCAGGCAACTACATGAGAAAATAAATGTTGAATATGTACCATGTCATAACGATACAGTTCCAGAAAACTTCGTGAAAAGTGGAGAAAATCAAATCTACCTAATTGACTGGGAGTACAGTGGTTCGAACGACCCAATGTGGGATTTGGCTGCCCATTCTTTAGAGTGCGGTTTTAGCGAAGAGGATGAGGAGTTGTTTTTATCTCATTACTTTGAAAAAGAAGAAATAACGAACGAACTGAAAGATAGGGTTTTAATTAATAAAATCTTCCAGGATTTTTTATGGAGTACTTGGACAATTATTAAGGAAGCCAAAGGTGACAGCTTTGGAAGCTATGGGATTGAACGATATACTCGTGCGAAGAAAAATATTGAGTTGCTATTAGCACGCTAAAAAAACTAGACCCAAAAAACAAAGAAATAATATACACAATTATAACGTTAGTCAGGAGATAAACATATGAAAGCAATCTTATTGGCAGCAGGCATGGGAACAAGGCTACGTCCACTAACGTTATCCACTCCTAAGTCATTGGTAGAAGTGAATAACAAGCCATTGCTTGAAACACAAATCGAGTATTTACAGGAAATTGGCGTTGAAGAAATCATTGTTGTAACAGGTTATTTAAAAGAGAAGTTTACGTACCTAATCGAGAAATACGGAGTAACACTTGTTCATAATGATAAATTTGATCAATTCAATAATATATACACAATGTATCTTGTTCGAAAGTATTTAGAAGATACTTACGTTATTGATGCTGATAATTACTTATCGAGAAACTTTCTGTTAAAAGCACCAAAAACATCTCTTTATTTCAGTGCAAAAAAACAATTCGTAAATGAATGGGTTATTCAGTTTGATGACGAACAAAAGATTCACGATATAGTGGTAGCGGATAAAGGTGATAATTATATTCTTTGTGGTGTCTCTTATTGGTCCAAACGAGATGGGGAGATCATTTCAAAGCATTTAGAGGAAACAATCGAAAAAGGGAACTTTGAAAATCTGTATTGGGACGATATAGTAAAGGACCATCTACCAGAATTAGACGTCTATCTTCATAAAATCCATGAAAGTGATAGCTATGAAATAGATTCTCTTGAAGATTTAGAAAAGGTAAGAAAAGTAGTAATGGTTTAAAAAACAAGAAAACCTGTATCCTCTTTTTAGTTGGATATAGGTTTTCTCTAGTTTATTCGGATTTATATATTGTGGCTAAGGCTCTCTTGTGTTTTCCTTACTTAAAGCATTGCCCCGTCATTACCTAGCTTATAGCCTTCTATTGTTGTATTTTTGGCCATTACACCGTTTGAGTAGAAATAGTACCATTTACCGTCTATTTGTTCCCAACCAGTTTCCATTCCACCCCAGTCGGCTAAGTAGTACCAAGAACCACCATATGATAACCACCCTGTCTTCATACCGTTATTGGTCATGTAGTACCAAAAGCCACGGTCATATATCCATCCAGTCTGCAGTTTCCCGTTAGAGGCAAAGTAGTACCATGCATCATCAACTTTAAGCCACTTTTTAGAAGCCATTACCCCAGTTTTCTGTAAATAATACCAACCGTTGTCATATACCCAACCGGTTTTCATTCCATTATCAGTCATATAGTACCATTGACCTGAACTGTATAACCAGCCGTTTTGTAAATCACCGCTTGTACTAAAGTAATACCATGTTCCTTTAATGTCTCTCCAACCTGTTGCCATTGCCCCAAATAGGTTTGGATCTAAGTAATACCAATTTCCTTCCTTGTACCATCCATTTACAGGTGCTCCATTAGTGTTATATAGATACCAAGTTCCATCATACACTACCCATCCCTTAGGAGGTTGACCAGAATAGAGGTCATCTTCTAAATACCACAATTGCATCCCTTTTTCTTTCAAATATGGGAGTATCTCGGTTGCTTTTGGATTTAATGGATTATGTTCTAAAGTCACACCTAAAATACTGTTCATGTAAAGTAAAGGCTCAACTGATGAAACTTTGTTATTATCAATCGAAAAATACTCCAGTTTCGGCAAGCTAACTAAAGGTTTAATAGTAGTAATTTGGTTATCACTTAAATAAATTTCGAGTAGTTCTTTTAAATTTGCTAAAGGACTCAGATTGGTTACCTGGTTTTCATCGAGATCTAAAAATTGTAATTTCGTCAGTTTAGAAAGGGGAGCAAGATTTGAAATAGAATTCCCCATTGCGTATAAATCGGTTAAATTAGATAGATTTTGGACAGGTGTAATATCTGATATTGAGTTAAAGCTAATATCAAGATCATATAAATTCGTTAATTTTTCAATGCCTTTTAAACTAGTGATTTTATTCTCATATACCCATAATACCTCTAGTTTCGTTAAGTTAGTTAATGGTGTAAGGTCTGAGATGTTATTATTATCTAACTCTAGCTCTGTAAGATTTTTGGCATACTCTAATCCTTTAAGAGAGGTGATTCCCCGAGATGTTGAGTAAGATCGACTTCTCAATGAGGTTAATTGAAGCAGATCTTCTTCGGTAAGTGCTCTGTCTTGGATGCCTAATCTTTCTTTAACAAGTGCTTCTAGTGCAGGGTCCTCAAAAAAAGATGAATTCGCAGTAGAGATAGTATCCTCACCTTCTGCATTCGTTTGCCCTACAAAGGGAATTAAAAATAATGAAATGACTAGAAAACATATAAAATTAAACTTTCGCAACTCTAGTTCCTCCTTCAGTCTATTATATGAAGATTATACTATTGGAAGGTTTTGGATGGACAGAAAATGCAAATTTTATCGAAATTTGGGAATAAAGTACTAGAATGGTAGAACAGATCCGAAGGGATTTTTGGTAGAAAAGCTATATGTAATTTAAGTAGTAAGGTCATTCAATAAAATCAAATGTTTAGACATATGTGTAAACTCATGATAGGTTGAATACGAATGTCATTTCTTGCAAGATAATGATATAATGTGATGTATTACTTAAATGATTGTAGGTGGATGATTTTGACAAAGCGTATTAAGGTAATGACTATTTTTGGTACAAGACCAGAAGCAATCAAAATGGCTCCACTTGTTCTTGAATTGAACAAGTATCCAGATGAGATTGAATCAATTGTCACAGTAACTGCGCAGCATCGACAAATGTTAGATCAAGTATTGGAAATTTTCGATATAAAGCCGGATTATGATTTAAATATAATGCAGGACAGACAAACATTAACTGGGGTTACAACTCGTGCTTTAGAAGGGTTAGACCAAACAATGAAAGAGGTTAAGCCCGATTTAGTGCTTGTTCATGGCGATACGACAACAACCTTTGTTGCAAGCCTTGCAGCGTTCTACAATCAAATTGCCGTGGGACATGTAGAAGCAGGGTTACGTACGTGGAATAAGTATTCTCCATTCCCGGAGGAAGTGAATCGTCAAATAACAGGCGTTATTGCGGATCTTCACTTTTCACCAACTTCGACCTCACGTACGAACCTAATAGAAGAAAATAAAAAATCGGAAACTATTTTTATAACTGGGAACACAGCAATTGATGCTCTGAAAACAACAGTAACTCCAACTTATTCACATGAGGTGCTTGATAAAGTAGGAGAAGATCGTCTTATCTTAGTTACCGCGCATAGACGTGAGAACCTGGGTGAACCAATGCGTAACATGTTTAAAGCAATCAAGCGAATTGTAAATGAGCATGAAAATATTCAGGTGGTATACCCTGTTCACTTGAATCCGGTTGTAAGAGAGCTGGCAGATGAAGTTTTAGGAAATGATAACCGAATTCATTTAATTGAGCCTCTAGGTGTGTTAGATTTCCATAACTTTGCTTCTAGAGCGCATCTAATATTGACTGATTCTGGTGGTGTTCAAGAAGAGGCACCATCACTAGGAGTGCCGGTATTAGTATTACGCGATACTACTGAGAGACCTGAAGGTATTGAAGCGGGAACTCTAAAATTAGCAGGTACAGATGAAGAAACAATTTATTCATTAGCAAAAGAACTTCTTACAAACGAACAGGAATATGAGAAGATGGCAAAAGCATCAAATCCATACGGTGATGGTCTAGCTTCTGACAGAATTGTAAAAGCTATCTTATATCATTTTGGGAAAAGGGACCAGGCTCCAAAAAACTTTGAATAAAGACAAGATATACGTAACCTCTCATCAAAGATGAGAGGTTTTTTGTATTAAGAAAGGATATAAAGGTCCGACAAAGGACGTATTTAGAAACGAATAAATGAAGTGCGGATACTCCTCTAGGTTCTCGTTATTACAATGTTCGATCATCTGCGGGTTTTTCCTCTTAAGTAAAGATATTCCAACTCCACTATATAGACAGCAATACAATCCATTTTTATTGGACAGTTCCTATTTTTAGATCGTGCAAAGTAAATCCACTTACTCTATTTAAAATATAGATAATTATTCCTGTCTACAGCATTTTTATGTTTCTAAACTACTAAATTTGTAAATTTCTAGATGTTTATGTCGGAATTTATGATATTATATTCAATAGGTTAATAGAGTAGCTCATTAGCCCATTAACAAGGAAGAAGGGGTTGGAAAAAGTTTGATAAAGTTGTCGGTTCGTGGGATCCTCATGTGTTTAGTCGCTCTATTTCTTCTAAATCAACCTGTATCAGCAGACAGTGCAACTACCTATGTTGCTACTGATAAGCTGCCACTTTACAGAAGCTTTGAAGAACTATCAGATTATAATTTGCATTTGCCTCTATATAATCCCGGGTATACTAGATTAGCAGAGTTATATTTTGGTGATTCAGTTACCATACTCGAGGAGTATCGCTATGGTGTTAAAGTTAGAACATCAGCTGGTCAAGAAGGCTGGGTTCAAAAGGCTTATCTAAGTACAAATCCTGAAAGCATCACATGGTTAGTGAAATACGAGCGTGCTCTAAGAGAACAACCTAGCACTGGTGCTACACAAATTGGAATGATTCCTGACAAAACAAGAGTAAATGTCTTGGACTATGAATATGTAAAAACTGAACAATACAAAGATTGGTATAAAGTTCAAACTGCATCTGGACAAGTTGGTTGGATCTGGGGTGCCGCTTATATCGATGGTGACTGGTCTAACAGAGGTTATAACATCATTCGCTATGAATTCGATAAGAGTGGAATCGTTACAAATAATCTGTCTGTTTTTTCTCCTCTTGATTCAGTAGCAAATGTAACAGCTGGAGAACTAAATCGTTACATCGCTTCTAGAGATAGTGGAAAAACAACATTGATGACAAACAAGGGATCTAGCTTCGTAGAAGCTCAAAACATTACAGGGTTAAATGCCATCTATTTAATGGCTCACGCTGGTCATGAATCAAATTGGGGCAAATCTGCGATTGTTAGCTCTAAATATAATTATTACGGAATAGGCGCAATTGATTCAAAACCTGCTCAAGGTGCATATACCTTTGATACCCCAGAAGGTGGTATAAAGGCAGGCGCAATTTGGATTGCAAACAACTATATTATCAGGGCTTGGGATACGGATAGGGTCTATCCACTCTACCAATCAACACTTGATAATATGAAAAATGACAACGGCGGATGGCATCAATATGCGACAGATGAAGCCTGGGCTGTGAAAATTGCAGCATTTATACAGGACTTCTATAATTACACCTATCCAAACGGTTTTTCTTTGAAAAAAGGCTGGGTGCTAGATGGTAATGAATATTACTATTTTGATAACAACGGAAAAATGTTCCTTGGTTGGCTTCCGTGGAACGGCAAATGGTACTACCTGAAGCAAAACGGGTACATGGCAAAAGGCTGGCAATATGATAAAGGCGATTGGTATTATCTAAAGTCTGATGGTGCGATGCAAACTGGCTGGGTACTTGATAAAGGAAAATGGTACTACTTGTTAAACAGCGGAAAAATGGCTAAAAGCACATGGTTCTACTATGGTAATAAGTGGTATTACTTTAGTAAGAGTGGTGAAATGCAAACTGGTTGGCTTTTAGATAAAGGAAAATGGTACTTCTTTAATAAAGATGGAATCATGCAAACAGGCTGGGTTAATCAAAATGGAACCTGGTACTTCCTCACAAATGACGGTGCTATGTTAACTGGCTGGTTCTATTACGGTGGCAGCTGGTACTACTTAGCAAATAGCGGTGCGATGCAAACCGGTTGGGAGCTAATAGATAACAAATGGTACTACTTCTATTCGGGTGGAAATATGGCGAAAAATACCACCATTGATGGATATCGTCTAGGTAGTGACGGTGCGTGGATTAGATAAATCAATTTTAAAAGTGAGCCTCTTGCAGGTTCACTTTTTTTGGTTCTATAATATTTGTTGGGGTTCCTACACAATTAAAGGCATAAAAAATGCACGACATCAGCCAGTCTTTTATACT
>NZ_JBFOKR010000005.1:0-257264 GCF_047246645.1 Ferdinandcohnia jepli
GAGGATTAGCTCAGCTGGGAGAGCACCTGCCTTACAAGCAGGGGGTCGGCGGTTCGATCCCGTCATCCTCCACCATTATGTATTATAACAAAAGTTTATATCTCTTTTTATCGCGGGGTGGAGCAATGAGCGTTGCTTCGATGATTAATCTGCGAGTTGTCCCGACGGATTAGCTTCTTGATTAGGCTTTTAGAGGAAGGGACAGTCATATGCTAACTCAGCGCATGACAAAAACTATATACTTTCTATTATCGCGGGGTGGAGCAGTCTGGTAGCTCGTCGGGCTCATAACCCGAAGGTCGCAGGTTCAAATCCTGTCCCCGCAACCAAATTAAGGTCCCGTGGTGTAGCGGTTAACATGCCTGCCTGTCACGCAGGAGATCGCCGGTTCGATCCCGGTCGGGACCGCCATAATATTAAAACATGGCTCAGTAGCTCAGTCGGTAGAGCAAAGGACTGAAAATCCTTGTGTCGGCGGTTCGATTCCGTCCTGAGCCACCATTTAATATTCTATATTTATTTGTGCCGGTGTAGCTCAGTTGGTAGAGCATGCCGTTACAACAATGAATTGGCTTCTCTGGCGGCATGCGAGGAACATCGCAAGGTGTGACGAGCAACTGTTCAGGAGAGAAAAAAGAAGTATCTTCATATATTAATATGCCGGTGTAGCTCAGTTGGTAGAGCAACTGACTTGTAATCAGTAGGTCGTGGGTTCGACTCCTATCGCCGGCACCATTTTTTAATTAAATAGTGGAGGGGTAGCGAAGTGGCTAAACGCGGCGGACTGTAAATCCGCTCCCTCCGGGTTCGGCGGTTCGAATCCGTCCCCCTCCACCATTTTTAAAAAAGTAGTAACATTCTATAGTGTAGGGGTATAGTTTAAAGGTAGAACGAAGGTCTCCAAAACCTTTGGTGTGGGTTCGATTCCTACTACCCCTGCCAATATTATTATGGCGATTGTGGCGAAGTGGTTAACGCATCGGATTGTGGTTCCGACATTCGTGGGTTCGATTCCCATCAGTCGCCCCATTTTTTTATTTGGATATTAAGCAAACGTAAAATTCACTTAATAAATTTTTCAGAATATCCTCTTTCGGAGTTGCTCATGCAGCTTACTCGATGATGTATTTCATGATGATTAATCAATGGGCTATAGCCAAGTGGTAAGGCAACGGACTTTGACTCCGTCATTCGTAGGTTCGAATCCTGCTAGCCCAGCCATTTTATTTTTTTATTTAAAAGTATATTGCGGAAGTAGTTCAGTGGTAGAACACCACCTTGCCAAGGTGGGGGTCGCGGGTTCGAATCCCGTCTTCCGCTCCAACGGCGGCATAGCCAAGTGGTAAGGCAGAGGTCTGCAAAACCTTTACCACCGGTTCGAATCCGGTTGCCGCCTCCATTATACTTTTACAATAATCTATATGCCGGGGTGGCGGAACTGGCAGACGCACAGGACTTAAAATCCTGCGGTAGGTGACTACCGTACCGGTTCGATTCCGGTCCTCGGCATCCTTACTTTTGGATGTCTTTCATTTTATATTTGCCGGTGTGGCGGAATTGGCAGACGCGCACGACTCAAAATCGTGTTCCTCTGGAGTGTCGGTTCGACCCCGACCACCGGTATCATAAAAAACACTTCTATCTAATTAGAAGTGTTTTTTATTTTGTCTTCATTTATAATTTCATCCATAGTTCTATTTAACCCCCTTCGTAGATATTAATGAGTAAAACGAAGTGGAGGAATTCAAATGAGAGCAATCCTTTATAAAAAGTATGGTCCCCCCAATGTTCTTCAACTAAAAGAAGTAGAAAAACCCATTCCAAAGGATAATGAGATATTGGTAAAAGTAAAAGCAACAACTGTATCTGTAGCAGATATACGATCACGAAGTTTTACAGTTCCTCCACTATTTTGGCTGCCTGCCCGAATTACACTTGGTTTACGACAACCAAAAAAACAGATATTAGGGATGGAATTAGCTGGTGTAGTCGAGTCAATTGGAAGAAATGTTAAAAGGTTTAAGGAAGGTGACCAAGTTTTTGCAGCCACTCTTTCAGATTTTGGTGCGTATGCTGAGTATAAATGTTTATCAGAAGATGGCCCAGTAAGTATAAAACCTAATAACATAACTATGGAGGAGGCAGCTGCTATTCCAATTGGAGCTCGAACTGCATTGTTTTTTCTTAGAAAGGCTACTCTTAAGAAAGGAGATAAGATCCTAATCTATGGTGCATCAGGCAGTGTAGGAAGTTATGCAGTCCAGTTAGCTAAATATTTTGGTGCGAACGTAACTGGGGTATGCAGTACAACAAATTTAGATATGGTGAAAGCTCTAGGAGCAGATAAAGTAGTTGATTACACTAAGGAAGATCTTTCTAAGCTTGAGGGTACATATGATGTTATTTTTGAAGCAGTTAATAAGAGCTCATTTTCAACCTGGTTGGTGCTACTAAAAAGCGGCGGAACTTATATAAATGTCACGGAACCAATTCCAAGTTTTCAAATGGTATGGGCTAAGTTGACAGGTAATATTAATTTCATTATGAGTAGAAACTCACCTGAAACCAGTGAGGCTTTAGAATTCATCAAAGGACTTATCGAAAAAGGCAAATTGAAAGTAGCCATAGATAGATCCTACCCGTTTGAAGAGATCGTCGAAGCTCATAGGTATGTAGAGAAAGGGCACAAAAAAGGTAATGTCATAATAACAATAAAATAAAAAGTGCGATAAGGGGACAGGTTATCTGACCTAGACAAGTAGGTCTACTATTTTGATATGGAGCACTAGAAGGGAGACATTTCTACATGTTAGTACTCGAAACTGAGAGATTAAGTATGAGATGGGTAGAAGAAAGAGATTCAGAGTTTATTATGAGATTACTTAATGAACCAGGTTGGTTAAAATACATTGGGGATAAAGGAATACATACATTAGATGACGCAGTTGCATATATTAAGAACGGACCGCAGGCTATGTATGAACGGGAAGGATTTGGACTATTTGTAGCACAGTTAAAGGAAAATCATATTCCTATTGGCTTGTGTGGGTTGATTAAACGGGATGGACTTAAAGATGTTGATATCGGTTATGCAATTCTATCCGATTATCATTCAAAAGGCTATGCGTATGAGGCGGCAAGAGGTATGGTTGGGTACGCCAAAGAAATCGGGTTGAAGTGCATCGTAGCATTTACAACTAAAGATAATCAGCGCTCGTATAGACTCCTTGAAAAGCTCGGAATGAAGTTTGATTGCTTCGTAACGCTCCCAAATGATACAGTAGAATTAAAGAAATATGGGTTAGAATTATAACGAAGTAAAATTAACTATATCATATGAAAAACTGAGGTAAAAAATGGTAAAGAAAAACTTTAACAAATTAGATAAACTTCAAGTAATATTTGCGATATCTGCTGCTATATTAGCAGTAATCTCTTTTACATTTGAAGATTACTATTGGATGTTCAGGATAGTATATATTTTGCTAGCTTTAAATTTAATGACCTTTGCAGTACAAAGGCTTAAACAAACTAAAAATGCACCAATTTCTCTTTTGATTTTAGTTATGGCGGTATTAATTATTTTCTTATCAATTTTTCCTTAAAGACACTGAAAATTTATTGAAAGTAAAATGTATTTGATTCCCTCGAGCACAAAATACGTTCCTATTTTATACATTTCTCTTCTAAGATAGATTACATTCAATTGAGAATATCGACAGTTTTGCAAGCATACTTCAAATATATATCCAGACTACGATAAACCGACAAATAACATAAACTAAACAAAAAAGGCAGTGGATTTATCCTTTAAAATTACACTGCTTTTTGCGATACACTTACTATAATATGGTAATATAAGTAATGGAAATATTTAAGGGGGAAATGAATGAAAAATAAGTTAAGAAAATCCTCAACTGATAAGTCAATTGCTGGGGTTTGTGGAGGAATTGCTGAGTTTTTTGGTATATCCTCAACTGCAGTAAGACTTCTATTTATATTTTTACCTGGTAATATACTTATTTATTTAATTCTTACTAATACGATGACTGACAGCCCACCTAGTTTATATTAAATTTATTCGGAGATTAAAATTCTTCTTAGTACATATTCTTTTTTTTTTATAAAATCTTAATAGAATCTAGGGAAAAAAGCAGAGTGAGTAATAATCACTTTGCTTTTTTTGATTGATTTTTTTAGATCTAGTTTTAATATACAAGTCTGAAAAAGTTTTGTAGAACTAAATTAATAAGGGTCTAATCCCCTAATGTTAAAAAAGTGAAGATGAAAACAAAATAGTGCTATAAGAAAGCGTTTTCCTACGTGTGTATCGGTGATATATTTAGCCTGTAAGTAAATAAAACAGATATATGAAAGGGGTTTCAAGATGAAAAAAGGATTTAAGTTTCTTCTTACATTAGTTGCAATTATGTCTGTTCTTGTTGCTACTGCTTGTAGTGATTCGAGTGGAGGAAAAGCTGGAGTTAGTGTTGGTATCGTATTACCTACTAAAGATGAGCCAAGATGGGTTCAAGATGAAACTAGATTTAAAGATGCTTTAAAAGATTCAGAGTATACTACTGAAATCTTATTTTCTCAAGGATCTTCTGCTAAGGAAAAAGAGAACGTTGAAACTTTAATCAGTAAGGGAATCGATGTTTTAATTATCGCTCCTCATGATGGCACAGCTGCTGGTTCTGCGGTTGAAGCGGCTAAAAAAGAAGGAATCACTGTTATCGCATATGACCGTCTAATTACTGACACAGATGCAGTAGATTACTATGTTACATTTGACAGCGTTGCTGTAGGTGAGGCACAAGGACAATATTTAATTGAAAACACTAAAGGTACAGGCGTACCGTTGTATCTATATGCTGGTGCTGCTTCTGATAATAACGCATTTTTATTCTTTGAAGGTGCTTGGAAAGTACTACAACCGAAAATTGCTGATGGAACTTTTGTAATTGCAAACTCAAGTGAAGCAGTTGCATTACAAGACAAAGCTGAACTTACTCGTGATGAGTTAGGTAAAATTCTTGGTCAGGTTACTACAAACTGGGATCCAAACGAAGCTAAAAACAAAGCTCAAACACATTTAACAGCTGCTAGTGATGATTTAAAAGGTGATGTTGCAATTCTAGCTCCAAACGATGGAACTGCTCGTTCAATCGCTGACGTTTTTGCAACTGATGGCGCTATTTCAAGCTATGTAGTAACAGGTCAAGATGCTGAAAAAGCTTCTATCCAATATATAATTGACGGTAAACAGTCAATGACTGTATTCAAAGATGTTCGTACTTTAGTTACTGATGCTATGGGTATGGCTATTGATATTCTAGATGGCAAAACACCTGAAACAACTGGATCTTACAATAATGGTAGTGTAGATGTTAAAGCTAAACAAACTGACGTAATCGTAGTTAAACAAGATAACGTGAAGAGTGAACTTATTGATTCAGGTTACTATGAAGCAAGTGAGTTTACTGGATTAGAATAATAGATTAACTGATTTGAAGTAACAGTGTTAGGCGAGTGTCTAACACTTTACTTCATTGGTAAGGAGGCATAACGATGAGCGATTATATTTTAGAGATGAATCAGATATCGAAGGAATTTACAGGTGTGAAGGCGCTCTCTAATGTCAACTTCAAAGTTGAAAGAGGAGAAATCCACTGTTTAGTAGGAGAGAATGGTGCCGGTAAATCGACGCTTATGAAGGTGCTTAGTGGAGTGTATCCTTATGGAAATTATGAGGGAGATATTGTTTTTAACGGTAAGGTGCAACAGTTTAACAAAATAAGCGATAGCGTAGATGTAGGTATCGCGATTATTTATCAGGAACTGGCATTGTTCCCTGATTTATCTGTTTATGAAAATATATTTGTTGGTAATGAAATCCAGCGTGGTGGAGTTCTAGATTGGAACAAAGCTATTGTTAAATCAAAGGAAATGCTAGATAAGGTTAATTTGAAGGTAAATCCAGAAACATTAATTAAAGATTTAGGTGTAGGAAAACAACAACTAGTAGAAATTGCAAAAGCACTAAGCAAAGAAGTTAAGCTTCTCATATTAGATGAGCCAACTGCTGCGCTAAATGAGGACGATAGTGAAAACCTATTGCAGTTACTACGTGAGCTTAAAAAGCAAGGTATTACATCCATCATGATTTCGCACAAACTGAAGGAAGTCACAGCCATTGCAGACAAAATAACCGTTCTTCGGGATGGCGAAACAATTTGTACATTGGATGCATCAAAAGGCGAAATAAATGAAGCTGTCATAATAAAAAATATGGTTGGTCGCGAAATTGAAGATATTTATCCGAAGAGAGAGAAGAAGGAATTTGGTAAAAAGGTTCTTGAGTTAGTTAACTGGACTGCTTATGACCCTAAGTTAGGACGTAATGTAGCATCAGATGTTACGATTCATGTTAAGCAGGGCGAAATTGTAGGAATAGCCGGCTTAATGGGTTCAGGAAGGACAGAACTCGCACAAAGTATTTTTGGTAACTCAAAGAATTACAAGCTTCAAGGAGAATTGCTTCTTGAAGGAAAGCCTACCAATTTTAAGCATACCAGTGATGCGATTAAAGCTGGGATTGCTTATGTGACCGAAGATCGAAAAGGTGATGGCTTATTTTTACTACAAGATATCAAAAACAATATTTCAATAGGTAATTTAACAAGTATTGCTTCCAATGGGAAGGTTAATGAAAACGAAGAAATAAGAATTGCAGAGGAATATCGAGAATCATTGGGAATTAAAACCCCTTCCATACAACAGTTAGTGGGTAATTTAAGTGGTGGGAACCAACAAAAGGTTTCTTTAGGAAAATGGCTTTTTGTAGGACCGAAGCTGTTGATATTAGATGAGCCAACTCGTGGTATAGATGTTGGTGCTAAATTTGAAATTTACACAGTTATGAATGAACTGATTGATAGAGGCATGAGTATTATTATGATTTCATCTGAGCTTGGCGAAGTATTAGGAATGAGCGATCGTGTGTATGTAATGGCAGAAGGCGAAATCAAAGGTGAGTTGTCATCAGAGGAAGCGAATCAAGAAAAGATTATGCAACTCGCGACGCAATAGGAGGTAAACAATAATGAATCTGTTCAATGAAGCAAGGAATTTAATAAAAACGAATATTCGTGATTATGGGATGTACATTGCTCTAATTGTTATTATGGTCACTTTTACAATCTTAACTGATGGATTATTTCTCACATCCCGTAATATTAGTAATCTACTGGACTCCGCAGGTTATATAGCTGTATTAGCAGTCGGTGTTATGCTAGTTATCGTTATACGACATATTGACTTATCAATAGGATTTTTAGCTGGTTTTCTTGGGGCAATTGCAGCAATTTTATTGATGCAGTTCAATTTGCCAGTTTATATCGTGATACCAATCATTTTAATCCTTGGTATTTTGGCTGGTTCTGCTACTGGTTTTCTTGTAGCTAAAGTTGGAATCCCAGCCTTTGTTGCCACACTAGCGGGTTGGCTTATATATAGAGGAGCAATTCTATTAGTAACAGAAAAATCAGGAACAATTAATGTTAACAATGACGCATTTAATGCGATAGGTAACGGATATATTCCTTCGATTATGGAAGTTGGAGGCCTACATTTACTTTCGTTGATTCTCGGAGCACTGGCAATCGTATTTTATGTGTATAGTGCAATTTCAAATCGAAGAAACAAAGTGAAATATAATTTTAGCGTTGTTTCAAGTCCGCTGTTCGTAATACAATTGGTATTTGTTTCAGCAATAATTGCTTATATTACATGGCTTTTAGCAGGTTATAATGGATTCTCTTGGACAGTTATTATCATCCTTCTTGTTGTTCTTGTGTATCATTTCATTACTACAAAAACAGTTTTAGGTAGACATATTTATGCAGTTGGTAGTAACCCAGAAGCTGCTCACTTAACAGGGATCAGTGTTAGTAAAATAACTTTCCTTGTGTTTGGTTCAATGGGTATGCTTTCAGCTTTATCAGGTATTCTGTTCACATCTCGTTTACAAGCAGCTACAACAACGGCTGGTACATTATTTGAAATGGATGCAATTGCTGCAGCATTCGTTGGTGGTGTATCTGCTGCAGGTGGCGTTGGTAAAGTAACAGGAGCTGTTATAGGAGCATTAGTTATGGCTACACTAACAAACGGTATGAACTTGATGGGTGTAGGTATTGCCCCTCAATATATCATTCGTGGCGGAGTACTTACTCTAGCAGTTATCTTTGATGTAATGACTCGTAGACAAAGAGCTTAATGATTTGGGGATGGGGAAAAGTTGGCCTTTGTCTTTATGTGTATGAATGTAAACAAAAACCACCGATATAAAAAGACACTTCTTATTAACTGAGAAGTGTTTTTTAATTGACATTCTAAAATAGTATTCAAAAACTCGCCACGTTATATCAACGTGGCGAGTTCTTTTTTATTTAAACAAATCCATAAGTAAATCCCAAAATCCCTTTTCTTCTTGAGTTTTCGCTTTCTTCGTTTCTTGTTCTTCTTTCTTAATTGCCCCCGTTTTTATGACGAACTGAACAGAGTAGACATCTTTGTTTTTAGGTGAAACAAATGAAACCGGTTGGAAGTCAGATTTATCATATTCGGAGATCGTTTGATTGATTTCATCTTCCATTTGCTCTGGTAAGTCTTTGGTTTCTTCGTATAGCTCATTTGTTCCATCATGGAGCTTGCCAACACCATTTGCTAATTCATCAGTTCCATCTGATAAATCAACAATGCCTGAATGTAGATCGTTGTAGGAGTCGGTTAATGTGCTTACTCCATCTGTATAACTTACGAGTCCAGTATGAAACTCTCGATAATTAGCAGATAGAGTTGCTATTCCTTTTTGTAGTTCACCTAATGCACTCAAATCCATATCCTCAAGAGAGGTAGAAAGTTCATTTGCTGTAAAGGTGAGCGAGCCACTCATCTCCTTTAAAGCTCCACTAGTTTTGGTTAATGATGGTTCCACCGCTTCAAAAGCTTCTTTTGTCACGGAGTAGGTTGCTTTTATTTTTTGTGCGGCTCCATAAAATGCAAGCAAACGATCTAATACGCCCTTATTGGCACCACTCGCATATAATCCAGCAATCTCTTCATCTGAAACCTGTTGTTCAGGTACACCAGCAATGGCGCTATCTAATGCCGAATATGCTTGTGAGTAGCTTTCCTGTAACTTCGTTAATCCATTTGCTGTATCTGTAAGACCTTTTGCTAATTGAGTTAGTCCTGCCGGTAATTCAGCTAACTTAGTAAGATCCATTTCTTCCGAATTTGAAGTAAGGGAAGTACTAATTGTTTTTAAGGCATCCCCAATTGAATTTGAAGCAGTAACAATTTTGGTGGATGCGCCATCGATTTCGTTCATTCCGTTTCGATATTGAGCCGAGCCATCTCTTAGTGATGAGACACCGTTATTTAATTGAATAACTCCATCCTCTAACTCAGCAACTCCGTTATTAACATCCCTGATAGCATTTGATAATGTTGCCATGGCATCTGTCATATTCCCCATTTCCGATGTGTCGATAGGGAGTGTGGAAGGAATAGCGGCAATATCAACACCCTGGAACTCAAAATTTTCAACATCTGCTTCAACACTAAATTCTTCGTTTTCACCAGGCATTACTGTAAAGGTAATTTGTTTATTTTTTCCTGCATTAGCAACCATGCCACCTGAGGCTACAATATTTTCATAGTTATTTGGCAGCTGCAATGAAACCTGTAATAAGTAATTTTCATAAAAGACTTTATCAACAGCGTTATTGGCAGATGTCTTGATTATAATTTCAAGATGACCATTCTGGCCAGCGAGCTCAGCAGGTGCTATTTTTTGTCGATCTAATAAATATGAAATTGAAATCTCCCATGGCAGTTCTGTATCTTTATTCATATTTCCTTGGTAGTAAAATTTTCCCTCTGGAGCATTAATTCGAACATTTTGGCTTTCTTGAGTTAATTCTGATAAATCAGTCAGGTTCTTTAAGCTAGTATATACTCCATAATCGAAAATCTCTCCTGCCTTCGCAACATCTAACGTGTTTACGACATAGATTTCTTCTAAAGCACCAGTGGCATGTAACGTTGCATACACCACTTCATCCTTAGAAGAGAGTTTCCCTTCTACAGTTTCAGCATTCACTCGTTCTGTCGAATCGGCTTTCACAAGAAATGAAGGCAAGAGTAAGAAAACAGCCATCATAACTAGTAGTACTTGTTTTTTTCTCATCATCATTTCTCCTCATAATAATTTGCTTGATATGTGGTTTTCTTGATTAATTTATCGAATACCACGAGCAATGCTGGTAATAGAAGGACAACCATTACAAAGGCGAGTAAAGCACCTCTTCCTAGCAATAAACCAATCGAAGAAACAATCGGATTTGAAGACGTAATCCATAAAATAAATCCAACACTGGATAAAATTGCGGCCGAAATGGAAATGGAGAAAGTTTTTTGATCCAATGTTTTCATGATTGCTTTTAAAGCAGGCAATTCTTTGCGGTTATGCTGATACTCTTCCGTTAATAAAATGGCATAATCCACCGTAGCTGCGAGCTGAACAGTACTAACAATTAAATATCCTACAAAAACCAATGATGAATTTGTAAAGTAGGGTATTGATAAGTTAATCCAAACCGAAGACTGAATAGTTAACAGCAGTACAACTGGAAACGAAATTGATTTAAAGGTTACCAATAACACCAAGGCGATCGTCCCGATTGTCAATGTATTAACAACAATATTATCTCGTGTTACAGTTGTTTTAATATCGAAGAGGGTTACACTTTCACCTAAGCTAAGTGCTTTATCTCCATAATAATTCTCTGCAGTTTTCTGTACCTTTTCCACTATTCCGAAGGGAATTTCACCTTCAGTACCCTGATTAGTGTTAATGATAATTCGACTATAATTTTTGGAATAAAATTCATTCGTAACGGATTCATCTAAATATTCTGGTGGAATCACAGATCCAACCATATTTACATATGCGATTACACTTGTTACATAGTCAAGCTCTCCTAATTCATTAACTAGATCTGTCTCCTTTGCAACCTCACCTCTAGGTACTAAAAGCACTAATGGTGTTGCTTCACCAAACGCTTCTTTAATTTTGACGAAGTCACTTCCTGCACGAGAGGATTCAGGTAATTCACCTAGACCATATGTAAAGGATGTATTGGATTGTGCCAAGAAGGCAGGAATTAGAATTGCACCTACAATAATTAAGCTAGGAATGCGTAGCTTTAGCATAAACTTTCCAATTCCAGCGAAGCTCGGCACAAAGCTTTTATGATCTGTTTTATCAATCCATTTGTATAACCATAAAGTTAATGCTGGTAAAAATATCATGACACTTACAAAGCTTAAAACAATTCCTTTTACTAAATTCAAGCCAAGATCTGAACCAATTTCAAAATTCATAAACGTAAGTGCAATGAATCCGAAAAAGGTAGTGGCTGCACTTGCAGTAATAGCGGGGAAAGATTTCTTCATCGCTAACTGCATAGCTTCTTCTGGATTATTAGTTGTTTTCCGGTAGTCGTTAAAACTATGAAGAAGAAAAACTGCATAATCAAGTGAAACGGCCAATTGTAAGATTGGAGCAACTGATTGAGTTACGAAGGAAACCTCTCCAATAAATATATTAGTTCCTAAGTTTATTAAAACAGAAACACCAATAGCGGTTAGAAATAATAGTGGTTCTATCCAAGAAGTAGTAGAGATGACGAGTATGAAAATAATAATGGGAACTAATAATATAGCGGCATAAAGAGACTCATTTCCAGCCATTTTCTGCGAGGTGGCAGTGTTGATCGCTTCCCCGGCAATAGCCCCGTTTTCTCCAATTAATTCATAAATGGCGTCTGTTATTTCAACCTCATCACCAGCGCGCACACCGATGGTAAACAGTGCATTTCCATTTTTATAATAAGTTTCTACAGTCTCCTCGTCAGCCATTTCCAGGGGAGTTTTTAAATCAATTACGTCATCCAACCAAAGCACATCGGAGACACCGTCTATAGCTGACAATTCATCTTTATACGTGAGAGCTTCCTGTAAGGTTACATCAGGTATCATAACCCTTGTGTTTGGCACGGAAGCTTTGAACTCATTTTCCATCACATCGAGTGCTTGTGTTGATTGGGCATCATCTGGCAAGTAATCAACCATATTGTAATTCACTGACACGAAAAACTGTGCCACTGTCGACAACACGGCAATTATTGCAAATGCAATAACAACAGCTTTCTTCTGTTTTATGATACGTGCTGCAATATTTATCTCTATTCATCCTCTCTAAGGTTTCGGAATTTCACCTTATCATTATATAAACACAGTGCTGGGTATTCAACATACAATTTACTACATAATGTTTGTTTCCCAACAGATTATTGCATTATGTTGTTTAACTTGCTAAATTCAATAGTAAGATAGGAGGAATAAAAATTTGAGTGCAAAAATGGATAGACGCAAACAATATACACAAATGGTTTTAAAAGATAGTCTTATGAAACTTTTAAAAGAGAAACCAATATCAAGTATTACCATAAAAGAAATTTGTGAGTTAGCTGATATCAATCGGTCTACATTTTATTCTCATTTTTCGGATCAATACGATCTACTTAATTCAATTGAGGATGAATTTATTGAGGGTATGGTGAGTACACTTAGCAAATATAACTTTTCAAGTGAAGAAGAAGCTTTGCAAATGACAGTGAAAACCTTGGAACATGTTGCAGAAAATAGTGATGTTTGTCAAACACTTCTAAGCGAGAATAGTGATATTCATTTCCAAAAAAAAGGTATGACGATTACACAGAAATTTATATTTAAGAATTGGCTTACCGATAGTAGTTATGACAAGGAGACCTTAGAGTACATAAACCTGTTTGTAGTAAGTGGTACGATGCATGTGATAAAAAATTGGTTAGCAAATGAAAAGAACAAATCTCCTCGGGAAATGGCTGAAATTATCCATGCTTTCGTAAACAAAGGATTATCTGAGATGAGATAAGTTAACATGTTCCTGGATCGGAAATCACTAACTATTGCGATTCATCTTTACTAAGTGAGCCAAATTTGAACGAAAATAATAAATGGAAATAAAATTAAAATTATCTATTATTTGTAAGGGATTTCTATATAATAGATTAAGATAAAGCATTATGGAGATATCTATGATGCTTTATTTTAGTAGCTCAAAGATGGGGGAGAAATTTGAATGTCTAATGATAATGAGGTTGTAATCGATAATGGAAAACAAAATGAACCAAAAGTGAAAGTCGAAAGAAAAGAAGGGGAACCGACTGCTGCTTTTAAGGGTGCTTCATGGGCAGCGTTGGTAGTAGGTGTTGCTGCCTATCTTATTGGTTTGTTTAATGCAGCAATGGAGTTAAACGAAAAAGGCTACTACTTTGCTGTTTTAGTATTTGGTCTATATGCTTCTGTATCGTTACAAAAGGCAGTACGCGACAAAGAAGAGGGAATTCCGGTTACTGGTATTTATTACGGAATTAGTTGGTTTGCACTTATTGTATCAATTTCTTTAATGGCCATTGGTTTATACAATGCGGGGAGTATTGTTTTAAGTGAAAAAGGATTTTATGGAATGTCATTTGTTCTTAGCTTATTTGCAGCTATAACTGTTCAAAAGAATATAAGAGATACGCAGAGGGCAAGAGAACGGGAGTAGGGAGTAAGCTATTTTGTTACGATGGTGTTAATCCAAGGATAGGATTAACACCTATTTTAATTTGAAAATCTAAATGTATTTGTATAGATGCAGAGGAAACCAGTTCTAAAGGTCTTGATAAATGCTTCTTAAAAAAATAAAAGGCTGTTGACAAGAAATGTGTATTAACCATATAATACAAGCATAAGGTGTATTACATGGTTAGTACATGTTAAAAAGTTGATTTGATCTATTTTTTTATAAATAGTGTATCATCCACATAATACACATAAACTTTTCAAGGGATGTATTTTTTTATTTGTACTGTATTAATTGGTTAATACAGTATTACACTCACATTTAGGAGTTGGGTCTATGGATGTAAAGTTTAATAATCGGGATCCGGTTTATGTACAAGTAATTAGGTATTTTAAAGAGAAAATTTCAACAGGTGTATTTGAACCTGGTGAAGAGATTCCGTCTAGAAGAGAATTAGCAAGCAAGATGAAGATTAATCCGAATACAGCTCAACGAGCATATAAAGAAATGGAGGAACAAGGGTTGATTTTTACCGAAGGAAATTTGCCTAGCCGTATAACAAAGGATGAACAAGTTTTGAGAATGGTACGAGAGGAACTGATTTTAGAGGCAGTTGACACATTCGTTTTCTCAGTCCGGTCTATAAACGTACCTTTAGATGAAGTGTTGAATTTAGTGAAAAGAGAGTACGAAAGGGAAAGTAATTAATAGGGGGTATATATGTGATTGAAGTAAAAGATGTAAGAAAAAAGTTTGGTAGGAAGCAAGTTCTAAAGGGTGTTTCCTTTACAGCCGAAAAAGGAAAGATTACTTGTTTAATTGGGATAAATGGAGTTGGAAAGACAACGGTTATGAAGGCAATAATGGCATTAACCCCATTTGATAGTGGTGAAATCCTTATAGATGGTGAAAAGTTAAGCAAAAAGAGCTATGAAAAAATTACTTTTATTCCTGATACCATCACAATGCTTCCACAAATGAAAATAAAAGAGGCGTTTACGTTTATGAATGATTTCTATGATTGTTGGAATCAGAAACGAGCAGACGAACTTCTCCAGTTTTTTAAACTAAAAGAAACTGACCGAATTTCCGAATTATCGAAGGGTAACACAGCAAAAGTGAACTTGTTACTTGGTTTAGCAATGGATGTAGATTATATCTTAATGGATGAGCCGTTTTCAGGTATTGATATATTTAGCCGTGAACAAATTGCCGATGCTTTTACAAGTCATTTAATGGAGGATCGTGGTGTCATAATTACTACTCATGAAATTAATGATATTGAACATTTAATTGATAAGGTAGTTTTATTAGATAACGGCGAAGTTTTAAAAGAATTTGAGACAGAAGATGTTAGAGAGAATGAAGGGAAATCAGTAATCGATGTAATGAGAGAGGTGTACCAGGCATGAATCGTTATTTAAAATTGGTTAATTTCGAATTTACCCGTTTTTTAAATTTATATTTAGTATTAATGGGGATTACGATTGTTTCTCAACTAGTTGGAATGATTTATGAATCACGAAAATATATGGGGCGAGCAAATGAACAAATTTACAAGGAATTACTTCCAGTCAGCGATTTCTTAGATTCATATGGAGAAATGTCCTTTGTACATTATTCACAGACAATTTGGTTTATGGGACCAGTAGTAGTATGCGGAATAGTATTAATGATTTACGTGTTTTTCATTTGGTATCGTGATTGGCTTGGGAAAAATACGTTTAGTTATCGTTTGTTAGTACTACCTACAGAACGTATTAATATCTATTTAGCAAAGGCAACAGCAATATTGCTATTTGTTTTGGGATTCATAGCATTACAGTTACTATTAATACCAGTAGAAAGCCAAATTTTAAAATGGATGATACCAAACGAATTTCGTATGGATCTATCGATAAATGAAATTACTAGTATATATTTCTTGGCGATTTTGTTCCCGAAAAGTTTTATAGAATTTATTTTATACTACGGTACTGGTATGGCAGCAGTATTTATTGCCTTCACGGCTATCATGTTTGAACGCTCTTATCGTTTAAAGGGAATTTTATATGCCATTCTCTATATTGCTGTAGCTGCTTTCGTCTTTTTAGCACCACTATTAGTTAATGCTTTTATTCTTGAAGACTATTTTTATACACACGAACTATTTTTTATGGAACTGGGAACCGGTTTACTTGTTTTGGCTGGTACCATTTGGACAGGTAATTTCCTCATAAAAAATAAAATAAGGGTGTAAAGGGAGGCTGCAACATGAAACGATATTGGAAAATAGTCACGCTTTGTATTGTAACAGTGATCGTTATTGGAAGTTTCTATATACAATCTGGTATGGCTGCAGATGAAAGTATACAAATTGAATTTGAAAAAGTAAGTGGAAATGAAGATGAAGTGAAAAAAATAAATATGTATGGCAGTTATGAAAATGGAAGTATATATAAATCCTTACAAATATCTAAAAAAGAAACAATTAGTCTCGAAAATAGATCACCTCTAGAACAAATGATTAGTAATATCAATTCGCCAGTTTTTGAAAAATTAATAGAGGCGCATAAGAGTTTTATGCGTGGTAAAGATACAATGCCTAATTACTTTTATGAAGATGAAGGTACTCTAGCATACGCAAGTATTGAAAGAGATGGTTATTATGAAACGGCAAAGTCTTCCTTTGATATTGAGGTGTTAGATAAAAAGTCTGGAGAAACATCTACCATTCAAATGGATTTACCTAAAAGTAAAAAGAATAGCTGGATAGATGTTGTAGATGTCCAGGTTGTAAAAGGAGAGTTGAAGGTCTTCACACAAGAGTTTTCGAATGACGATAGAAACAATGATGAGTTCAACGTATACACATTTAATATTAAAGATAATAAATTACTTTCAACTGAATTAATACTTACTGCACCAACTGTAGAAAATGGATGGTCAGACATAAGAATAAAGAATGATTATTTCTCTATTCGACCTGAAAAATACATTTTTATTGAAATTATGGGTTATAAAGATGGCAGTACTCAAGGCGAATATGAAATGGCCTATGAATCAGAGGTGGTTTCTACTGATTACGCTATATACAATGTAGAAAATAATAAGCTAGAAAAATTAGTAGTACCAGAAGAACTATTAGAGCAAGTAGGTGCTGCGTCAATCTTTGGTTCTACAATTTTTATTCCCACTCATACGGCTACTGGTTTAGAGGTTAGCCAATATGATATTGAAACTGAGAAATGGGGCAAGGTACAAAAATTTGATATAGTACTTTCGGAGAATGGCGACGAATCACCCTACTTGAAGTTAATGAATGGTAAAGTGTATGCCGTTCAGAAAATTGAGAAAGGACATTCCTTATTTATAGGTGATTTAAAAACCGGGGACATTCTTTATGAAGGCAAACTGAAGGTGAAAAATAGTAAAGCCGATCAAAAGGAATATCGTTTATATATTCATGAGATAGAGGATATTTACTAGAACTAGTAACGGTAGTAAGGGTGGACAAGGTGGGAATAGGAGTTCGATACAATTCTCATCTTTAATCTCCTGCTATGTAAATTAAGGGTATAAATTAGGTGGTGAGTTGAGTATGAGAGAAAGCCTTAACCAGCAGTTTGATACAATTGTTAAAACATATAGTACAGAGCTTAAAAAATTGGCTTGGAGATATATTATGGATCCCTATCTTGTTGAAGATATTGTTCAAGAGGTTCTATTAAAATGTTATATTCACATAGAGCAATTGGGGGAGCTTCAATCTATTAAAGCTTGGTTGTATACGATAACTAAAAATCAATGTAAAGATTATCTTAGAACCAAGTATCATCAAAACGTAAGCCCAACCTCGGAATTCTTTATCTCTACTCAAATCACGCCTGAATCGGAAATGATGAGCCGACAAAATAAGGATGAAATTTATAGCCAGATTAAGAGCTTGCCTGAAAAATATCAAGAAATTTTATATCTAACCTATGTGAAAGAGCTAGATTTAAAAGAAATTCAACAATTTCTGGACCTAAATATTTCAACAATTAAAACGAGACTATTTCGAGCAAGAAATTTACTAAAGGCATCGATGATGTAAAATATAATGAGAAAAATATGAAGGTTAAAAACCCTGTATCTCTAATGAATGGAAATACAGGGTTTTATAATTAGGATACGTTATTAAAATCTAATTGACGCTTTCTAACTAACAGTAATAAGCTCCTATAATAATTAATAAAATAAACAGCACAACAACTAATATAAACGTATCGTTACAAGGTACTGGACAAGCATATCCATAACTAGGTGCATATCCGTAACTAGGTGCTGTATAGGTAGGTGCAGTATAAGTTGGTGCAGTATAAGATGGTTGTGGTGGTGCGTATGCTCCCATTACAGAAGCCGCATTAACATTAGAAATGTTTAACTCCATATTCGTACTCCCTTTCTTTATATTATTCAAGTCACTACATTATACTCACCTATGTACGAATTGCCCCGTTTTAGAGAGAAAATGGGTAGTTGTCACGAATGCTTTTGGAATGGGATAAAAAAGAAATTTAACTTCTAGTTCAATTAATAAATTACTATTGGGAATAACAAGTAGAAACCAATTCGCTTAAGGTGAAAGACCCACCTTTCTATTAATTGTGAATTAATACATGGTATAATGAGAAAACTTAGGATAATTACGACTTATGCCTATAATTGAACGGATGCAATAAAAAGCCTCCGACAAGTACTAATAACCTGGAGGTGTAAGAGAATGAATAAACGCTGGACAATCGGCAAAATTAAAGAATTTGTTGAGAACAACTCGGAGAGTAAGCTGCTAACTACGGAATATCACGGTTTCTCTCAAAAGCTTTTATTTAAATGTTCTTGTGGAAACAACTTCGAAAAAACATTTACCAAATTTAAAAATAATCATCAACGTAAATGTGACGTGTGCCAACCACCAAAAGTATCACGTTAATTGGAATCACCTTACTTCTAGTGTTTATTTAGAGTAAGGTGATTTTTTTGTTTTTAAAGCTCAACACCATTAAGAAAGTTATTTAACAAAGTGGTCCCCATGAAATATAAATTTTTTCAGTTTATAAGAGCGTGTTGTTTAGAGTAGGATACTAGGTTGCAGTAAAACATTAATAATTTATTGACAAACGATAAATACATTATTATACTCAAGATGAAATAATGTTAAAAGAGGTGCTTTTTATGAAATTAAGAACTACCCTGTTCTTAAAGGTAACTGTCTTTCTAATGGGAGTCCCAGTTCTTGCTTTAAGTATTTTTGGTTTATATTCTTTATTAGATAATCCAGTTAATCCAGATTACGCTCATATACTATATCCTATCGTAATAGGTATGTATTTATCGGTGATACCATTTTTTGGAGCTTTGTTCCAGGCGTTTAAACTTTTAGGTTATATTGATAAGAACTATGCTTTCTCTGATTTATCAGTAAAGGCTTTAAAGAATATAAAATTACTTGCAATCATATTCAGTGGTTTGTATTTGGCAATTTTGCCATTTGTGTTTATGTTAGCTGAACTTGACGATGCTCCTGGTCTTGCCATAGTAGGAATGGTCCCTGCTTTTGCTGGGATGGTAATTGCAGTATTCGCCGCTGTTCTTCAAAGACTTTTACAAGAAGCAATTACTATAAAATCAGAGAATGATTTAACGGTCTGAGGTGAATACAATGGCAATTATTATTAATATTGATGTAATGTTGGCGAAACGAAAAATGAGTGTTACGGAACTTTCGGAAAGGGTTGGAATAACAATGGCGAACCTTTCTATTTTAAAAAATGGGAAAGCTAAAGCAATTCGGTTATCTACGTTAGAGGCAATTTGTAAGGCATTGGATTGTCAGCCAGGAGATCTTTTAGAGTACAGAAATGACGAGGATAATCAAAACTAATAAGAAACAAAAGAGCGTTAATCCAAGGGTTAACGCTCTTTTGTATGGAAAACAATTTTGTAAAATGGAATGAGCTAGACGGGGACTAAAATTCTAAATTAATTATGTGTTAAAACATCCCGTTCTTATTAGGAGATGGATCTGGGACGGATTGGTTTATATCCCACAATTCAACGATTTGGTTATCCTGGAAACGGAATATATGTACAAGTGCAACACCTGGATCATCTGTTATTAGTTTCAAGTGTGACAATACTGAAACGGTATCATTTTCTTGGATAGCCAGTTTAACTTCAAGTATTTTATGGGGATTTTGGGTTGCATCCTCTTCCATGGCTAGCATTAGTGAATCTGCATCTCCAGGGAAAAAGGGATTATGGTGCCGAAAATCAGATCCAACGTAACGCTCGTATGCTATGCGAACTTCACCTGATACAACGAGTTGTAAAAATGATACTGCTCTTTCTTTGAGGGACTGTATTTCCGTACTCATCCTTTTCTTCCTTTCTATATAAATAGTATTTGAATAAACTGAAGTGTAAGGTAGTGGTAAGACTATGTCAATTCTAAGTGTAAACAGGTTAGAAGGTCATAAATAAAATTAGTGTATAAATGACCATGAGCCAAATGAGGGCTCCATAAAAAGAGTGCCTGTCACGAACAGGCACGACCGAACTCATTTTTTAGCTATATATATTTCTCCAAGTAACTCTTTTTTTTCATAAGTCTCAAGAATCAATTGATTTTCAATATATGCGTGAATTTCATCTTGAGCTAAATCATACATAACTTCAATCTCTTTTGAGAATAATAGTTTCTCTTTTTCCAGAAGGTTAGATAGAGTAGGAACCTGCTTTCCTTTGAGTTCTTCATTGTTTAAGACTCTAGTTAATGCGGAAACATAGTTTTCTATAGGACGACTCCCGACTACTTTTACTCCCTTTTTTTCCTCATTTATCATGACAATGGTTGGGAATCCTCTTACTCCAAGATTTCTAGTAAGAGCAAAGTCCTCGTTTAATAAATCTTGGACAGTTTGATCATTCGCTTCTTTTACAATTGCTTCTCCATTAAGACCGATATCATTTACGAGTCGAGACATAACGAAATCATCAGCAATATTTTCATTGAAAGCGAAAAGCGCTTCTCTTGCATGTCGTAAAAATGCATATGCAATCTCATTATTGTGATGCTTTTGAATAACTTTATACACGCGGGATGGCGGATATGATGACTGAACTGGATTGTCAATCATTAGAGAACCGTCAATTGGCATACGAGAAAACTCTCCGACTTCTCTCCAATGTCCGGCAACATCAGCGGGACCAAAAATCCCGTTTGCAGGATCAACGGGTTTGTCACCCCACTTTTCTAATAGCCCTCCCATTACAGTATGAAAGTTGAAATAATGCCCATATTCCTCTTTAAAACGTCTTAGTGTAGGCTCAAGTGCCCAGCAGTGAGAGCAAATGGGATCAGTCACATAGTAAAGGTCGATTGTTTTCTTTGGTTCAGTAAAATCAATTATCTCTACTTCTTCCTCTTCAACTACACCGCACACCCCTGTTTGTAAATCACAAATCATATTAATATTGTTACTCATCAAAATCATCTTCCTTTCATTTTGGGAGAAGGGAGCTGTCCCTTTGTCCCACTTGTTTATAAGGTAATGGTAGTTCATAATGATAGTCAGAGATACCAATAGATTGTTGGATTTGTTGTTTATACGACATTTTGGTGAAACTGTTGGAAAAGTAGGAGGGGTTTTGGAGATGAGTGAAACAAAGACGGATCCTCGAATTCTACGAACACGTAAGTTAATTATGGATTCTTTTATTGAGCTTTCGGGCAAAAAGGAATTCAAGGATATTACTGTTAAGGATATTACAACTGAGGCTATGATTAATCGTGCAACCTTTTATTATCATTTTGAAGATATATATGACCTATTAAATAAGGTTTTATCAGAGGTATTGTTAGTTAATTTGGATGGTAGTTTATACGAAGATACTGAACTGACTGATGAAGTTTTTATTCACATTTTTAAAGCGATAACCGAATTTCAATGCTCTTTATCAAATCGGTGTCACAGGGGATACGAGGATACAATTGCGCGGATTATTCGAGATCAGCTAGAGGTAATCTTTTATAAAATTTTAACGAAACAACATGGTGCGAATGATGAAAAAGGATTAAAGGTTACTGCGGTAATGCTTAGTTGGGGAATTTACGGTTTATCAGTAGAATGGAAAAGAACAATTGACAAGGAAGCTCCAGAGGATTTTATTCAATCAGCTATTCCATTTATAAAGTCAGGTATTAATTGAGGTCAAATGAAAGAAACTCGTGAACATTGGGATAAAGTGTTTATGAGTTTTTTATTTTTAGGCTAATAGGTTAGGGAATCGACCAGTTTTAAAGTTACTTGACAACATTTTATTACTTTAATATACTTACTTACATAAAGTAAGTAGTGAAATTGATTATAGCTGACATTTTTATTAAAGAATAGAATGTAATAAATAAAAATCTCAGGAAATTAGTTACATCAGAGAGGAAGAAAACGATGTCATCTACAGATAAAAAATTTGAAATAGGTATCTACACACTTGCAGATATAGGCCCAAACCCAATAACGGGGGAAATGATAACAGCAAAGCAAAGATTAAAAGAGATTGTACAAGCTGCCCAACTTGCTGATGAAGCTGGTTTAGATGTGTTTGGGGTAGGGGAACACCACCGGTTAGACTATGCTGCTTCTTCCCCAGCCGTTATTTTAGCTTCAATTGCCCAAGTAACAAAGAATATTAAATTGACAAGTACTACTAGTGTGTTAAGTACATTAGATCCAGTGCGCCTGTTTGAGGATTTTGCAACATTAGATTTGCTATCAGATGGCCGTGCTGAAATTTTGGCTGGTCGAGGGGCTTTTATTGAGTCATTTCCTCTATTTGGGTACAGCACTAACGATTATAATGAGCTCTTTAAAGAGCATATGGACCTACTTTTACAATTAAATAAAAATGAAAAAGTAACATGGACAGGAAATTTCCGAACTCCTTTACAAAATGCTGAAATCGCACCGCGACCTGCACAAGATGAACTGCCAATATGGATTGGAGTTGGTGGAACCCCTGAGAGTGCAGAGCGTGCGGGAATATTCGGAGTTGGAATGGCATTAGCTATTTTAGGAGGAGACCCTTTACGCTTTAAACCACTTGTTGAAATTTACCGTAAAGCGGGTCTAGAAGCGGGCCATTCACCAGAAAAGCTAAAAGTTGGTGTAACTGGCCATACGTATATTTCTAAAACAAATGAGCAAGCTAAAGATGAGTTCTTCCCTTATTATTCAAACTATTGGTCCTATGTGAATAGCCAACGTGGTATGGGAACCAGGATGTCGAGACAAGATTTTGAGATGATGGCTAGTCCAGAGACAGCATTGTTTATAGGAAGCCCCCAGCAAATTGTAGAGAAAATACACCGTCAGTACGAGTTGTTTGGCCATACACGTTTTCTAGCTCAGGTTGATATTGGTGGGTTGCCATTTGATAAGGTAACTAAAAGCATTGAATTATTAGCAACTGACGTAGTTCCAATGGTTAATAAGATTATTAATAAATAATGTATTTTCTTAGCAGTGGATTCACAATTGTGGGTCACACTGCTTTTTTATTGGAAAAATAAGAGTTGTAGGAACTTGAGAAGGAGTTTTTCTTTTTTTATTGAAGTATCATAGGAACGAAACAAAAAGGTGGATTTACAAATGAGTAAAAAGGTTATCATTATAGGAGCTGGAATAGGTGGTCTATGTACAGCGATCGCTTTAATAAAAGAAGGATACGAAGTAAAAGTTTTTGAAAAGGCAGCCCAATTAACTCATGTAGGGGCAGGAATTGTTTTAGCAGCAAATGCACTTAAAGCACTAGGGACGCTAGGTGTAGAAAAAAATGTAGTATCAAGTGGAGCTCATGTTGGGAAAGCAGAGATCCGTTCATGGGATGGAAAGCTTATAGTTGAGCTTCCAACGCATGAGCAAGCAAATCGTTATGGTACATATAGCTATCTAATTCATCGGGCTAAATTAGTATCTATTTTAGTTAATAAACTGAATTCTAATACTAAAATTCAACTCAATAAAAAATTAGTAAAGTTTACCCAAACTGAAAATAAAGTAACTGCATTTTTTGAAGATGGAACTAATGAAGATGCCGATATTCTAATAGGTGCTGATGGGATACATTCCTTAGTTAGAAAACAATTATTCGGGGAAGAAAAACTTCGATATGCGGGATTTACTGCTTTTCGAGGTATTTGTGATATTGCTAATTCTCAATACCAGATGGAAGATGGTGGTGGCTTTGAAGCCTGGGGGAGAGGTAAAAGATTTGGCTTCTCTCATCTTGGAGAAGGCAAAGTCTTCTGGTTTGCTGCAATAAATTCACAAGAAGGCAAACAGACTCAGCCAGAAGGAAGAAAGGAAATAGTGAAAAAGTACTTCGAAGACTGGTATCCACCAGTTCAACTCGCTATTGATGCTACCGAGGAAACCTCAATATTACACCATGATATTTATGATCTTCCTCCTATAACACGTTGGAGTAAGGGGAGGGTGACACTGTTAGGAGATGCTGCACATCCAATGTTACCAAACTTAGGCCAAGGTGGTGCCCAAGCTATAGAGGATGCCATTGTTTTATCTCAAAGTTTAAAAGGAATAGGCAGTCTACAAGGAGCCCTTCAAAGTTATGAACATACTAGAAAACAAAGAACACGATCAATAATTAACCAATCTAGAAAGATGGCACGAATGGTACAGCTTGAGAACCCTCTGACTATACACGCGAGAAATATTGTTCTTAAAAATATTCCAAAGAAACTTATTACTAACAGACTTGATTGGATTCTTGGTCATAAAGTAAAGTGAAGTGCTGTAGATGTATACTCTAATAGATTCATGAGGTGATCTTTATGTTTCACTTTTTAAGCATAGTTATAAGTATTATCCTACTTCTTCGTATCTTTAATAAAGTAAAGGTATCACTAAAGGTATTAACTAAGCCACAAATTTTAAGTGTAACAATTTCATATATTGGAGCAATTTTTATAGCATTTATTTGTATATACTACTTTGGTAATTGGAGTGCGGAACAATTTCAAAATACGATTATAAAATATATTATATTCTTCGTCATTGTTTATCTAACCCTATATTTAATAATGAATATACTGAGTAAAGTATTATACAAGATTACTAATGGTATTCTACCTATAAATAACGATGAAGATACCAAATAAAGTAATGTGATAGAGATTAGAAAGACTAATTCTACTACGTACCATTTTTTTATACGGCTGTTTAGGAAATTTTGTTGCTTTAAAGCCTAAACTGGAAGGAGGGTTTTATACTGTCTTTTCTATGTTCAGCAACAATCTTTTATACTTTAATCTGTAGGAGCTTGCTAGTTAAACTTCATATAACAAAGCACCACAAGCCCCACTAATTTTAAAAAATCGTGATTGTTAAGGCTAATTGTATATGATATGATAGCATCGAACTTATTAAACATGTTTAATAAGTTTATTATTGGGTACTTATTAAACATCTTTAAAAAGTATATGTTATAGGTGGTGACGCTTGTGAAACCAACTCCAAAATCTATGAGGAAGGTTATCCTTAGTGGTATTCGCGAAACTCTTTTAGAGCTTGGAAGTGCAACAAAAGTAGAACTAAGCGATAAATTAGAAATTAGTTTTCCAACGATAAGTAAGTTCCTAACGCAGATGGAGAGGGACGGAGAAATTATTTCAGTGGGTCTAGATGAATCAAGTGGTGGGAGAAGAGCAAAAAGATATACATATAATCCTGAACATATGCTTGGACTTGCCATTTTTTTAGAAGGTACAGAGACGAATTATACAATTTTTAATTGTGTAGGAGAAATAAAGGAACAAGGCAGCGTTTCAAGTGTGCTAAAAGACAATGGCTTACAACTATTAACAAACTATATAGATAACTTACTAGAAACAAATCCTAAGATTAGTTCTTTGGCAATTGGTGTTCCTGGTTCTGTTGATAGTGGGCGGATTTTTTATATACCAGGGTATGAACAATTTCAAAATATAGATTTAAAGGGATACTTAGAGAAACAATTTTCGATACCTGTTGTTGTGGAGAACGATATGAATGCTGCTGTGCTAGGATATCATAATAATAGCGGGAGTAAGGATAACAAATCGCTAATCTATCTCTATTCCGGTCAAAATTGTCCTGGAGCAGGATTTTTAGTAAATGGAGATGTGGTACGAGGAAGTACTTTTTTTGCTGGAGAGGTTTCATTCGTTCCTCAATATAATGACCGAAACTATCGTCAAGCATTGGAAAACAGAAATCCATCTGCAGATGTTTTGATCAAAGAGGGTTCTCAAATTGATGCAATTAGTAGATTAGTAGCCACATTTGTAGCAATCATTAACCCACATAAAATGATTTTCTGTAGTGGTGATGTTGAAAGTGCAATATTAGATAAAATAGCAATTCGCAGCTCAAAATATATACCCTCGGAACATCTGCCGGAGCTAGTAATTAGTGATTGGAAACAAGACTATTTAATAGGTTTGCAAAGTCTTGGTCTTAATCTGATGATAAACAAACCGCAAGTTACTAGATAAATTCAAATTAATAATTAATATGGGAGAATAGATAGTATGGCAACTTTACTTTTAATAATCATTTATTTGGCTTTTATCAGCTTAGGGTTACCTGATTCTTTATTAGGGGTAGCATGGCCTGTGATGCAAAAAGACTTTGGAGCCCCACTTGAGACTGCTGGGGTACTATTTATGACGATTGCAGGCAGTACCATTATATCCAGTTTATTTAGTGGAAGGGTTCTTAAACAATTTGGAACTGGGAAAGTTACATTTGTAAGTACATTAATGACTGCTGGAGCATTACTAGGATTTTATTTTGCACCTTCTATAATTTGGCTTTTCTTATGTGCCATTCCACTTGGAATAGGTGCTGGAGCAATTGACGCCGGATTAAACGATTATGTGGCTACACACTATAAGGCACATCATATGAGTTGGTTACATTCTTTTTGGGGGGTTGGAGCTACACTAGGTCCTGTTATAATGGCTCAGTTTATATCAGGAGAAACATCTTGGAGCAGTGGCTACCTGACAATAGCTGGAATTCAATTCTTATTAGTAGTAATTTTGTTTTTTACTTTACCTTTATGGAACAAAGTGACTGCAATATATAGTGTCGAATCGAACGAGGTGCATAATGAATCAAAAAGCGTCTCACTAAATGAAGAAAATGGTAATATCAAACCCCTACAAATTAAAGGGGTAAAATTGGCTCTATTCTCCTTTCTGTTTTATTGTGGGGTTGAAGCAACAGTAGGATTATGGGGAAGTAGCTACTTGGTTAATGTAAAGGATTTACCCGTGGCGACTGCTGCAAAATGGGTATCATTTTATTACGGCGGAATAACGATTGGTAGATTTATTACAGGATTTATAACTTTTAAGGTAACTAATCGTACGCTCATCCGGACGGGGCAGTTTATCGCTTTAGCAGGGGCATTACTGCTAATCTTACCATTACCATCAATTTTTTCATTAGTAGGTTTTGTACTGGTTGGCCTAGGATTAGCACCAATATTTCCATGTATGTTACACGAAACGCCAACACGTTTTGGAAAGAAGCATTCTCAGACCATTATGGGATATCAAATGGCTATGGCATATACAGGTAGTACATTTGTGCCTCCATTACTTGGGTTCATTGCATCGTATGTAACAATAGGAATTTTCCCAATCATTGTTGTTATTTTTGTCGCGGCAATGCTATTAAGCTCAGAGAAGCTTAATAGTTTATTAAAGAAAAAAGGTTTAATAAGAAAGTTACAAGTTCAAGAGTAGGGGAAATTTAAACAAAAATAGTAAAGTACTTCTACCTAGTAGCGAAAGAATATAGTAAATGTATTAATAAAACATTAAAGCATTTCTCTGAATGAGAAATGCTTTTTTTTATAGAAATATTAAAACAACAATAATATAATTAAAATTAATAATATTTTATTGTAAAACAATAAATAATAAAGTAAAATATAATCAATTAGAACAAGTAAGAGGTGTATTATGAAACGTGAGTCAACATTCAGGAATAACCTCTGGGAGGATCAAATCATTAGATCGCTAAAACAGCTTGTTTATTTTGGGTGGGAACAGGCACTATCATGTTTATTTCCTGTAGTAATTTTTGTGTCTTTAGCATTAACAAAAATCCTTCCACTTCCTTTGCTGCCAAGATATGATTGGCTGCTCATTATCTGCCTTTTGATGCAGTGGTGGATGTTGCGTTCTGGACTTGAAACTGGGGATGAACTAAAGGTAATCACATTGTTTCATCTTATTGGGTTAGCACTTGAACTTTTTAAGGTGCATATGGGCTCCTGGTCCTATCCAGAGGAAGGATATTTTAAAATTTATGGAGTACCTATGTATAGTGGGTTCATGTACGCAAGTGTAGCTAGTTATCTTTGCCAGGCTTGGAGACGCTTAGATGTTGAACTGATTAAGTGGCCACCGTTTTTAGTGGTAGTACCGCTTGCAGCTGCAATATATTTAAACTTTTTCACACACCATTATTGGATTGATGTACGCTGGTGGTTATCTTTCCTTGTGATTATCGTCTTTTGGCGAACATGGGTCATATATGAGGTTAATGGAACACGTTACCGAATGCCACTCGCACTATCTTTTGTACTCATTGGATTTTTCATATGGGTAGCTGAAAACATTGCCACGTTCTTTGGAGCCTGGGAATATCCGAACCAAACCGATGCGTGGAGCTTAGTTCATCTAGGAAAAGTAAGTTCCTGGCTATTATTAGTAATCGTCAGCTTTCTTATCGTAGCGACATTAAAGAGGTTTAAAGGAAAAAGTTCAACTGAGGTAGGTACTAGCAAATTTTTAAAAATATGGCTGTGTTAAATTTTAATGTTGATATTCATTATAAAATTAGGGATACCTAAATGGTTCCCTAACTTTTGTAATTTGAATTAAGATAATTCTTCTAAACCCCAATCATTGTAAGTGTATTTTTCATTCTCAGATATAGGTTTATAACTTTTACAAAAATCAAGAAGTTTTCTACTCCTTCTACCAAAAGATTTATCCTGTTTGGAGAAGATTTCAACCACATCATCCCGATTGAGAAAAGTCTTATCTTTTAAGCAGAATATCTCATTTTCTAAATCACCGAATGGATTAAAGTTACCATGTCGGCAAGATTGACAACAAGCGATACTGATATTGTCTGGAAGTTCTTTCTGTAAATACTTTACTGCATATTCAATAGAACTGGATAACTTAGATTGAATTTGGTGATTATTCACTTGGACTTCAAAGCGAATGTTTTGAAATTCTTCTTCATCTAATTGTTCGTAAAACATATTTGTTGGTATGACTGAGATTTTTCCGTCAATTAGATAATTCACATTCAAAGTATCTACTTTCAATGGACAGACCTCCTAATAAATTTACATAAATAGATTTAGATAATGAATTTTGAAAGACGCAAACTATCATAAGTATCCGTCATTTCAAATACAAATGATGTTAATAAAAGTTCTTTTATATTGTGTTTAGTGCTTTCATTACTTCGACTATCCACAAATAAGAACCAAGCAAGGTAATTGTCAAGGTACTTTGTAGCCACGCCTTTAAAACGGTTTATCCATTGTTTCATACGAGAATGAAGACCGTTGACATTTTGGATGTGGTACAAACCCTTAATAACGTGTTTGCCACCGTCTGATTTAATTCGGTAATGCTCTAAACCTTTTTCCTTTGCATAGGTTTTATAGGCTCTCCAAGCATCTGTCACAAGCACATTGTCAGGTGTCAGTTTAGAGCCAATCATATTATCAACTTTAGTTTTCACTACACGCCCCATACAAGCGACCTTTGATACTGTTGCTTTGGTGCGGTCTCTTGCAACAAGAACACATACTTGTTCGTGGCTAATGCCTCTATGTTTGGATTTTCCACCACGCTTACGAGGTTTGCGGTCAGTAATGCCACGTTGTCCTTTTTGGGAGTATAGGAAATAGGTCTCGTCAACTTCAACGATACCTTCAAATTGCTCAAAATCCATTTGTTTTAAGGCACTCAATAATTTGTGTCTCCAATAAAAAAGTGTAACCCAAGTAACCCCTACGATTTCAGCAGATTTTCGCAGGGAATAACCTTTGAACATACAATCAACAAACGTAATCCATTCATCGCCCTTTCGAGTTCGATAAAGAACTGTATTAGTTGTATCAGTAAATGTCTTACTACAACATTTACAACGATAGCGTTGGCGACCATTGTGTTTCCCGAACCTAACAACATGTTCAGACGCACAATGAGGGCATTGAAAACCTTCTTTGAAACGGGTTTCTCTCAGTTCATTAATTAGGCGACCACCAACAGAGGAAGAAGGCTCAACATAGCGTTTTACCCATTGAAACACACGCTCTTTCTCTGTGTGTGATAATTTGTCGATATGTTTTAATAGATTACTGAACGCTTTGCTCAACCTTGTGACCTCCTCGAATGTTTGTTCTTATCCTAATTATACAAAGATTTCAAGAAGGTTTCAAATATCAACATTTACCTTTAACAGAGCCAAAAATATAAAACGCGTAAAAGTAAGGCAGGTAATTATTATATATGTGAGCAGCAAAATAAAAAGCGTCAATGATTGACGCTTTTTTATCTGTTTAAATCTTGTATACCAGGGCTATGTTCATTAGGCATTTCTGGTAACACAGGAACAGGATGACCTGCTGGAGGCGGTACCACTTGAAGAGTACCATCGTCTCTACTTGGGGATTCACCTTGGAAGATTTGTCCCATTAGTGTTTCATCTAATCTAAAATTAAATTGTGCATTATGGAAGCCCATTTCAACATATTTTCTACACTCCGGATACTTGTTAATATCATAATTCGGCACTGGGAAGATTTTTGCCCAGTCCACACCGAGGGTTTCCAGAGCTTTTGCAAATGCATTTTGATGAGCATTATCACGAACAATTAAGAAAGCCAATGTTTCTCTAAATGTCTTATTAGAGCTCATTTCATATATTCTTGTTTTTTGGAGAACACCAGTAGATTCTAAAACTACATTATCAAGTAAATCACTAATCAAATTACCATGACTATAAACATAGTTTCCATTCCATGGATTTCCTGCAGCGTCAACAGGAAGCGAACTTTGTGCGCCCATAATAAAGTGATGAGGATTTGCATGTTTTATTGCATCCTCTAATGGAGCACCTGTATCACCACCTGCACCAACAGCTTCTTCTCCAGAACCATTTAATAATTGATTGATTGTAGTTTGAACTAGTTCCACATGGCTAATTTCCTCTAGGAAGACCCCTCTAATTAAATCGCGGTACTGCTTTTGGTTACCTCTAAAATTTGAGCTTTGGAAGAAGAATTGCATCATAGTTCTCATCTCGCCAAAACGGCCACCTAATGTTTCTTGAAGTACTTTTGCTGCAGAAGGATCGGGTTTATCAGGAACAATCATATTAATCAAATCTTCCTTATAAAAATACATGAGCTAACCTCCTTATAAGTTGTTTTACTTTGTTAATATTTGATTAACCATACAAAAATATCCTCTGCTTTATCCGCTATCATATATTTTGTTTCTAATTTTTTCTTAATCCTTCATTGCCCCTGCTTCTCGGGAAGTCATCGCACCTTGTCCTTCGCTTACATCTCTTTGAATTTCCTGTTTAACCTTTTGGGGATTAGTACCAGCGAAAGCTGAACCCGAATTCTTTTTAGGTCGCAGATTCTGTTGCATTTAGATATTCCTCTCTTTCGAATTTAATAATGGTAGTATTTGCAAAAAACTACTCGATCTATCCGGAGGATAAAAGTAAAAATAACTTAGTAAAGTCGAGGAGTTATAAAAATTGTACAAGGTAAGGTAAGAGACATTATCGGAGGTGATGAAAGCAAAATGGAAATGTTAGGTTTCATTCTATAAAAATACATGTTGACAACAAACGAAAACGGGAGTAGATTTTGATTATTAAATTATTAAAAATAAATATCCAACACCTTTTATTCGCTGAATCTTATGAGCGGGGGAACCAATTATGATAGCGATGCTATCTCGGGGTGAATCTTACTTAGTAAGAAGGGATACTCTCAATTCCTAATCCGACAGCTAACCTCGTAAGCGTTATATGTAAGTCGAGAGAAAGGTCATAGGTTAGCCTAAGACCATTCTATTTGCGATGGTCTTTTTTTGCGGGATAATTCGCATAAGTGGAACTAACGAATAAGCTTTTGCTTAACTATAAGCAATCGCCGATTTCTCGAATATTGGTGCTAGGATAGAAATGAGGACAGCTATGAGAAAGCAATTTGTAGTAATTGGTTTAGGTCGTTTTGGTAGTGCGTTATGCAGGGAATTGGATATGTTAGGTCATGAGGTGTTAGCGATTGATTCTAACGATGATAAAATAAATACGATGTTACCATACTCTACAAATGCAGTTGTGGCAAATGCTACAGATGAAAATGTATTAAAGTCACTTGGAATACGGAACTTTGATGTTGCGATTGTCGGCATTGGAGAGGATATGCAATCGAGTATTCATTGTACATTGCTTCTAAAGGAAATGGGACTAAAAGTATGGGTAAAAGCCCAAAACTCATACCACCAAAAAATACTTGAAAAGATTGGTGCTGACCGGGTCATACAACCAGAACTAGATATGGGGATAAGAGTTGCTCATAAGCTAGATTCTGAGAATATTATTGACTATATTGAGCTTTCAAAGGATTACAGCATCGTAGAATTGATTGCAACAGCAAAAATTGATCAGCGCTCGATTATTGAGTTGAAAGTACGTGCAAAATACGGATGTACGATTTTAGCTATTAAAAGAGGAGAAGATATAAATATTTCACCATTACCAGAAGATATCATCTGTCGAGGAGATATTCTGGTTTTGGTGGGAAGTAATATTGATATAAAACGTTTTGAGGAGAAAGCGATGTAGGTTCGAGTATGTTTTTTTAATAGAATACTAGCCTCGAAAGGTGCGTTATAAAGATGATGTATAAAAAGAGTGTTAAACTTTCTCCTTATCAACTGCTCATACTAATCTTTTTTGTTTTTATTATGATTGGTACTTGTTTATTAAAATTGCCATTGTCAACAACGGAGTATATATCATGGATTGATGCATTATTTACTGCCACCTCCGCTGCGACAGTTACAGGTCTGATTGTAGTGGATACACCAGCTGTTTTTACGACATTTGGAGAAGTAGTCATTCTCTCTTTAATTCAGCTTGGTGGATTAGGAATTATGTCTTTTGCAGTCCTAATCTATATGATGCTCGGGAAAAAGATTAGTTTAAAAGACAGGATTATCGTGCAACAAGCTCTGAATCAGACATCCATTGGTGGTATTATTAAACTAGTAAAGTATTTGTTTATCTTTTCTCTAACTATTGAGTTAATCGGGATGATGTTACTAGCGTTTAAATGGGTACCAGAGTATGGTTGGGGAACTGGGCTATACTACAGCCTTTTTCATTCTGTCTCAGCATTTAATAATGCTGGTTTTGCATTATGGTCAGATAGTTTAATGGGGTATGTTGGCGATCCGCTTGTAAACACAGTTATCACAACCTTATTTATTATTGGTGGGATTGGTTTTACGGTTTTAATAGATGTTTGGCAAACTAAGAAATTAAAAAAATTCTCGTTACATTCAAAATTGATGATAATTGGTACTGTCGTCTTAAACGTAGTTGCGATGTTACTAGTTTTTGTATTAGAGTTTCATAACCCTAATACTCTGGCGAGTTTATCTACATTGTCTGATAAACTATGGGCAGCTTATTTTCAGGGAGTTGTAACAAGAACAGCTGGTTTTAATACAATTGATATTGCTGCAATAGATGAATCTACTGCATTCTTAATGGTAATTTTAATGTTTATTGGAGCGGGAAGTGCTTCAACAGGTGGGGGAATTAAACTAACTACATTTTTAGTAATAGTCTTTGGGGTACTTTCCTTTTTAAAAGGAAAAAAGGATGTAGTAATTTCAAATCGTTCCATTTCAAATGAAATTGTTTTTCGTGCCTTGGCGATATCTAGTATCAGCCTCTTTTTTGTTCTACTTGCTGTATTTATCTTAACAATCTCAGAGGATGCACCATTTTTAGTTTCATTATTTGAAGTGGTTTCTGCTTTTGGCACAGTAGGAATGTCGATGGGCTTAACGTATTCCTTAACATTGGTAGGAAAAATAATTATCATATTTATTATGTTCTTAGGAAATATTGGACCTCTCACACTTGTTTACTCTTTATCGAAACCACGTGTATCCAAAATTAAATATCCGAAAGAGGATTTACTAACGGGGTAATAGAGTTGCTAGTGACTGAAATGGTCGTTATGAAAAAGTTAGGAGAAGTCCAACCCCTCTGAAAAGAGAGGGATTGGGCTTTTCTATTATTTCCATTTTGAATGGTATGCTTAGTAATTTATGCTGAATATATTTGAAGAATATTCCCATCAGGGTCCGTTATAAAAATGGTATGTAATGCTTCCTTTCTATTGCTATTTACATTGAAATCAGATGTTTGTAGTAATCGATAATAATAAAATATCTTTAGAGGCTGTTGTTTTTTTACGGCTAACGAAAAGTCCTTAATTAGTGAAGGAGTAAGTAATTGATTGTTATTATGTATAGGTGAGTTATGATTTTCCTTTAATTTAATCCTAGAACGGTGAAGGGCCGTTTTTACTGAAGTATTACTGATTCTTAGCATTTCAGCAATTTCTTCAGAAGTGTATTGAAAAACATCTTTTAATGTTAACAGCATAGCCTGGCGAATTGGAAGAGTACTAATTAAAATTTCTAGTAAGCTATCCCATTCAGTAGGGTCAAAACTACTGGTATATAATTCATTAGGAGAAGTTGGAATTTCAGTTTTTTTACGTTTTTCATCAATAAATAGATTCCTAGCTGTTTTATATAGAAATGAAAGATTTATATTTCTATTTGGATCATCCTTTTTAATTTTAATAAATTTTATCAATGTCTCCTGAACTAAATCTTCGGCAATCCATTCTGAGCTAGTTAAAGATAAGCAATATCCATATAACTTTAAGGAAACTTCTTCAATATTATTTATTTCAATAGCCATTTTTCCTCCAATAAATTTTTATAGATTATGTAACTTTTATTTAATTATAATCGTTTGTAGAGGAACAAAGAATAAGGAGAGTGATTTTGGATGTTTAAGGTAGGCAGTATTTTTATTCCTGTTACAGATTTGGAGCGTTCTAAAAAATGGTATGAATTGAATCTGGGTGTAACTAAAGTAGATGAGTGGCAGGAAAACGGAGAAGACCATGGAGTAGGGTACGTTTTTAAAGGTGAGACGGTTGGTCTTGCTCTAATAAAAGTAGAAAAACCACAACCAACAGAATTTATAACTAAAGGAAAAAACAAAAACGTATATTATAATTTTGTAGTTGATCAAATTGTACCAGTATACGATCAGCTCAAACAAAATGGAGTTGAAACAACAGATATACATGATTATGGTCTGATGAAAGGGTTTGATTTCTTCGACCCTGATGGCAATTCGTTTAGTGTAGTAAGTGAAGAAAAGGATTCACCTTACCATATAGATAATTTAAAATAATATAAAATAGTGGAAGTAACCAAGTAGGAGCTTCCACTATTATTTTGGACGCAGGTTACATATAAGTGATGTGATTCTATTATTTAATTTTAGATAATAATCAACAACTAGTGGGGGATGCAGCAATGGCTAATTCAGCATTTTGGCTAAAAAACGTACGTTTAGAAAAAGGATATTATATCGAGGACGACCACGTTTCAGGAACCATTACAGAGGTGTGTCATATAAAAATTGAGGATGGTAGGTTTGCCAGTATAGTTCCAGAAGAAACGGAATTAAATGATAATCTCGACAAGTATAATACGAAAGAATTGTTAATGCTTCCTTCCTTTAAGGAAATGCACATACATATTGATAAAACATATTATGGAGGACCTTGGAAGGCGATCAAACCGGCAAAAAGCATTTTGGATAAATTTGCTGAGGAAAAAGAACTGCTTCCAAAATTATTACCCACTGCAAGGGATAGAGCCGAAAAGATTTTAGAAACAATCCTTGGTTTTGGGTCGACCCATGTGCGTACCCATTGTAATATTGATCCTGCTATTGGTTTATCTAATTTAGAAGCGACAAACCTGGCGTTAGATGCCTTTACTGGAAAAATGACATCTGAAATTGTCGCGTTCCCACAACACGGTCTTCTTCGTTCAAATATGGTAGAGCAAGTGAGACAAGCTTTGAAACAAGGGGCTACTATAGTGGGTGGGGTAGATCCTTTTAGTGTTGATAATAACCTAGAAAAATCATTAAATACCATGGTCGAACTTGCAGTTGAAGCAAATGCAGGAATCGATATTCATCTTCACGAAAGAGATGCCATTGGATTAAAAACGATGAATCTTCTTGCTGATTTAACAGAAGAAGCAAGCTTACAAGGTAAGGTAACAGTGAGTCATGCATTTGGCTTTGCCGAAGAATCGAAAATAGCTGCTTCTGAGCTAGCTGATAGATTTGCAAAACTTGGAATAGCCGTAACCTCAACTGTACCAATCGGCAATATAATAATGCCATTACCTATGCTTCGAGAAAAAGGGGTAAAAGTTGAACTGGGTACGGATAGTCTAACAGATCATTGGTCACCATTTGGTAACGGTGATAACTTAGAAAAGGTTGGCAGATTGGCAGAACTGTACCGACATGTGGATGAAGTTGCTCTCGCTCAATCTTTAGCGTATATTACGGGAGGCATTACACCATTAGATAAAGACGGGAACCGTGAGTGGCCACAGGTTGGCGATCATGCAAATATAGTACTTGTTGACTCGAGTTGTTCTGCCGAAGCAGTTGCAAGAAGAGCGGCAAAACGTGTAGTACTTTTTAATGGGAAGTTTGTTTCTGGGGAGATATAAAGTGTTAAAAAAGCAACGCTCCCGGTGGGCGTTGCTTTCAATATTTATGATTCAAGCTTAGTTCTCTCGGTGATTATAGGCTCAACATGTACATGGACATCATAAATATTATGTTCACAGATTAATGTATCTTCAACCCTCGAAGATATTTCATGTGCTTGAATTATATCTAGATTGCTGGGAACTGAAATGACAACATCTACAACATTGCTATTGCCATAGGTCCTTCCTTTTATATTCTTTATTTCTAATACCCCATGTACTTTTAGTATTGTCTGTTTATACTTATCTAAATCCTTTGTGTCAAAACCATCGGTTAAATAATGTGTAGATTCTCTAAAGATGTCCCAACCAGTCTTACAAATTAGTAAACCAACAATGACTGCTGTAACAGGATCAAGCCAAGGCATCCCAAATTGAGATCCGATGATACCAATTGCGGTTCCTATACTCACCAAGGAGTCAGATAGATTATCTTTTGCAGCAGCCATTACTGCATGACTTTTCACCTGTTTTGCCAAATTTTTATTATATTGATAAACAAATAGCATAATAAAAGCAGAAAAAATTCCTGTCCATGCTGCAAGCATATCTGGAGATTCAGCATTCCCAACAAATAGAGAAGAAGCTGCACCATATAAAACCTGTAAACCTACTAATACCATGATAAAGGAAGCAAGTAAGGAAGCTACTGTTTCTGCTTTCCAATGTCCATATGGATGGTCATCATCTGCCGGTTTTTGAGAAAGCCGTAAACCAATTAATACGGCAACTGATGCAATTATATCAGTTGTATTATTAAACCCATCTGCGCGCAATGCTTCAGAGTCAGTTAGATAGCTTATTACTAGTTTTAGTGTTGCTAATAGTAGATAAACAACGATGCTTATTATCGCACCACGTTCCCCTAACTTTAAATCATTATATCTTTGCTCCATTTTAGTTCCCCCGAATTTTCACATCGACCCTTATTGTAACAAAGCAAATTCGTGTTAGTCTACGGCAACGTTTTTTCGAAAAGGCAATAAAATAACAGTATGGAAAGAGTGTTTACTTGAGGAAAAAATAAATTTAAAACTATTATCAGTAATATAGATAAAGTTAGATGAATAATCTATTAATTAATGATGGTAGTTAATTATCTTTAATTAAAAATATTTAAGTGTCGAAATAGTAAAAATATTTTGTTTTGTTTGAAGGAATTATAGAAGATTTGTCGAAATAATTATAAATTAAATATGGAGGTATGTTCATGATGTAATTGCGCTAATAGTTTTCTAAAAATTCCCAATAATTTTAATGTTGTACATCGTGTAATACCAAATCCAATTAATATTTCTATTGGAGATAAGTAGATTTTACAATTATTGTTGCTAGTTTTTAAAACTAAATATAAAAAAGAGAAAAGGGGATGAAGAAATGAAAAAGTTTAGTTTTTTTGCAGTACTTTTATTTTTAGTAATGGTAGTAAGTGCTTGTGGCAGTGACTCAGAGAGTGCCTCAGTAAGTGAGGATGGAGTCCTAACACTAGGAGAAACGGGTCTTTTTAAAACTGATAAAGGTGAGTTTGAGGTAACATTGGACGAGATTAAGTATGAAGCAGGTGGAGATGGAGAAAAATCTTTAAGAGGAACATATATTGTTGCAAATGCTACTGTAACGAGTAGGGCTGCTAAAGCAGTAAATATAGAGGATGTTTTACCATTTAAAATCTATGTTGATGATGTCGTGAACTGGAACAATGTATCTGTTGGTAAAGAATACAGTTTTGGCACCCAGATTGCTGGAGAAATTAAAGAGGGCGAATCAGTAACTGGCAGTGTTATATTTGATGCGAGGGAGTCGGAAACATATACGATTATCTTAGGTGGTAAAACAAACCCTAATAAACTTGTATGGGAATTAACTCCAGCTGATTTTAAATAGAAGTGAAGTTTTTGGTTTGAATAATGTAGAATGGGCCAGGTTTTTAACCTAGGCTCATTCTTTTTTTTAGCAGATAGGAAAGCAATAAATTCTTTCCTATCTGCATAAGTGCAACTACGGCTCTGCTGTCACCTTTAGGCTCGGCAATCGCCGAGTTTTCTAAGACCACTTTACCGATGAATGATACGTAAAAAATTGGAAATCCTATAGTCAAAATTATTTTTTGAACAGCGAATGTAATATAGGCGAATATGGTGACGAACATTATGACGTATTGGATTAAAGAAATGGAGGGCTTTTTTTATGACTTCTGAACATAAGCTACCAGAAAAAGTAGAGCCGTTTTGGAGAGTGAATATTGATATACCTGAGTTTCCAAAATTGGAAAACGATCTTGAGGTAGATGTTGTCATTGTAGGTGGCGGGATTACAGGCCTCACTTCTGCCTATGTATTAGTAAATGAGGGGCTGAAGGTTGCCGTCTTGGAAGCAAATAATTTAGTTAATGGTACTACAGGACATACGACTGCAAAAATAACAGCACAGCATGATCTTATTTATGATGAGTTCATCAGAAACTTTGGAAAAAGTATGGCCAGATTGTACTATGAAGCGAATACTGAAGCCCTTCAATTTATTAAGAAAACAGTTGAAGAACACCAAATAGAATGTGATTTTAAAGAGCAGGATGCTTACCTTTATTCAACTACAGATGAGTATGAGCAAAAAATTAAAACTGAAGCTGAGGCTTATGAGAAGTTAGGCATAGACGGCGGCATAGTACATAGTATACCTTTTGATATCGAAGTGAAAAATGCAATTGTCATGAAAAACCAAGCACAGTTCCATCCAGTAAAATACCTTGCCCATCTCACAAAAATTATAAAAGAAAAAGGCGGGTTGGTTTTTGAAAATACAGTAGCTGTTAATGTGGAACCTGGAGTTAAGCCTACAGTTTTAACTCGTGATGGAAACAGAGTCACTGCAGGCTTTGTTTTATCCTGTTCGCATTTTCCTTTTTATGAGGGCTTAGGGTTATATTCCGCAAGAATGTATGCAGATCGGTCATATGTAGTTGCGGTGAAAGCAAAGGAGAAATATCCGGAAGGAATGTATCTTAGTGTAGATAAACCATCACGTTCCCTGCGTTCCGCATCTAATAATGGCGAGGAGGTCGTTATTATCGGAGGTGGAGGTCATAAAGCAGGACAAGAAACCAAAACAATGTTGGAATATGAGGGGTTAGGTACATTCAGTGAACAGGTCTTTGAGTTGGAAGATATTATAAATAGATGGTCTGCTCAAGATTTAACAACATTAGACAAGATTCCTTATATAGGAGAACTAACTACAGACCAGCCTAATATATTAGTGGCAACAGGATACAGGAAATGGGGAATGACCAGCAGTACAGTAGCTGCACTTTTATTTAAAGATATTATTTTAAAAAGAAATAATCAGTATCGTGATTTGTATTCTCCATCACGTTTCTATGCACATCCTAGCTTAAAACAATTCTTGCTTACAAATGGGGATGTAGTTAAGCACTTAATAAAAGGAAAAATGGAGATGCCTCATAAAAAAGTGGAGGAATTACAAAATGGTGAAGGTGCTGTTATTTCTATAAACGGGCATCGCAAGGGTGCATATAAAGATGAAGCAGGAGAATTATTCATCGTGGATACCACTTGTACACATGTTGGATGTGAAGTAGCGTGGAATAACGGGGAGAAATCATGGGATTGTCCATGCCATGGATCACGATTTTCCTACACTGGTGAAGTGCTAGAAGGGCCAGCAGAAAAACCGTTACAAAAATATGACTTTACTATGTTGGATGTTTTAACATCGGAAGATTCTGGTTATTAGTAAAAAAAATGACGTGATATTTCACGTCATTTTTCATTGGAGCTGTAAAAATCTTTACCTATCTCACTAGTTCTAAAAGCTCGGTAATCAATGGTTGTTAAATGTGTTATTTGGAGTATTGTTGTTGCTAGAAGTCTTATTAGATATATGGGGAGATTACCAGGTATAAGCGCCTTCACATGTACCAGCTTGCGGCTCATAATAACAATGTTGTTTAAATTGTCCTGTAAACGGTTGATCGTACCATGTAGGGGGGCATGCACCATACGGATTAAAGTACCAAAGTGAATGTTTGGAAGGATGTTCTCTCCAGAAATCTAGGGTTTGTTTGGCTAGTTTTTTTTCTATTTCTCTGGCAGGATTATAAAAAACATTCCCCTTTTGTACTGCTTCAAACGAGTAATTTCCACCTTGCACTTGATAAATTACATCCCGTATTGTTCTCAATCCTTTAAAATCCAAACAATTTGCTTTTCGTCGATTAACTATTACATTACCAACCATAAGCATGCCTAGTCGACCTTCACCCTCGGCTTCGGCTCTCATCATCCTTGCAATTAAGTCAATATCCTTGTCAGTATATTGTACTCTTGGCATTTTCATCACCTCTAAGAGCAGTGTATGAAAGTTGCCTATAAAAATGAAGGGTTTTTGTAAATTTTTATACAGATAAAGGTGCATAGAACCCTTCTCATTACTTTTTATTAAGTAATTCTTACTCGAACCCCTCCAATTGAGATGAGAAAAGAGTGCCCCGAAAATAACTTGTAACATCAGCGAAAAGCATTTGCGGACCTTTTACAGCAATACTGCGCTCTGAAGGTAGGGGAAGAAAGGTAATGTTATGTTTAGAAACTTTACGAAAGGGGTTCTGAACATGTTTAATAAGCAGTTTGCACCTTATGTCAGAAAGGAAGCAGGGCTTTACATCTGGGGATTTGTGGGGAGTTTGTTTCGTTTTATGATTCCTTTGTCCGTTCCGCTCATTTTAAAATACGTTTTTGACGGTTTGCTACAAAACGCTGCCTATACAAATACTGAAAAAGCAGAAAAATTAATGTTAATAGCATTATGTATGGTCATCATATTTTTATTTGCACGCTATCCAATGGAGTATGTTCGACAATTTTGTATACACACAGCAAATAATAATATTCTCAAGAGGCTCCGCCAAAACATCTTTAATAAAATTCACTCACTTGATGCAAAGTATTTTACAGAAAATAAAAGCGGGGAAATTGGTACACGTTTTTTTGATGATGTAGAAAAGGTCAGAGGATATTTAACAGCAACGATAGGAAATATAGTAATCGAAATGATTGTTCTGATAACTGTGATTTGCATTATGATTTTCCTGAACCCAATGCTTGCGATTATCTCAATTGTTCTCATATCAGTTCAGTTTTCACTTGCACACTATTTCTCAAAAAGATTTAAGTCATCTACAAAGAATTTGATGAGTGAGCGTTCTAGTTTAAACGGATTTATCTTTGAAAAGATTCAAGGAGCATTTCTTTCTAAGTTATTTTCTGCAGAAAAACGTGACAAAGAGGAATTAAACGAACGCCTGGAACGATACGAAGTGCTAACAGATAAACATGCAAAAATAAATGCACTCTCTTTGGCTTCCGTTAACGTTTTAATCGATTTTACACCGTTACTTGTTGCATTTATTGCGAGTTGGTTTGTCATTGAGGGGAACTTAACAGTTGGTAGTCTTATTGCTTTCTTTGCATACGTAGAAAAAATGCGAAGCCCTGTTGCTGCACTTGTTCAAGCATTCCCAGTGATTACAGAGGGGAGTGTTGCTCTTCATCGAATCTTTGCCTTTTTTTCTATTTCAGAAGAGATACTGGAAAAAGAAAATCCGGAGGTATTAGATAGATTTGAGCAATCTATAACATTTAAGAATGTTTCATTTTCATATAATAATAGCCGTCAAATATTGAATAATCTAGATTTTAGGATGGAAAAAGGAAAAACGTATGCATTTGTTGGTGAAAGTGGTGGAGGGAAAAGTACAATTTTACAACTTCTTATGAGAATGTACGACGTAAGCTCCGGAGAAGTGACAATTGATGGAAATAATATTAAGGACTATTCAATTTCAAGTTTGCGAAATAAAATGGGAATCGTGACGCAGGATAACTTTTTATATAGCTCTTCAATTAAAGATAATATTAAGCTGGGGAAACCTGATGCAACAGATGAGGAAGTTAAACTAGCAGCAAAGAAAGCTTTTGCTGACGAATTTATTACAAAGTTACCTGATGGATATGATACAGAGATCGGAGAAAGAGGGATTAAGCTCTCAGGCGGACAAAAACAAAGAATATCACTTGCGCGAGTTTTTTTGAAAGACCCGGACATCTTAATTTTAGATGAGGCTACGAGTGCACTCGACAATGAAAGTGAAAGGCTCGTTCAACAATCAATTCATCAGATTGGAAGAGATAAAACCGTCATTATGATTGCTCATAGACTCTCTACAATTGTATATGCTGATACAATATTTGTAATGAAAAATGGAGAGATAATTGAAAGTGGTAACCATGATGGTCTATTACTCTTAGATGGGTATTACACAGATTTATATTCAAAACAAAATAAGATTGAAACTATACAGAATTCAAGAAAAACAACTAAATTGGTCTCTGCTGTATAGAAAGTGGAAACTATTCTTGAAAAATGTCCGTGACTACTGTGGTTACGGACACTTTTCGTGTCTGTTAGATATTCAAAAAAAGATACAAATATTTATCTATTCTTTTAATAAGTGGTCATGTAAAATGGAATTAAAAGGAAAAGATAACCTGTTAGGCGGTGGAAGATTGGATAAAACAAGTCATATGAACTGGGAATTTGAAACCATTACAAAGCATACCCAAGATTTACTTATAGTTGTTGATCAAAACCAAATCGTTCAGTTTGTTACCCCTTCCTTAGAAACGATTCTAGGATATCGTCCTGAAGAGTTCATTGGAAAAAATGCATTTGATCCGGTTTTTTATGAAGATCGTGACAGATTAATAGCTTCACATCGAGAAGTGGTTACTCAAAAGGACCCTAAAATTGATGAATATCGTGTTTTTCATAGGAATGGAGAAGTGAAGTATCTTGAATCAAAAGTAATGCTAATTCCGAACGACCCAGATAATCTTGTTGTGGTTTCAATCAGAGACATTACCCTACGTAAATCGATGGAAGTTGAGCTTGAAAAGCGAAAAAATCGCTATCAACAATTACAAAATCAACTAAAAAGTTATTCTCAAGATTTATCAATGGTTTTGAAGGTGTCAGATCTTAAAAATAGGCTGATACAAGAACTTGAGACTGTGCTCCCGGAATCTGAGCCTTCTATTAGCATCTTTCACCGAAAAAAGAAAACTTTTGAAACAAATTACCCTTTGAGACTTTCAGGTTATTTGGCAAAAATGACGGTCGGTCGACTTCTAGATGATAGCGAACAAATACATATATTAATCGGGAACCGTAAAGAAAGGGCCAACATTCTCACAATAAAGTCTTCTTCAATCAAGGAATCAATGGATTCCATATGGTTTGAAACACTGATTTTCTATACAGTTATGGTTTTTGAGAGTTTAAACGTTATTGAAAATCTATTGAATCAATTGGAAAATGAACTCCAGAAAAATGATAAGCCTCAATGGATTTTACGGTTATTATTTAATCTATCTGAAAAACAAAGGACGGAATTATCTAGTGATTTACATGACACGGTGTTACAGGAACAAATGATGTTATACCGAGATCTTGAAGTCATTTTAAAAGAGCACCACTTTGTGGGAGATATTGATGAGCAACTTAAAGGTATTGTTCAAGGATTGTTGGACTCTATTCACCAAATTCGAACGACTTGCAACGAGTTGCGCCCTCCATTATTACGAGAGCTTGGGCTATTACGGTCGTTAGAAAACTTATTTGAATATACACAAATTTCGTCTTCTTTTAAAATAAGATTTCAAACGAAAAATACAGATGGTCTTGTTTTAAACGAAGAAGAAACAATTGGTATCTATCGAATTGTCCAGGAGTTACTTAATAATGCAGTGAAACACTCACAAGCTAATAATCTACATTTTCATATAAGTAATGTAGAAGAAAGGCTTATTATGGACTATTCAGATGATGGAAGAGGCTTTGAAACTAATAAGCTAACACCTACGTTTAAGAGTATCGGTCTTTCAGGTATGAAAGAAAGGATTAAAAGTCTAGGGGGGGTTATTGAATTTGACTCACAGCCTGGAAAGGGACTACGAGTAAGGCTACAATTGCCAATCAGTGTATAATTGCTACTTAAAATAGACCACTCATGTGGTTTATTTTTTTTGCTAATTGAAAAGCGTGTACTCGCCTATAAGACTCGGCACGTGCAGTTTTCTTTAAAAAAGGTAGAGATGCTTAGGTTATTGGTGGAAATTTATGATTTTTAAACGAAATTTTCCGTTGCGGAAATCAACACAATGCTGCGGGGATACCCAAAAGAATTGCGGTTTTTAAGATTGATATCTTATATACAATGATATTGTCAAAGTAATCGTTAAGGAAAAGGGAGGGTCCCTGATTTGAGTCATTCATCATTTGAGCCTGTCAAACAGGACATAATTAACGATCTTAGGCGAGTTGCTAATCAGGTTAGTGAGATTAAGGAATGTATTCAAAAAGACTTCTATGTTGATGAGGTAATTCCCAAAATCTCTTCTGCACAAGCAGAACTATACAATTTAAAAAAACGACTACTAGAGGAACATGTAAAAAGCTGCATCTTACTCTGTTTAAAAGAGAATGACAATGCAGTTATTGATGAGCTAATGATTACAGTAGCAAGAGTAATGAAGTAAAACATTCATAAAGGAGAGAAGAAAAATGGAAAAAGTGATGTTACAAGTAAAAGGAATGTCATGCCAACACTGTGTCAAATCAATTGAGAGTAATGTAGGAAAACTCTCTGAAGTTAAAAAGGTAAAGGTATATCTATCAGAAGGTAATGTTGAAGTAGAGTTCAAGTCTATCACAGGGAAGCTGGAAGATATTAAAAATTGTATAGAAGATTTAGGGTATGCGGTATGTCATTAATCAATCTTTACACGGTGTAAAGTTAATGTAGGAAGGAACGAACTGCATGAGCGAGAAGAAAGCTAATTTACAAATCATTGGTATGACATGTGCAGCATGTGCAACAAGGATAGAAAAAGGGTTAGCGAAGCTGGAAGGTGTTAACGAGGCTTCTGTCAACCTTGCCCTAGAGCAATCAACGATAAACTATGAACCTGATATCATTTCTGTTAAAGATTTGGAGAAAAGGATTCGGGACATTGGGTACGATGTGGTCACAGAAACGCAGGAGTTTATTATTACTGGGATGACTTGTGCAGCATGTGCAGCACGAATTGAAAAAGGGTTAAACAAGATAGACGGCGTAGCAAATGCTACTGTTAATTTGGCATTAGAATCGGCGACTGTGGAATACCACCCTTCTATGGTCGATGTGACTCAACTAACTCAAAAGGTTGAAAAGTTAGGCTATGGAGCAAAACGAAAAGATGAGGCTAGTAGTGAAAAGGTAGACCCTCGAGAACTTGAGCTGAAGCGCCAAAAGGGGAAATTTCTTTTTGCGATGTATTTATCATTGCCAATGGCCTTAGTAATGTTCGCTGATATGGCTAACGTCCCGGATACTTTTGGGATACAGACTTTCTTTATGAATCCATGGGTGCAGCTTGCTTTGGCTGCTCCTGTACAATTGTTGATTGGAATGCAGTTTTATATTGGCGCCTTTAAAGCTGTTCGCAACCGAAGTGCCAATATGGATGTACTAGTTGCACTTGGTACTTCTGCAGCTTTTTTTTATAGCTTATACATCACAATTGAGTCATATGGAAAAAGCGCGATGATGCTCGAAGTTTACTTTGAAACGAGTGCCATTTTAATTACGCTCATACTTTTAGGTAAGATTTTTGAAACTAGTGCAAAGGGGCGTACCTCTGAAGCTATTAAAAAGTTGATGCAACTACAATCGAAGCTTGCTATTGTTGAAAGAAACGGTCAGGAATTTGAATTACCGCTTGAAGAGGTAGTAGTAGGAGATATTCTCTTAATTAAACCAGGTGAAAAGGTCCCTGTTGATGGTGAAATTATAGAAGGTAGGACATCTTTAGATGAATCGATGCTAACTGGTGAAAGTGTTCCGGTTGATAAGACAATTGGAGACGAGGTTATTGGTGCAACAATTAATAAAAACGGTTTTATTAAAGTACGGGCGACAAAAGTTGGTAAGGATACAGCACTTGCGCAAATAATAAAAATTGTGGAATCAGCACAAGGTTCAAAAGCCCCAATACAACGGTTGGCGGACCGGATTTCGGGGTTTTTTGTCCCTATTGTTGTTGGCATTGGTTTACTGACTTTTTTTGTATGGTATTACTGGGTATCACCGGGAGACTTCGCTGGTTCGCTTGAAAAATTAATTGCAGTTCTTGTCATTGCTTGTCCATGTTCCTTGGGGTTAGCAACACCAACGTCAATAATGGCAGGTTCGGGCAGGGCTGCCGAATTCGGAATCTTGTTCAAAGGTGGAGAACATCTTGAGAGAACCAATCTATTAACGACAATCGTGTTAGATAAAACAGGTACGATAACAAATGGTACTCCTGTATTAACAGATGTTATCATTGCCGGAGATTTATGTGAAGAGGAGTTTTTACAGATCGTAGCATCTGCTGAGAAGCAGTCTGAGCATCCTTTGGCGAAAGCGATTGTTGATGGGGTAAAAGAAAAAGGCATCTTTTTTACAGATCCGACTGAGTTTGAAGCAATCCCAGGATTTGGTGTTAAAGCAAACATTGATGGAAGGGAAGTCCTAATTGGGACACGGAAGCTACTGATGCAACACAATGTTTCGTTTGAAAAGTCAATAGGTAAAATGGAAAAACTTGAACATGCTGGAAAGACAGCCATGCTGGTTGCAATTGATAGTTTTTATGTCGGAGTGATTGGAGTTGCAGATACCATTAAAGATACGTCTGAAATGGCTGTAAAGCGCCTAAAGGATATGGGATTAGAAGTAATTATGATAACAGGTGACAATCAAAATGTTGCTCATGCGATTGCTAAACAAGTTGGGATTGACCATGTATTAGCAGAAATTCTACCTGAAGGAAAGGCAGAAGAAGTTAAGAAACTTCAGGAACAAGGGAAAATTGTAGCAATGGTTGGTGATGGAATTAATGATGCACCTGCATTAGCGCTTGCTGATATTGGTATGGCAATTGGAACAGGTACTGATGTTGCGATCGAGGCTAGTGATATTACTCTCATGCGTGGAGATTTAAATGGGATTGCAGATGCCATCCATATGAGTAAAAGCACGATTCGAAATATAAAACAAAACCTATTCTGGGCCTTTGCCTATAATACAGTGGGAATTCCGGTTGCTGCTTTTGGCTTTTTAGCACCGTGGTTAGCAGGTGCGGCCATGGCATTTAGTTCAGTGTCTGTGGTGTTAAATGCTCTTAGACTTCAGCATGAAGAAGCCAATGTCGAGGATAATACACATCGTGGAGTTAATATGAAACGATTAGTAATCCCGGCATTGCTTTCATTGGTGGTTTTGTTTGGCGGTTATTTTATTTATACCAATTTGGTAGATAATGCGGACGAAGAACAACCTGTGTCGGTGAAAGTTGATCTAGACCAACCGGATAGTTCAGGTAAAGAATAACGATATTTTTATGAGTGCATTGGGAGTTACAATAGCTCAATGGGCGTAGAAACACCTGGTTTTTTTGAGGAATGATTCAATATCTTTACGGGAATATACTGAGGTTTTGCGGTTTTTCGTGAGGAGTGTGACTATATGATATCTATTACATGGATATATATACCAATAATTCGGTTTAAATCAAGGAGTGAGTTCAATGAGAAAATGGGCAATTGCAGGAATGATTTATATTACAGTCGTTGTTTTTGGATTTGAGGCATATGACAGATGGTTTGCAGAAGAAGAGAGCAAAGTAGCTCAAGCCGGGATGCAGGACATGGGTAGTATGGATTTAGAAAGTAAAGAATCCAAGAACATGGATGATATGAAAGATGAGGCTTCAGAAAGCATGGAAGGAATGGAAAATATGGGGGAATCGAGTCATGGTGAGGATGGGGTTGAGACAGAAGCGAGCCATGGACATAGTGATGGATCACATAGTGAAGGAAGTCAAGTAAATGCGTTTGTGGTTAACGATGAAGACCACATAAAACTCATCTTAAAAGACAAAGTTGGAAACCCGGTAGACGATTTAGAAGTAAATCATGAGAAATTATTTCATTTAGTAATTGTTGATGAACAATTGCAGAAATATTACCACGTACATCCAGAGAGAACTGCTATTGGTGAGTTTACAGTAGAAAATACTCTTCCCGATGGCTACTATAAGGCATTTATAGATATTAAGCCAAAGTCACATTCGTACGCAGTAGAACCTATTCCATTCGTAGTTGGAACTCCTAAATCAGAAACACAAGGTCATGCTTTGGTGCCAGATACTACTTTTACAAAAACAGTAGAAGGAGAAGAGGTTACACTCTCAGTAAGTTCGGTCAAAGCAGGGGAGAATGTGAAACTATCGTTTGGATTAGATAAAACAAACCTAGATCCATATTTAGGGGCTATGGGCCATGTAGTAATACTTGATGAATTTGGTAAGAAATTTCTTCATGTACATCCGTCTAATGATGTTGACACTATTTTTGAAACAAAGTTTGAACAACCAGGTATTTATAAAATTTGGGCTGAATTTCAACAAAATGGTAAAGTTCGAGCATTCCCATTTGTCATCGAGGTAATTGAATGACGATACCATTTAGCTTTGGGAAATGAGGGAAAGGTCAAGCGGCCTTTCCCTTTTGATGACTATTGGAAAATAGTTCAAAATAAATATTTATACCCCTCTGTTTCTCAGAAGAGAAATTCAACCAACCTATATCTCTAAAAAAAGCACCAATCACGCAAGATTTTTTCGGTTCAGGTTATGTGAAATTCAGGTAAACTAGTATTAGAAGATATTTACAGGTGGTGTTTACATGAAATACAATGAACAGTTTTTTGAAACCATCCTAAATCATACGAGTGATGTTATCATGATTTGCGATCGAAATCGCCATGTTGTGTACCTTACCCCAAATGCGTATGAGATTTCGGGTTATGGCCCTGAAGAATGGAAAGACAGAGATACTTTTTTTCTCCTCCATCCAGATGATAGAGAATATATGGAAAAAAGGCACCAAAATCTACTTGAATCAGAACAAAGGAATTCTTCAGAATATCGAACGATTATGAAAAATGGCGAAGTAATGTATTGCGAATGTAAAACAACACCACTTCCTGAGACAAAGAACTATCTTCAAGTGGTATCAATGAGAGATATTACTGAACGAAAGCTAATGGAAATGGATCTTGAGTATCACAAAAATCGTCATGAAACCTTACAGAACAGCCTCAAACGTTTTTCAAGTGAAATTACTACCATTATGAAGCTAGTTGAGCTTGAAGACAAAATGCTTAAAGAGGTAGAGTCAATTCTCCCTGGTTCAAATCCAATTATTCTTACCGATTTTCCTAGTGAAGTAAGAGATTTGCAAGACGGGAAATTGGTAACGGTTTCTAATAAGATTTTTATTAAAATAGGTGATCTACAGCAGCTACCATATATTCTGACATTAGAGGCTAATGGGATTCATGATCAAATGGAAATCATTTGGTTAGAGACACTTATTCATTATTCAATGATGCTTTTTGAAAATTTACTTTTAATAGAGAATCTTATGGTTCAACTGGAGACAGCGGCCCAACAAAAAAATACACCGCAATGGATGCTAAAGATGATGTTTGACATTCAAGAACAACAAAGAAATACGTTATCGAGTGATTTGCATGACACCGTGTTACAGGATCAAATTGATATATATCGTAGACTAGAATCAATCCTACATCGAGATGAAATTGAAGAAACAGCGAAATCAAAACTAATACAAATTGAACAAGGTTTATTAGATATCATTCATGACATCCGGACAACTTGTAACAATTTACGCCCACCTTTGTTACGTGAATTGGGAATTGAATCGGCTTTGATCAATTTGTTTGATCATGTTCAACTAACTTCTACTTATAAAATACGTTTTTCTCCTGGTGGTCTTTCAGCGCTATCGATAAGTGAGTATGAAACGATTGGAATATACCGGATAGTTCAGGAGTTGCTGCACTATGCGGAATTCGTATCTGGAGCACAGGACGTAACATTTGATTTCTGTTATAAAAATAATAGTTTGGTGATGACCTATCATGATGATGGTATTGGGTATGTTGAAATGATTGGTCATGACTTAACTAATGTAAAATTAAACAGTGTAAACCAACGAGTACAAAGTCTCGGAGGTAAAATTGATATTATTTCAAAGACTGGTGGAGGCTTAAGGTTACTTATTACACTTCCTATTGATCCTGCAAGTATCCACGCAAAAAAGGCGTAGGCACGCAGAATTATTACGGCTCAAGATAGACACAATTGAGCTAACATACAAATATAAAGTTGAAAATAGGTGGTGTTTTTATGAACTTCAACCAGCAAATGTTTGAAACCATCCTTACTCATACTAGTGATATGCTCTTTATTGTTAATCAATATCGTCACATTATTTACGCGACCCCTAGTTTTTATGAAATTACGGGCTATAGTCCTGAAGAATTAAATGATGTAGACGCATTTATTATTGTTCATCCTGAAGACCGAGAGCTGATGATGCATCGACATAAGCATTTACTAGATTCTGAGGAGAGTAATTCCAGTGAGTATCGTATGGTTAGAAAAAACGGAGAAATCCGGTACTTTGAGTGTAAAACTACCCCACTTCCAGGCACAGAGAATTATCTGCAAGTTGTCTCGACAAGAGATGTTACCGAGCGAAAGATGATTGAGTTGGAACTCGAGTATCACAAAAACAGACATGAAGTATTACAAAAAAGTTTAAAAAATTTCTCAAATGATCTGACGGCAGTTATGAAACTATCTGATCTTGAGAACCGGATGATGAAAGAGTTGGTAACTATTCTTCCAGATTCGAAGCCTAAAATTACTTCGACATACTCCGATGAAGTAGGTAATGACATGAATTTGCCTATTGGTAAAATAACAATGATTTCTGACAACATATTCGTTAAAGTAGGCGAGAGAAAGAACCGTCCTTATATCATCTCTCTTGACGCTCTTGAAGTCAGTGAACCAATGGAGTTAATCTGGCTAGAAACGTTTGTTCATTATTCAGTCATGGTTTTTGAAAATTTAAATATGATTGAAAATCTGATGCATCAGCTAGAAGCGATAACCCTTCAAAAAGAAACCCCACAATGGGTGTTTCGAATGATGTTTAACCTTCAAGAACAACAACGCTTGACACTATCAAGTGATTTACACGATACCGTCTTACAGGATCAAATTGACTTGTATCGAAGACTTGAAACGCTATTAAAACGTTTTGAAATTGATAAGGAAGCAAAAACGAAGTTAATCGAAATTGAACAAGGCTTGTTGGATATTATTCATGCAATACGAGCTACATGTAATAATTTACGGCCACCTCTTTTAAGAGAATTGGGACTGGTAAGTTCACTAGAAAATTTGTTTGATCATATCCAGCTATCGTCCACTTATAAAATTCAGTTTTCATCAGGTAATCTTTCATTGATTAGTTTAAACGAAGAGCAAACTATTGGGATATATCGGATTGTACAAGAGTTCCTTCATTATGCTGAAGAATTTTCTAAAGCGAGTGTAGTAAGATTTAACTTGTATAGTGAAAATGAAAAATTAAAACTTGTATATAGTGATAACGGAAGAATGTATGATGCAAATGAAAAAGATAACTGGTCAACAAATCTGAGGATTACTAGTGTAAGTCAACGAGCGAAAAGTCTTGGAGGGAGAATGGATATCACCTCAAAGCATGTCAGTGGGTTTGTAGCTACACTAGAGCTACCCAACCAATTAGAAAGGAGTTTAGTGTAATGGTAAATATATTAATTGTAGATGATCATTTATCGATCATCGAAGGGACGAAAATGCTGTTAGAACAAGAACCTGATTTTAAGATTACCGTTGAAAACAGCTCATTAAATGCAATGAATATAATTAAGCTACACCATTATGATGTACTACTATTTGACTTATACATGCCACATCTCAATGGGCTTGAATTAGCAAAGCAAGCACTTGCATATAATCCTGATTTAACAGTTTTAATATATACAGGCTTTGATATTAAGCCACATTTTAATCTACTTGTAGAAGCGGGAGTTTCTGGATTTCTATCCAAAACCTCTTCAAGAGACGAGTTAGTAGCAGGAATTCGAAGTGCAATAAGAAAACAAGTCATTTTGCCGCTTTCTTTGGTCAGAGAACTAAGGAGACCAGGGATAATAACAGATAGCTCTAATTCTTATGAAAAAGTAGTCTTAACTGCAAACGAAGAACAAATCTTATCAGAGCTTTCTAAAGGAAAAAGCACACGTGAGATAGCTGCAACTTTAGCAATGAGCCAAAGATCATTAGAATATAATTTAACAACTCTTTACCAAAAGTTTGGTGTCCGTACGAGAGTAGATACCATCGCTAAAGCAAAAAAACTTGGATTAATTCCAGAGGAAGAATTGAAATAATAATACGTGTTGAACTACCTAGGTTTCCTGGTAGTTTTTTTCTTTTGAAGGGAACCGCAAAATCTTGCGGTTCCCTTCAATTTGTCTGCGGTGTTCTTCAAAAACTGTTCGGTTGTTCTCTCATAAGAGTGCGGTTTGAATTATGTCTCTCCTTAGTAGAATGAGAGTGTAGAAACTAATAAGTCTAATACCAAAAAACAAAGCCTGTTAATAATGTTGGTAAGATACCTACGAAGAGAGTGAGGAGATGAAAATAAAGAAAGTTCACAAGGAAGGGGAAGTCGTTGATCGATAAGAAGGTTAAATCGACGATAAAAGTATAATTATTCGAAAGTTAACAGGTAGTTGATAAACTAAAAATCACAAATTGGAGGAAAGAAAATGAAAAAGAGTACAAAGATTGCTAGTTTCGTAATCGGTGGAGTATTGGTAGTTTCCTTAGTATCAGGTGCATTATTTACACAGAAGGGTTCTGCTTCATACGAAGAAGAAAAGGTTCAAACAGAGGACATTACAACGTATTATAGTTTCTCAGGAACAGTTGATGCAAAGAGCAGACAAAATATAGTTAGTCAAAAAGAAATGCATGTTGAAGAAGTATTAGTTAAACCAGGGGATAAGGTGAAAATGGGAGATGTGTTACTGATTAGCTCAGAAGGAGAAGAGACAAGGGCCGAAATTGATGGAGAAATAGCGGGTGTATATACGAAGAATAATAGTCATGCCATCAAAGGCTCAAGATTGGTTGATATTGTAGATTATAGCAATTTACATGTGAAAGTTAAAGTTGATGAATATGACTTAAAATATGTCGAGGTTAATCAAGAAGTAGATGTAACAATTAATGCTCTAGAAAAAGATATCAAGGGTAATATATATGATATCTCAAAAGAGGCGATAAATGAGAACGGGATTTCATACTTTACAGCCATGATTGATTTTGATAAAGATGAAACAATTAGAGTTGGGATGAGTGCAGAAGTAGAAGTTTTAAAAGATCACGCTAAAGAAATTAAAACAGTATCGATGAAAGCAATTCAGTTTGATAGTAAAAATAAACCTTATGTAATGATAGCTTCTGAAGAAGGGGAAGCAATTAAACAATATGTTGAAACAGGTATAAATGATGGTATAACCGTAGAAATCAAGAAAGGATTAGAGGTAGACGATAAAGTTTTGATTCCAAAAACATCTGAACAGCCTAGTGCTACTGCTATGCATGGAGGGGGAAATCAATAGTGAATAGTAACATTCTGACAATGAATCAAATAACAAAGTCATATATCATGGGGGCCGAAAATCAAATCGTTTTAAAGCAGATTGATTTAGAAGTTAGGAAAGGGGATTTCCTTGCAGTATTAGGGCCATCTGGTTCAGGGAAATCAACGCTAATGAATATAATTGGATGCCTCGATTCACCGTCTAGTGGAGATTATGTATTATCAAATCAACCGATTAATGAGTTAAGTGATAAAAAATTGGCTGCAATTCGAAACAAAGAAATAGGGTTTGTTTTTCAACAATTTCAATTGCTGCCACGACTAAGTGCATTACAAAACGTTGAACTTCCTCTAGTTTATGCAGGAATAAATGAAAAAGAAAGGAAGGCAAGAGCCAAAGAGATGTTAAGCAGAGTGGGACTTGAAGACAAAATACAAAATCGTCCAAATCAGCTTTCAGGCGGTCAGCAACAAAGAGTTGCCATTGCTCGTGCAATGGTAACTGAGCCTACCATTCTACTTGCAGATGAACCTACTGGAGCATTAGATCAAAAAACAGGGCAACAAATAATGAAACTCTTTCAAGAGATTAACAATGAGGGAAAAACCATTATCATGATTACACACGATATAGAAATTGCGCAACACGCAAATAGAATCGTCCATATATTAGATGGTCAGCTTAGGGAGGAGAGGGCGTATGTTTAAAGAAAATCTCAAAATGTCCTGGATGAATGTGATGAATAATAAAATGCGCTCCGCTTTAACCATTTTAGGCATTGTCATTGGTGTCAGTTCAATTATTGCCCTTATTACGATTGGTAAAAGCTCAATGAATGAAATGACGAGTGAATTTGAATTATTTGGTGCAGATAAAATATCTATACAAGTGATAGGTACGCCTCTAAAACAAGGGCTTATTGAAAGTGATATTGAAAAACTTCAACAGATTGAAAATGTGGCAGGTGTGTCACCAACTATTTCAGGGAATACGACAGTGGTTGCATCTGGTGCTGAGAAATCCAATGTAGTGGTCCAAGGGAAAAATGATGTGTACTTTTCCAAAAGTAAAGATTTAATTGAAACCGGTAGGGGCATTAATCAATTGGATATTGAAAGTGAAAATAAAGTCAGTCTGATTGGATCGACAATTGCGAAGGAGATGTATTTTGGGGAAAATCCGATAGGTAAAGAGTTAATTATTGGTGGGGTATCTTATACAATAATAGGAACATTAAAAGAATCTAATAACTTTTCCAACGCATCTATGAATGAATCTGTTATTATCCCGTATACGACTTCTATGAGCTTACTAGGAACTGGTTATGTAACAAGTGTAGATGTATATATGACAAATTCTACTAGCTCAGAGAAGATTACAGAAGATATTGATGCAGCTTTATCCGAGGCATTTAATGATAAAAAAGAAGCATTTTCGGTAATGAATATGCAGGATATGCTCTCTTCAATCAATAAAATAACAAATATGCTTTCTTTTATGCTAGGTGGGATTGGTTCCATTTCTCTCTTTGTTGGGGGTATTGGAATTATGAATATGATGCTTGTTTCCGTCACAGAAAGGACTACTGAAATTGGTCTTAGAAAAGCACTAGGAGCAGAACCTAAACGAATTCAACAGCAGTTTTTGCTTGAAGCTGTCTTTCTTTCATTAATCGGTGGAATTATAGGATTCTTCGGGGGTGCCTTCATTGCATATGTTGTGTGTTTAATTATGGGTACTAAGTTAATTCTAACAGCTTCAACAGTCCTATTGGCACTTGGATTCTCTGCAGGAATTGGAATTATCTTTGGTATTGCACCGGCAAGAAAAGCATCTAGACTTCATCCGATTGATGCATTGAGAAGTGTATAGATAAATTTGTTTAGAACTACCAGGAATACTCCTGGTAGTTCTTCTTTTAGCAAAAAATTTTCTTTTTTGTTATTGTCAAACTAACACATGTTAGCTTATAATACTAACGAACGTTAGTATTATAATAATAAAAGGGGATAACGATAATGGAACAAACAAGGGTATGGGCTGCTTTAGTTATGAGAACTGTCTTTTTTCTTGTGTTTGGTTTAGTAATAATTGTGATATGTAGTGTAATTGGTGTGGATGATGCCATGAAAGAAGCAGAGAAATGGTGGCCGTTTCAAGCAATTTTAGCTAATATTGCTAGTTTTCTTGTATTGAAGAATTTGTTGAGAAAAGAAGGGAAACCCTATAATTCAATCCTTCACTTTAGAAAAGGAAAGTTTAAAAAAGACATTTTAAAAGGCTTACTTTACTTATTAATTAGTTTTCCTTTTGCTGCGTTAGGGTTATATGGACTTTCCTATTTAATCTTGGGAGATATTCAACCACCTACAAACATGATGCAGGCTCTTCCACTAGGGGCTGCAGTTATTGCAGTAGTCGTTTTTCCACTAACAAATGCATTAGTTGAACTTCCGACATATTATGGGTATGCTTTTCCTAGAATAGAAAAGAAATGGGGAAGTGTGGCATTGGCAATCGTTCTTCCTGCCCTCTTTTTAGCAATACAACATGGACCACTTCCAATTGTATTAGGAGGATCATATATTGCCTGGCGGTTACTTGCTTTCATTCCATTGGCCTTAGTTGTTGGGATTATCTTTCATAAAACAAGAAACATGACACCATTAATTATCGCTCACTTTGTGATGGATCTACAAATGGTGGTATATGTGTTAATGGCTTCCTTAGGATTTTCTATTGCTTAAAGATTAATGAAAGCACAGCTGGAGAGAATTCTCTTCACCTGTGCTTTTTGGTTTATTCAGTAATCATATTTAAAAAGAATGCTATGTGTTGATCTAATTTTGACTCGACCTCTGAGGTATCCTTACCGTCAAATTTTAAAATATTGTATTCAGTGAGTAAGGTGAAAACGGGGTATTGGTACTCAATTGCTAATAACTTTGGTTCAAAATTCCTGATTTTATTCATTTCAATTAGTTTACTAAAAACTAACTCCAAGAAATCAATCGTCTTTTTAAATAAGTCTTCTAAAATGATTTCCCTTGCAAGTGGGAAACGAAATTGTTCTACTTGTAGGACTCTCCACATTTTCATGCCTGTTTCATCTTCCATATACTTTTTAAAATTCCGATGGCCTGCTTTTAAAAACTCTTCGACTGTGCTTTTTTGTAAAATCTCATCTAATAACTCAACAGGTGGAAGAGTCTTTGAAAAATCATCTCTAAAGTAATTTAAAATGGATTCCAATATTTCGTCTTTATTACGAAAGTGATTATATAAAGAACTCTCTTTAATTCCGACTTCTCTTGTGATTTCACGAATAGAAACCCCACTAAATCCTCTTTGTGAAAAGAGGTCGAGGGAAGTATTGAAGATTTTTTCCTTCGTACTGAGTGTCATGCTTGAAACCTCCATCCATAAAAACATTAATTATCATTTTACACTAACGTACGTTAGTATGGAAGGGATATTAGTGAAAAATGATTATATGGGTCAGCTTGGAGTGATAAAATGAAATCCTTTCTTCAACCCTATATCAGTTAAATTATATTAAGGAGAAAGAAACAACTTGGTAAAATTATATGATATTGTTGACCTTCTTAAAGGAAATATAATTTGAGTTATATAATGAAACCTTTTTTGAAAAGAGTCGTCATATAGAATGATAAATAAGTATAAAGGATCCTAAAAGGAGATAGTGCATGAATTCAATTGAGGTTCGGAATTTTAAACAAGAAGATATGCCATTGTTAGGAGTTTTTTATCAAGCAGTTGCGAAAGATAAGAATGTTGTGTTCTGGTGGATTGGTTCTGAGGAAAATTGGGAAAACGTCTTCTGTGCGTATGAAGATGGAAAAATGATAGCTAAGGGGCAGGTTGAAATTGTGAATACGATTCCTGACGGACATCCTGAAGCTAGCAGACATAGCATTTACTTAAACCTAAAGACATTGCCAGACCGAGAGACAGATACAGATTTATTAAATAAAGTGTATGAAAGTCTTTATCAACGTGCATTAAAATTAAAAGAATCATTGTCACCAAACTTTAAAACCCATCTATGCGTAGGTAACTTTGGAACAGAGGTACACAATAATCGGTTTTTCTTAGAAGAAAAAGGGTTTCGGCAATCGAATACCTTATATACGATGAATAGGAACTTACACTTACCAATTACACTTGCTAATTTATCTCAGGAGGAACTAAGTTGGGAGTTCTGGAAAATGGAAAGTGAAGAAGAGGAAAACCAATATTTGGAAACAGAATGTATTATTTGGCCAGATGCTGCTTTAGGATTAAATAGACTACGAGAATACAAGAATAATCCTAACTGGATGGCCTTGCCGGTTAGGAAAGACGGTGAAATTATTGCTTGTGCAATGGCATGGCAAGAAGAAGAACTGGGAGTTATTGAGGATGTATTTGTTAAAACTGAATGGCGAAAACAAGGGATTGCAAAATTTCTTCTAACTACTGCTCTAACTTACCTTAAGGACAAGGACTTGGAAAAAGCGAAATTAATGGTAGATACGGAGAACGAAATGGCCCTGAATTTATACAAATCCGTTGGTTTTGTTGTGGCTGAAGAAGAGAAGAGATTTTACGTAGAACTTGTTTAATTTTGGTTGGAACAAGTTTATCTAGGGACTGTCTCCAATAGTTTTATAGTACTGGGTTTGGTTCTTTATGAGTAGTTATTAGTAAATGTACCCATTATTGGATATTACTTGTAGATAAGTGAGGGATATAGCCCTTGAAAGATTTTAGAGCTATACACTTTTAAAGAATAAGTGAAAATTGATAAAAAGGGGCTAGGCTCAAAGTGTCGGTAAATCGGACCGTCTGAGTCAGCCTCTTTCTCATGTCTTAATTTGTTGTTACATTTTATAAAATCTGAACCTGAATCCGATTCACTTGACGATAAACATAATACCTGATAAACTTTTATAATTATATTAATATAGTTTTCTTGTATATGTTCGAGAATATGGCTCGATCGTTTCTACCAGGCTACCGTAAAAAGCTTGACTACAAGAGAGGATGGTTTATATGGATACTTGTGTTCTATGAACCTCTCTTTTGTACATGCCTTGGTAGCTATGCTATCGAGGCATTTTTTAATTGTAGTGGGGAAAACTAAGTATAAAATTTTTATTTTACTGTCAGATTTATTATAAACATACCACTATGGGGAGAGATGGCATATGCCTATGCACACTTATTTTAAATTTAGCGAACGTCAAACAACCTTTAAGCAGGAATTCATTGGGGGGTTAACAACATTTTTATCAATGGCATATATTCTTGTTGTTAATCCACTAGTACTAAGTGAGTCTGGGATGGACAAGGGTGCTGTATTTACTGCAACTGCAATCACAGCGATTATCGGTTCCTTGCTAATTGGCTTACTAGCGAATTATCCAATTGGAATTGCACCAAGTATGGGGTTAAACTCATTCTTTACGTATTCAGTTGTAATCGGGATGGGAATTCCATGGGAGACAGCGTTAACAGGTGTTTTCATCTCAGGAATATTATTTGTAATTTTAAGTGTGTTAAAAATACGTGAAAAAATTATTAATGTCATTCCACAGGATTTAAAATATGCGATAGCCGGTGGAATAGGATTCTTTGTAGCTTTTATCGGGTTGAAAAACGCGAAGATTATTCAGGGAAATGATGCGACGTTTGTTTCATTAGGGGATTTTACTTCAGGTCCTACAGCTCTTGCGTTATTTGGATTTATCATTACATCCGTTATGCTAGTCAGGGGAGTTCGGGGCGGTATTTTTTATGGTATGGTCATCTCATCAATTGTCGGGATGATTGTAGGTATTATTGATAGACCAACAGGAATTATCGGAAGTATTCCAAGTCTTGAGCCTACATTTGGTGTCGTGTTTTCGGAGCTTCCAAATGTATTTACACCTGACTTATTTGTTGTTATATTCACTTTTTTATTTGTAGGTTTTTTTGATACTGCAGGAACGTTAATTGCAGTAGCTAGTCAAGCGGGTATCCTAAAGGAGAATAAAATTCCAAATGCTGGACCAGCTCTATTAGCTGATTCATCTGCCTCTGTTGTAGGTTCAATTTTGGGGACATCAACAACTGCTTCGTTTATAGAATCAACAGCAGGTATCGCTGCGGGAGCTCGTACAGGTTTTGCTTCTATTGTTATTTCAGGATTTTTCCTATTATCGCTCTTTTTCTCACCATTGTTATCAGTCGTTACAGCCGAAATAACGGCTCCTGCACTAATCATTGTAGGTGCTATGATGGTTGCGGAAGTACGCCATATTGAATGGACGAAGCTTGATATAGCCATACCTGCATTTACAACGATTATTATGATGCCTTTAACATCAAGCGTCGCTACAGGGATTGCATTAGGGTTTATTATGTATCCTATTACAATGATTGCCTTGAAAAAGCATAGAGATGTGCATCCGATTATGTATGTTCTCTTTGTGATGTTTATTGCTTATTTTATTTATATGTAGATAGTAGGGGGAGCCAGTAGTGGTTCCTCCTTTTTTCACCTAAACAAGGAGGTAAGCAGAAAATAAGCAAAATGAGATAATATAAGTATTTACTTCTGATAGAAACTAGGAAGGTTATCCAATGAAAACGTATAAACTAAAAACCAACTTTAAGGAACATAAAAGAGGTACACTGTTTTATTTAGTTTCAGAATCGGAATTTATAGGAGTTAAAGAATTTATTTTGCGAACAGAAGATTTAAGGAGTAGTTTATCGATAAATGAAAAAGAACTACTTACATATTTTGTTTTTATAAGGAATACCTAGGATTTCCAAACATATAGATAGAAGCCGCTTACTGAATGAATGAAGAAACCGCCATCTACAGACGGCGGTTTCTTTGTATTCATTACTTCTTATTTTGTTAGTTGAGCTTCCTTACGGTTAGCCACTTTAAGATCGAAGCGGTCTGCATTCATAACTTTAACCCATGCAGCGATAAAGTCACGCACAAATTTTTCTTTGTTATCATCTTGAGCGTATACTTCTGCAATAGCACGGAGAATAGAGTTTGAACCGAATACTAGGTCTACTCTAGTTGCTGTACGAACTACTTCACCTGTTTTACGGTCACGGCCTTCATAGACGTTTGCTCCTACAGGCTTCCATTGTACTCCCATGTCAAGCAAGTTAACAAAGAAATCATTTGTAAGTTGTTCTACATTGTCAGTGAATACGCCGTGTTGTGTACCACCGAAGTTTGTACCTAGAACACGCATACCGCCAATAAGAACAGTCATTTCTGGTGCAGTTAGGTTTAATAGTTGTGCTTTATCTATTAAGAGTTCTTCTGGACTTACACTATATTGTTTCTTTTGATAGTTACGGAAACCATCAGCTACTGGCTCTAATACGTCAAAGCTTTCAGCATCTGTTTGCTCTTGTGTAGCGTCGCCACGTCCAGGAGCAAAAGGAACTGTAACGTCAAAGCCTGCATCACGAGCAGCTTTTTCGATAGCAGCACTACCGCCTAGAACAATTAGATCAGCCAAGCTGATGTCTTTATCTAGATCCTTTTGAATGCCTTCAAGTACTGTAAGAACTTGTGCAAGCTGTTCAGGTTGGTTTACTTCCCAATCCTTCTGTGGTGAAAGGCGGATACGTCCTCCATTTGCACCACCACGGTGATCAGAACCACGGTACGTACTTGCTGAAGCCCAAGCAGTTGTTACAAGTTTGCTAACAGTAAGACCTGAGTCTAGGATTTTCGCTTTAATTTCAGCTATGTCAGCATCAGTTAAATCATAGTTACCAGCTGGTACTGGATCTTGCCAGATAAAATCTTCTTCTGGAACTTCAGGTCCAAGGTATCTAGCTTTTGGTCCCATGTCACGGTGTAATAGCTTAAACCAAGCACGACCAAATGCAGCTGCAAATTCTTCTGGATTCTCATGGAAGCGACGAGAAATCTTTTCGTAAATTGGATCATGAATTAACGCTAAGTCTGATGTAAACATAACCGTTGGAACTTTAATAGACGGATCTTCTACATCTGGTGCTAGATGCTCCTCAGCAGGATCTACAGCCATCCATTGCCATGCACCTGCAGGACTCTTTGTAAGCCACCATTGATATCCGAACAATAAATCAAAGTAACCATTATCCCATTGTGTAGGATTAGCAGTCCAAGAACCTTCGAGTCCACTAGAGATAGTGTCACGACCTTTTCCTGAACCGTAGGTACTTTCCCAACCTAAGCCTTGTGCTTCAATTGGAGCAGCCTCTGGTTCTGGGCCAACTTGAGAAGCATCTCCAGCACCGTGTGCCTTACCGAAAGTATGTCCTCCTGCAATCAAGGCAACTGTTTCTTCATCATTCATTCCCATACGTGCAAATGTTTCACGAATGTCTTTAGCAGAAGCAAGAGGGTCTGGTTTACCGTTAGGACCTTCTGGGTTAACGTAGATTAATCCCATCTGAACAGCAGCAAGTGGATTCTCAAGGTCACGTTCACCAGTGTAACGTTTGTCATCTAGCCATTCTGTTTCAGCACCCCAATAGATGTCTTCTTCTGGATGCCAAATGTCAGCACGACCTGCTCCAAAACCTATGACAGGACCACCCATGTCCTCAATCGCAACATTACCTGCCATAACAAGCAAGTCTGCCCAAGAGATTTTATTACCATACTTTTGCTTAATCGGCCATAGAATACGGCGTGCTTTATCAAGGCTAACGTTGTCTGGCCAGCTATTAAGTGGAGCGAAACGTTGGTTACCAGTTCCACCACCGCCACGGCCATCGCCATTACGATAAGTACCTGCGGCATGCCAAGACATACGAATGAAGAATGGACCATAATGGCCATAGTCTGCTGGCCACCAATCTTGACTGTTTTTCATTAGGTCTTTAAGGTCCTGCTTAAGAGCATCATAGTCTAACTTTGAGAATTCCTCTACGTAATCAAAGTCTTCACCCATAGGGTTTGATTTTGTGTCATGTTGACGGAGGATATTCAGGTTTAACGCGTTTGGCCACCAGTCTCGGTTTGTAGTACCACTTGATTTTGGACTAGTAGCACCGCCGTGAAACGGGCAGCCTCCAGTGGTTGCATTTTCTTTATGATCCATATTTCTCAACTCTCCTTATATGTAAGATTAATAATTATGAATCTAGTTTATGAACTAAATTTATAATTATTGTTATTCTGTAATTATTATAATATAAGATTCGTTAAATTGAAAGTAAAATAGAGTATAAGAATGATAGTTTATTTATTGTAGTGACTAAAACACTGATTTAGTCCTTGGAAGAAGTACTATATAGAAGGAGATTATAGAATTCACGAACGATATCTTTGTTGCGAAATACTATATGTAATTGAGAATTCAATGCAATTTGCTTCAATGTGAATTTGAAAACATGATTTATTTTTCGTAGGGAGTACATACATATTTTAAAATTTAAAACAAATCGTACAATCTGAGGATAGTGTAAGAGAATTAACATAGTGTTTTGGAAGTATACTTTTATGAAAAAATAAGAATTTAGAGCATTTATACTTTTTTCTATTACCATTATAATGAAAAGGAATTGGAGTAAGCAAGTAATAAGGATATTACGTAAGGATTTCTTTCTTTCTATATGGGTTGCTTTATATTTCATATAAATAGGTAAAAAAGAGAGAAAAGAAGATAAGCTAGAGACATATAAAGGTTTTGCTGTTTTGAGGAAAAGAACTGAATAACAATAATAGTAAAGGAGATTTAGCAAATGAATGTACTAATTGTATACGTACACCCCGATGAAAACTCATTAAATGCCTCTCTTAAAAACATAGCTGTAGAAATATTAGAAGAGCAGGGGCATGAAGTAATAGTATCTGATTTGTATGCTAAGCAATTTAAAGCTGTAGCAGATAAAAATGACTTTACTGTTTTAAAGAACCCACATAAGTTCAATTATATTTCTGAGCAGTATCACGCATATATTAATAAGACATTTTCAAATGATATCTTAATAGAGCAGGATTATATTGCTTGGGCCGACTTGGTGATATTGCAGTACCCGATGTGGTGGAGTGACGTTCCAGCAATTCTTAAAGGGTGGTTTGATAGAGTATTATCATATAAATTTGCCTATGGCCCTGGGCGTTATGACCAAGGTAATCTAAAAGGTAAAAAGGCTATTCTGTCTATCACACATGGTGGAGAGGACCTTTCTGATTATGGAGACGATGGTATTAAAGGGAGAATTGATGATCTGTTATTTAATATTAATCATGAAAAACTATACTACTGTGGCATGGATGTATTAGAGCCATTTTTATTCCCGGCAGGTGCTACTGAAGAAGTTAGGTTAGAACATTTAAAAGAATGGAAATTGAGACTTATTAATTTAGCGAATGAAAAACCGATCCAATATAGATCAATGAAAAGTTATGAAAAAACACACTAATCGGTGGGGAAATTAGGGTATCTGTCTTTTAAACAGCTTTTTATTTTATTCACTCGATCTGATAAACAGTTATATAATTGGAACCCAATAGTAAGTGTAAATATATTTAATTAGGAATATTGTTTTTGATGAACGTTTGTTTATGGTTATTTTTTTATTGTTACATTAGGAATAAATGGAAACGTTTTAATCAAAAATAATCATATGAACAAATTTACTACTTACTAGGAGGTATTAAACATGAATAGAGATTCAAAAGTGAATGCGCAGGGGCATATAGAAAATAAAAATGAGGAAAAGAAAAAACAAGAAAAGAAATCCAGAGGTTCTCAGCAAAGAGACTGAAGATATAGAGAAAATAAAAGTAGATCACCTCTGGTAACTAGTGCCTGGGTGATCTTTTACTAATAGTAAATTATAAAATACTTTCCTAAAAACATCAGCGTATTACAGCTCTACGGCCGAATGATAGGCTTGGCAGTCTTCGATTCTTCTAAATAATACCTATTCATCCCTTTGATAATAAGTTTTCTGAAACAAGGGTTAACTAGGGACAAGAAACTGTTAAGTGAAAGCAGGACGTTTCAGGGGAGATTGCCGCCTTGATTAATATTCACAAAATTGTAATAAATTCTTACTTGTTAAAAAGTATGGATAAGTATAATGTGATATAATTTTACTGGAAGGGAGGTAGTAAAATGTCGAACTAATAACCATAGTAATAATAAGTGTTTTAGATTTTGATTTCATTCTATTAATCTGCAGTTTTTCCCCGTCCAATCTCTTCAATTAAAATCCACTATTAAGCCCCTATACTATCCACATCCAGTAAAAATACTTAAGAGAATTTGCTCAATAGATTATTTGAATTGATGGGGAATATGCCGGTTCAATCAAAAGGAGCGTTATTATGAATGCTGTGCTAAGTAAGATTGCCAAAGGTATTACTGTTTGTTATTCAGAGGTTTTCCCCAATGAAAACAATAATTTTTTCCACCTTAACTCTAATGAAAGGTTATTCTTGATCGCGGATTCATATTGTATGAATCCAGATTGCGCATGTCTCGAAGTAGTACTAAATTTTGTTCAAGTTTTTCCGAGAAAAAATACGAAACCCGACAGTTTCATGATAAGGTTTAAACTTAACGGTAGGGGATATAAAATACATGATCAGGGGAAATATTCCAGACGTGATATTCAGACCTTCGTTCGCCATTTTACGGCTGATGACTCCATATTAGTACTTTTAAATGAACGATATAATGAAATGAAGGTAGAAGCCAAAGAAATGATATGTTAAGTCTAAAATTTAAGGAAATGTAAATTATAGAACGTTAAAAACAACTACGTAAATAATTTAGCTTGCATCACCATATTAACGAAGCAGTTGAAACGATTCATTTGTTTAAATCTATTTGTAGATATTTTAGAACTTTTCTACAAAATTAAGTTAACAGTTCCTACATTTACATACTGGTTTCCCTATACACATCAAGAATATATGCTCAGGTAACGAAATCTACTATATAATAGAATGTATCTTAATTAAAAAGGATACGATTACATGTTAAACCGAGCCTACACCGCCACCGAATGGATTACAAGAATTGTATATATTAACCTACTATGGATTAGCTTTTCATTCCTTGGTTTAGTCTTCCTAGGATTCTTCCCAGCAACAATATCAATGTTTACTGTCATTCGTAAATGGTTAATGGGGGATAGAGACATTCCGGTATTTCGAACATTTTGGAAAACCTATCAATCAGAGTTTATCAGAGGAAATGTATTAGGAGTAATCATCTGGCTGGTTGCTGGCTTACTGGTGCTTGATCTTGTTTTCATTAAATTTACAGGCAGTTCATATACAAGTTTAGTTCAAATTCCTGTATACATGCTTATTTTGGTGGCAGGGTTAACTACCATATACATATTCCCGGTCTATGTCCATTACAATCTCAAACTAAATCAAATCATAAAAAATTCATTTTTCCTAATGCTTATCAACCCACTAGAAAACACTGTGATGATTGCTAGTCTTGTTGCCATATTTTTTGTGGTGAAATTCATTCCAGGCTTCGGTTTTTTCTTTGCAGGTAGCCTTTCAGCAACTGTGATAATGGCAACTTGCTTACTAACTTTCAAAAAGGCAGATAACAAGAAAGCAAACTTATCAACATAGTATAAAAAAAGACAGACTGATAGTTTCCCGAAAGAGAAGCCATTCATCTGTCTTTTTATTTAGCTGATAGTAAATTATAAAATACTTTCCTAAACACATAAGTGCAACTACGGTTCTGTTGTCCCCTAAAGGGATCGGCAATCGCCGAGTTTACTCTACCCTTTCACAGACCCAGCTGCCATACCTTCCACAATCTTATCACTTAAAAACAAGAAAGCGATTAATATAGGTACAATCGAGATAACAAGAGTTGCCCCAATCGCGCCCCAGTCTGTTAAGTATTGACCAACAAAGTTATTGATACCGACCGTTAGTGTTTTCCAACTGTCAGAACTGATGAATGTATTTACAAATACAAATTCATTCCAGTTGTAAATCATGTTAATTATTGCTGTCGTTGATAGCACAGGTAACGTCATTGGCAGCGTGATTTGGAAGAAAAGTCGGTGAACCGAGCATCCATCCATTATTGCGGCTTCTTCAATTTCACGTGGGAATGTTTTATAAAAGCCAAGTAAAATCATAACGGTCAACGGTAGGTTGAAGGCCGTATATGATAGGACAATCGATAACGGGTTATCAATTAAGTTCGCTGAATTGTACATTTTAAACAAAGGAATTAACGTAGAATGCAAAGGAATCATATAAGCTACTAAGAATAATCCGAGAATGGGACCACTTAGTTTCCAATGCATTCTTGTTATTGCAAATGTTACAAAGCTAGCTAGAATGATGGTTAAGGCAACTGATAATACTGTAATCCAGACCGAATTGAAAAAGTAGACTCCGATATTCCCGGATGTCCAAGCCTTCGTATAATTTCCCCATTGTGGATCCTTTGGTAATGCGAAGGGAGACATCCCAAACACTTCTTGGTTGGTCTTCAGTGAAAAAAATACTAACCAAACCAATGGGTAGATTTGAATAATTGCAAATAGCCCTAATACTAGATAAAGGATGCCAAAGCCGATTTTGCCTAAGTAGGATTTCCTTGTATTTTTAGGTAAGGGAAGGTTGGATGTGACCTGCGTTTGAACCTCACTCATTGTGTATTCCCCCTTAATATTGAACATCTTCATTCGTTTTTGTTAGTCTTGACGTTACCCACGTCATGACCAGACAGATGACTAATAGTCCAAATCCGATGGCACTACCGTAACCAAAGTTATTTAATTTAAATGCTTCTTTATACATATAAGAAGCTATAACTTCACTTGCACCGTTTGGTCCTCCACCAGTCATTACGTAGATCAAATCGAAATATTTTAAAGAACCAACTACCGCAAGCATAATTGTTATCTTAAAAACATTTGAAATCAGTGGTAATTTAATTCGTAACGCAATTTGAAGTGGGGAGGCACCATCAATCTTTGCAGCTTCAATAATTTCATCCGGTACATTTTTTAAAGCTGCGTAATATATCAAAATATAAAAACCGGCGTACTGCCAAATGATGGGAATGAAAATGGCATACAATGCAATGTTTGGATCTGCTAACCATATCGGTGTATTTTCTACACCAAAGAGTTCAAGTAGTTTATTAAGCATTCCATTTGTAGGGTCAAAAATTTTCATCCACAGCTGCGCAATGGCAACAGAAGATAAAAGCATTGGGATCAAATATATTTTACGCAATATATCAGAACCCTTAATTTTACTAGCTAAAATAAGCGATACTCCCATATAAAGCAGGAGGCTAAGTGTTGAGAAAATGGCTAGGAGAAAGGAGTGCCATGTACTTGTCCAGAATACTTTATCTTGAATCAGGGTGACGTAATTTTCTAACCCGATAAATTCCATTTCCCCAATTCCATTCCAATCCATGAGACCATAATAACCTGATAATACAACCGGAATATAAATAAGGATGAGAATAAGAAGCAACGCTGGAAGTGTATATAGGGCAATTATATATTTTTGTGACATTACATGTTTCATCTGGTTCGTCACCTTCCTTTCGATAGGTGTCAGTAGATTAAAGAAGAGGACATATTCTCAGCAATATGCCCTCATTCCTACGTAACTATTATTCTTCAGCAGCAAGTGCCTCTTCTTGGACTTTGGCAAACTCTTCTGGAGTTGTTTGTCCGCCAAATAGCGCTTGAATTTGATTTAAGTGAACATCAGCTACAGCAGCAGACATTTGCACATCCGCGTAAAGAGTCAGGTTTGATGCATTTCCTAAGTCATTAAGGATGTCAATGTACATTTGTGCTAGGTCGCCACTTGAAGTATCAACCTTTGTAGCAGGGATTACACCAGCGTCAACAACTGAATGTTTACCCCATTCTTCAACTAAGTAAGCAACAAACTCTTTTGCTTCATCTTTTACCTTTGATTGTTCTGAAACGAATAATCCAACACCAGGTCCGCCTACAAAGCTATCAATATTACCTTTTCCGCCCTCGTACGTAGGGAACTTGAAATATCCGATTTTGTCTTTGAATTCTTGAGGAACATCTGGGCTTGTTGTATAGTTTGGCAGCTCCCATGTACCCATTAAGTACATCGCTGCTTGTTCGTTCATAAAGTATCCTTTCGCTTCGTCATTTGAAAGACCATTTGTTCCTTTTACAAAAGCACCCATATCAACAAGTTTTTTAACTTCTTCAGCTGCTTTTACAAGAGCAGGATCTTCAAAGCTGCCAGAGCGATTGATTGCATTGTTTAATGTATCAGTTCCACCAATACGGTCTGCAAGGTACATATACCACATTGAACCAGTCCAACGGTCTTTGTTTCCTAAAGTAATAGGAATTACGTCATTTTTAGCAAGAGTTTCAACGACATTCAAGAACTCATCATATGTTGTTGGTACATCTAGCCCATTATTTTCAAAAATTTCCTTATTGTAATAAATAGGTGCAATGTTTAATTCAAGAGGTAGTGCATATGGTTTCTCATCTACTGAGAAAGCATCAAGTGTGCCAGCGACAAATTGATCTGTCTTAACAATATCATCTAGAGGTGCAAACATATTTCCTTCAACGAAGGGCTGCATATATCCAGCTGCCCAAGTAATACCAATGTCTGGAAGTTCATTTGATGCAGTTAATACTTTGATTTTTTCTTTGTATTGCTCGTTTGCCAAGATCTCTGTCTGAATATCTACATCAGGATTTGCGTCTTCATACGCTTTGATAATGTTGTCCACGATTGTGAATTGGGCCTTTGAACTACCCTCTGGCCATAAATGCATCATCTTTACAACTGTTTTGTCTCCACTAGATGAATCTGCTGGTTCGTTGGATGTGTCATCAGAATTTGAACATCCTCCTAAAATGAGCCCCCCAAGTAAAGCTAAGGACACCATAATAGAAAACGCTTTCTTTTTCATAAATCAAAAACCCCCTCAACGTTTTGATTTTGTTCCTTACTAGTTAAAGTCTACCATCGTCCTAATTTTCAAAAAAGGGAGCCAGGATTAGGAAAAATACTACTATTTTTAGAAAGCTTTTTCATTTGTTGTTCTTCGGTACTTACTTGGTGTTGTATTCTCATATTCTTTGAAAATCTTAATAAAATATTTCGATGTCTTATAACCAACTTCCTCGGCAATTTCATTGACCGGTAGAGAGGTGGAAAGCAACAATTCCTTTGCCCGCTGCATTCGGCGCCTTGTAATGTATTCACTAAAATTCAGGTTCATCTGCTCCTTGAATAACACACTAAAATAACTGGAATTCAAATACACGTGGGCTGCTACATCCTTTAGGGTTAGTTCTTCATGTAGGTGCTGGTCAATATAGGCAACGGCTTCGCGAATTGTATCTTTTGTCGTTTCAATTTTTGTATTAGCTTCGACAATTTTTTGATCAACAACTTTTTCAATCATGCCGGCACGTACTTGTTTTTCCAAAACGGTTACAGCTTCTTCTATAGCTTCAAGGAGCTTTTTTTTACCAATCGGCTTTAGAAGATAGTTGACGACGCCAAGTCGTATGGCTTCATGAGCATATTCGAACTCGGAGTAGGCAGAAATCATTATGACTACAGGTGTCATACCTTTTTCTTTAAGGGTTTTTAATAGCTGTAACCCATTCATTTCAGGCATGCGGATGTCAGATAGTAAGATATGAATCTTCTTTTCCTCTGTAATACGAAGCACTTCCTCTCCGCTTTCTGCAGTAAGAACTGTGAATTCACCTTTGTTCCAGCTTTCCAATGTTCTCTGAATACCTTGTCTCGTTCTAGGTTCATCGTCAACGATAACTATATTTTTTGTAATCATTTACTCCCCTCCATTTATAGGTAGTTCAAATGAAATCCGTGTTCCCTCATGTAACGTACTCTTAATTGAAAGATCTGGTTGTAAAAATTCCTTGTAATACAACTTCAAACGTTTATACACATTTGAAATAGCCATGCCTTTTCCTGTCTCTGAAGATGTGCCGCCCGTTTCCATTGATTGAAGAATCCAGTCAAGACGTTCTTTATCCATACCAGAACCATTATCTTGAACTGAGATTCGAATTCTTTCTTTAAATCCTTTTCTTACAGGTTCAACTGATACTGAAATGTGGCAGTTTCCAGCTTTGTTTCCAGCTCCATGTAAAATTGCATTTTCTACTAAAGGTTGGATAATTAATTTTGGTATTTTAATAAGCTCGTATTGTTTTGGAAGAGTAACTTGCCATTGAAGTCTCTCGCCGAAGCGCATTTTCATAATCTCCATATAGTCCCCGATATGTTTGATTTCGTCCTTTAGAAAGACCCAATCGTCATCAGTTTCTTTTGTAATGGTGTAGCGGAATAAGTCGGACATTGCGATGACCAGTTCTGCGAGTTCTTCTTCGTTTTTCTCTTCAAGTGACCACTGAAGTGCATCTAATGTATTAAATAAAAAATGCGGGTTAATTTGGGCTTGCAGCGCTTTTAACTCACTCCTGCTCCGTAAGATTTCTTTTTGATACACCATCTGTATAAGGTGATTAGTTTCTTTTACAAGCTGGTTGTAGGTGCTGTTTAACTCTGTAATTTCGTTAACTGACGCTACACTTGGAGTGAGTGTTAATGCACCTTCTCCAGCACGCTGCATGGTTTTGGTCAGTCGTAAAATAGGTCTGGTAATGATTGTGGAAAGGAGAAAAGAACAAACCGTAAAAATTAGTAATCCAACAACTCCAGATAGTAGGATACCAGTTCGAATCATTGTAATCCCCTCTGTAAGTTCACTGACAGGAGTTAAAATAAGAACGGTCCAACCTGTTTTTCTGGAAGATTGTTTGGTTACCAGATAATCTTGTTTATCAAGATGAACAGTGGTTTTTTCACTCTGGATAATGCTCGATACATCTCCATTGTAATTTTGAATAATCGGCTGTTGCTCTTGATCTACTAGAATAGAATATTGATTGAAATCACTCTTTTCATTCGCAAACTGAAAGTGATTGCGATTAATACTAAATAATAGATAACCACCATTGATATATCTTCGTTCCATTAAATTGACCCGACGGATAGCCAGGAAGTTATTAATATCATTCGGATCGTCGCCAAGCCAGACCAAGCCACCCTGTGCACGATCTGCCTCGACAAACCAATCCTTATTAAAACGATTCATTAACGCAATATCACCAAGAGGAAGAACAAGCTGCTGTTTGTGGGAAAAGAGTTGAAAAGAAGCAATTCCATAGGTATTACCTATTATTCTGTTAATACGTCCCATTAATTGTTGACGATCATTAAAGGTGACATCATTTCCGTCATAAACCTTAGTTAACGTGCGCTGAACTTCTTCATCTGTTATCACGAGCTTGGAAGACATATTAATTTGCTCAAAAAGAGATTCCATTCTACCATTTGCTTCAATGGCAACCTGCTGGATTTGCTTTTCTGCATTGTTTTTTAAAAGGGAGGATACTTGTCTAAGTGTTAGAAGACTCACGATGAAAAGAACAATAATCATAACAACTAAGAAAACAAACAAAATTTGGTTGCGCAATGTGTTCCACTTTTTTAACTGAGTGAACATTGTAAGTCGCCTTTCCTATGTAATTTAGCTTCATATTTGTTTTTTTTATGAGTTGTCTCAGGTGGAGTTACTATTAATCTATGATTTAAAAGAGGCAATAAAACGAAATAGGGAAAACATCCTAGGGAAATTTTAGCATTTTTAGGAAAAGATGAAAAGATGTGGGACAGGGGGCCACTGTCCCTTGTCCCACTATGGCCAGGTTTCCTGTTTTCCAAATGTCACACAGCTGATGATTTGCGAATTATGTGGTAGTAGATAATTTGGAGGGTTTGGACAATCATGTAAATGGGGAAGGACCAGTACATTTTATATCCTTTATCGTAATGGAAAAGACCGATTTTTACTCCAATCCATTCAACTAAAACGGAGAATCCCGACCAGACTATGATGTAGATTATATTTTTATATCCCTTTATTGTTAGCTTCGAGTAAAAGTAGATAAAAAAATAACTAAACGGACCATTCATTACATAATAAGTGAAATCGATCAATTGAAATTTGGAATTATCATTTACATCATACAAATCCCATGGTTTAACACTAGTTGTATGATCAAAGAAATGAACAATTGTAATTCCAAATAGATAATGTGCAATTCCCTCAAGTATGGGAAGAATTCTAGGTAATATAAAAACAAGGAGATTAAACGATAGGAGCGTAATAATAACAAACCATTCATTCCAATCAAATGCATTTTCATAAACTACTGTCATTGCTTAGACTCCTTTTTGAAATAAACAAAACAATTTTAGCAATTCCTAATCCGCAAAGTAGGTAGGCTGCATTAATAATACCTGAAAAGAAAAAATTCCATTTTTTAAACTCAAATACATCAAGAAAAACTAAAAGTATCTCAATACCATGCAAACATGCAAAAGTAATAATGAAATTAACAAACTTCACTTTTAAATTTAATCCCGTAAAACAAACATTACAAATAAATAGAACAAGCAACGGTATAATTACATCTCTGTATAGTAGTACTGCTGGAAATAGTAATGGATTGTCCGTTGTGTAAATTAGCTTGAAATTTAAAGATAAGATCGTAATAACATTTGTTGCAAGTATGGTGATCAGCATGAAAATAATGGAATTTTCTAGAAAGGTTAAGGATTTCCTTTGAAAAAAAAAGATATAAGAAATAAAAAGCGTAAATATTATTGCAAGGGGAAGTCCAATCATTAGAAACATCTCCTTTAATCTTCCATTTATTTAGTATGTGTCTTTTGCATATGGATATCCAAGTTTCCCCCACAAAAAGATGTTTTTTATTCTATTGAAATTTACGGTATTAAAAATATTAAATAAATCGACTAAATATTAATTTCTATATATTACCTTTTTTATATAGAGATAGTAAAAAAGTTATTTTATATATAGTAATTTTGTATAGGTTTATAGACAAACCATAAAGGAATGGCTAATATGGATGGTAGAAAATAATGAAGATTAAGGTTATTTAACAGAAAAACACCTTGGTTTTGTACCTCTTTAATGATCTTGCTTTTGAAAAGGGCGAGGTATCAATGTTAGAAACTATTATTATATTTTCAGCATGGATTATAGCAATCTTACTATTCTATTTTTTAGTACCGGCTCGAAATTACCGATTAGCAATTTTAGGCTTCCTTATTATGCAATCAATCACATGGCCATTAGGATTTATTGTTTCCGAGTTTAAATTAATTAGTTATCCAATTCGACTTTTTGATTATGCAGCTCGTACAAGTTTTACTTTTGAGTACTTTGTGTTCCCGATAGTTAGTGCCATTTATAATTTGTACTATCCACGGAACTCTATCCGAAGAGGTATCCTTTTTACATGCGTCATAGTCTCTGGATTAACAGTAGTGGAATTAATCCTTGAGAGTTATACAGATAATATTGAGTACAGGCATTGGGAATGGTATTATAGCTGGATTTCGATGTTTTTTACTTTGTATATAGCGTTTGGAATTTGGAAGTGGTTTCTAAAAAAAGAATTGAGGTCTTAATGTAGCAGAGAAGGATTGAATTCGGTAATTTCACTGGATTCAATCCTTTTACTTTATACGTTTGAGTTTTGTACGTAATACATAATTATTTTATCGGTACTTTAAAAAACCACAGCATAAATAAAATGATTACCACAGAAAAGAGATAGCTTTTAATAGGTCTAGTGTGATTTAGACGAATCATTACATACATTACTATGTAAAAGAATATATCCATCCAATACTCGTATCCATTTTTTAATATTAACCTTTTAAAATGCACAAATGGAAATTCAACCAAAAATGAACCAATTACCCAAAATAATATATATTTTGCTTGCTTTAGTTTGGTGTTTAAATAAGGATAGTGAGAAAGAAATAATAACGTTATAGCAGGTAAATTGACAAAAGTATAGGCCAAGTCAACGATAGAATGTTTATTCGGCAAAATATCTCCTTTGTAATGCCAAAGTAGGTAATCATGACAGAAATAGTTGTAAAGAAGATTAGAAATAATTACATATTGAATAGTAAGGATATATTTTTGCCAGTTTCTCCAATCACCCATGAAGTAAGCAAATCCAAATAAACATAAAGATAATACTAAATGCATAATAAATTTTCACCTTTTTTACCTTTTATTATCTAATCAATTCAGAATACTATGCACTGTTTTCTTGCAAAATTTTCCTTGTTATTCTGCGGAAATATATTATGTTTAATAAAATAAGTACCAATACTTAACTAATGAAAGAACCCTGACACCTATATGTTTATGTTTCGTTGGGGATTTTTTCGTCATATACTCGTATTAACAAATGTTCTTGTTTTTCACCTAATTTATTGTCACAAAGAAGGGATTTGATGAATTTTGTCAAATATTTAGAAAAAAATGTTTTTATATGAGGGATAACGATGAATAAACAAATTGAGTACATTGGTAGGAAAATACAAGATTTAAATAAGGATGTAATGGAAGCAATTAAAATCCCGATCGGAGAGGATAATTATAAAAAACCTAAATATAGTAGAATGGAATTTCCACGGATTACGGTGGAAAACGTATTCGTTCATATAGGGGAGTATTTAATGAACCCGATTGATGAACTGGAAAATAACCTTATTACTTGCGTAGAAAATTATGGTCTTTTTTTTATCCAGACGAAAGCTTCCCTTGATCAATCTTTCAACTTTGTTTATCATACTCGTTCATTAATTATGGAGATGCTTAAAGAAGAAGTACTAAATGAGAGTATTTCCATAAATTGTTATTTTGAAGTAATTAGTATAATTGAAAACATATACCAGATTATCTCTAAAACACTAATGAACATGTACAATGAAGAATTATCTGTTATTAAACTCGCATTAGATGAGTCAAAAGAAGATTTACGAATGACACTTAGTGAGCTTGCAGATTTAGAGAGAGCTTTAAATGAAGCCACTATTTTTGCGATAACTGATCGCGAAGATAAAATTATATATCCAAACGACAACTTCTGCCAGTTATATAAATATACTAGAGAAGAATTAATCGGGAAAAAACATGATATATACTCTTCAAACTTTCATCCCCCTTCATTCTTTGACGAAATTTGGAATACAATTCAAGGTGGAGAGGTATGGAAAGGGGAGATACTTAACCAAGCGAAAGATGGAACAAAATATTGGCTTGATACAACCATCATTCCGTTTGTTGATGCAAATGGTGAGCGGTATAAACACATTTCCATACAATATGACATTACAGAAAAAAGAAATACGGAAGAAGCCTTACGTAAAACTGAGAAACTTGCGATGATAGGAGAACTGGCAGCGGGCATCGCCCATGAAATACGAAACCCGTTGACGACTGTCCGTGGATTTATACAGTTATTGAATGGTAACGGAACACAGCCACAGTATGTCAATACAATCCTTGATGAGATAGATCGTATTAATTTTATTGTTAGTGAGTTTATGGTTTTTGCAAAACCTCATCAAATTTACTATAGTGACTGTGATTTAAAAAGTATTTTAACCAGTGTAGTGAAATTTCTCGAGCCAGAGGCGATTCTCAAAAATATAAATATTGAATACAGTTTCCCATTAGAAAGTATTGTCATTTCCGGTGAAAAAAATCAATTAAAACAAGTGTTTTTAAATCTTTTAAAGAATTCCATTGAAGCTATGCCTACCGGAGGTAACATTTTTATTAGTGTTGAAAGGGTAGAACAGAATTTTTCAATCACGATAAAAGATGAAGGTATTGGAATGGCACCAGTCCAGCTTCAAAAATTAGGTGAGCCATTTTTTACGACTAAGCAAGAAGGAAATGGCCTAGGGCTTATGGTAAGTTATAAAATTATTCAAAATCATAGGGGAACGATTCAAGTTGATAGTCAATTGAATCAAGGAACTACTTTTTATATTTCATTTGAAAGTCCGGTATCAATGACAACATGATTTAAAATTTTTTAGTGTACTTGATAAAGTACAAGTAGGAGCCTACGGAAGGTGGGCTCCTTTTGTATTGCACACAAAAGAAAGATGAGAGAATTGAGGTCTAACCATATGACTATTTAACTGTTTTTTAGATGTTTTACACTTAGTCGTTTGATTCTATTACTATATTTTCTAAATCTTTAGTCCCGGTTTTCCCCCAAAAACCTCTAAACATTCTTCTCTAATGTAAATATTTCCGCTGCTTTTTACCTGTAAAAGCTTAATACTACGCTAATGTTTCCTTATTATTCGGATGTTAATTTATAAATAGATTCTTGCTATAATGAAAATTAACTTCAAGAATATTATGCATTATGTAAAATTTTATTTCACACTAGCGTTTCATAAATTCAAAAAGAGGGGAGATTAGGTAAATGAATGTAAAGTGGTGGAGAAATGTTGTACTAGCCTCAGTAATTACAGTTCCATTGGCACCTACTGTACATGCTGATGGTGAACCATCAGATGTAGCTCAAGCTCGGTCAACATCTTCTAACAAAAATGAACCAGTTATCTTTGTTGGACCAGCTGGAAAGACGCTTGTATCAAATCAGGAGACAACTCCTATAGGTCCCGGTATTAATCTTACCAGGTTTGAAAGGTTTGATATCCGAGGTTGGTTAAACGGAGAAGTTATGACCATTGAGCTAGGAAATGAAAGCGTTTCAACGGACTTGCTATATCCTGGAAAAATATCGTCAGCTAAACCACTGTCTGAAATGGCAAAGGAGGCTGGGGCAATTGCAGGAGTAAATGGAGACTTTTTTGATATTAATAATACAAAAGCTCCACTTGGTACTGCAATCAGTGGGGGAGAAATGATAAAGGGGCCACAAGGTAGTCACACATTAACGGCTGGAGTAGACAAAAGTGGGCTTGGATATATTTCTACTATTCTACTTGATGGAAAAGTGAAGCTTCCTACCGGTGAATTTACACTTGATACACTCAATCAATATGGTATTTCTAAAGATGGTATTGGGTTATATACATCTATTTGGGGAAGTGCAGAACGATCACAAGGTGGAAGTCCAGTGTATGAGGTAACTGTAACGGAGGGAAAGGTTTCTTCCGTTTCTGAAGGAGCTGGACGAGGTGCTATTCCTGAAAATGCTTTTGTACTTGTCGGAAGGGAAAAGGGTGCAGTTGCATTACAAACATTATCAGTTGGAGATGATGTAAGTGTAAATTATGCTCCTAAGACCGACAACGACGTCTCCTTCGCTGTTGGAGGCAATGTTAAATTAGTCGAAGAAGGGCAGGTCCTTTCAAATCTAGATGATTCTACTTCGGCTCCCCGAAGTGCTGTTGGGTTTTCAGAGGATCGTAAAACAATGATTCTAGTTGCAGTTGATGGACGTCAAACAGATAGTCGCGGAATGACCTTTAAAGAGTTAGCGGAGTTGTTAAAAGAATATGGTGCATATTCTGCATTAAACCTTGACGGTGGAGGCTCAACAACTATGGTTGCTCGCAAACCAGGAACAGACAATATTGAGGTTGTAAATCAGCCGTCAGATGGTGTTGAAAGGTCTGTACCTAATGGAATTGGGATATTTGCAAAGGCTGGAAGTGGCGAATTGAATAGCTTTACTGTTGCGACAGTGTTTGAATCAGAAAAGAGTAGCCGTGTATTCCCAGGTTTAACAAGAACGTTTATTGGTCTGGGGCATGATGAAAATTATACTCCGGTTTCAGTTGAGGACGTAAAATGGAAAGCGCTACCTGCAGATGTAGGGACTTTTGGGAAAGATGGAGAATTTCATGCTAAAAAGCCTGGTAAGGCAATTGCTGAGGCACAAGTAAAGTCTGCAAAAGGATCAATGGAGATTACTGTTCTGAGTGCATTAAATAAAATTGAAGCTTCGGAATCACGTCTGAGTCTTGAAGTAGGAAAACAGACTAGTTTTTCTGTTAACGGTTATGACAAGGATGGGTACAGTGCACCTATTGAGGCACGGGATGTGAAATTAGAATATGATAATACTATTATTTCAATCATGGAAAATGTAGATGGCAGCTTTACTGTAGTTCCTAAAAAGGATGGGGAGTCTGCGTTAGTCACAATAACGGTTCAAGATGAGGTTGCGTATCTTCCGGTAACAATTGGTCTTGCTACCCAGAAAATAGATGAGTTTGAAGAGATAAATGGTTGGTCATTTACAAAGTATCCAGATGCCGTTGGGGCATCCATGAGTCATGTTGACGGAAGGACTGGCAAGGGGATAGAGCTAGCATATGATTTTTCAACAACAACAGCGACTCGAGCGGCTTATTTACAAGCATCACCGATGATTGAGCTTCCGGGCAGTGTACAGAAAATAGGATTATGGGTAAAAGGTGATGGAAATGGAGCTTGGCTTCGAACAGTACTTGAAGATGCAGGAGGCACAAGGTATACGTTAACTCTAGCAGATAAAGTGGATTGGACTGGATGGAAGTATGTAGAGACAACAATACCAGAAGGTGTACGATATCCAGTAAAACTTTGGAGAATTTATCCAGTTGAAACTAACAGAAATAATCAGTATACAGGTCAACTAGTGTTTGATGATGTGACAGTTAAGGTTCCTACATCAATTGATGTCCCTGAAGAAACTAAGGATGCCGATCCACTCATCATTCAAAATGGGGAAATTGAAAAAGGACGTTGGACGTTTGCGGTACTTGCAGACAGTCAGTTTGTTGCAAAGTCACCAAACAGTTCTCAAGTACAAATGGCTCGCGAATCACTACGCCAAATCGTGGCCGCGAAACCTGACTTCTTGGTTATAAACGGGGATTTAGTTGACTCAGCCTGGAAAGAGGACTTTGACCTTGCAGAGCAAATTTTACAAGAAGAGGTTGGAGATAAGCTACCAATCTATTATCTTCCTGGAAATCATGAAATTATGGGACCAGGTACATTGGATAACTTCTTAGAAGTCTATGAAAACAACCGCTATACATTTGACCACAAAGGTACACGATTTATTTTACTAGATTCATCGACTGGAAGTTTCCGTACTAGCGATTTTCAGCAGCTTTTAGACTTGAAAAAAGCATTAACGGAAGCAGCAGCAGATCCGAAGGTAAAAAATGTCGTTGTAATGGCACATCATCCTACAAGAGATCCGCTGCCAACGAAAAATAGTCAGCTTAGTGACCGAAAAGAATCGAATCTTCTTGAACAATTTTTAACAGAGTTCCGTCAAGACTCAGGTGGTAAGGGAGCGCTATTCGTAGGCGGACATGCACATACTGTTAGTGTTGACCGTGTCGAAGGTGTTCCATATATGGTCGTTGGTCCATCTGGAAAAGCACCATACGGCTCATCAGATGCGGGTGGTTTTTATGAGTGGACTATGTTTGGAGTTGACCCAACTCCGATACCTGATAAAGCAAAGGGACCAGAGCAATCAAATGGTAACGTATCAGGTTCGGACTGGATTCAAGCTGAGGTTAATCCATTATTACTATCAATTACTCTCCAAGCACCTGTAAGTGTAAAAGTAGGAGAAACTGTAAAAATTGAGGCGACTGGCCATCAAAAAGACAATCTAAACTTCCCGCTTCGCTATCCAGCAACTGTTCAATGGGAAGGTAGTAACAATGTCTTTATCGGTAAGGGAGAGGAACTAGCCCGTGCAGAATCATCCGGTAAATATGATGCACTCTTTAACCAGCAAACACTTGAGCTAAAAGCCTTAAATGCTGGAGAAATTAGCTTGAAGGTTGAAGCAAATAGAATGACTGAGGAACTTAGTATTGTAGTTCAGTAGTGAGACAAGGGTTCTTTGTTCCAAACTGCTGGGACTGAGGGACAGGTCGTTGTCCAAACTTGGGTTAGACTGGTTTACTGTGCCTAGTACTAAACACGTAATATGTTTATTTAGGTGTAAGAGTAAATAATGCGTTGTGTGAAAGGACAATTGTATACTCCTATTCATAATAGTATAAAAGCGAACATCTTATATGAAGGTGTTCGCTTTTACTATGGTTTTGGGATAGTCCCTGCGTCCCATTATCCCCAAATTTCTTTAGAGATATCTACGATATATTTCAATTTTGCCCATTGTTCTTCCTCGGTTAAGATATTACCGTGGTGAGTGGAAGCGAAACCGCATTGTGGGCTGATACATAATTGCTCAAGTGGTACATATTTTGTTGCTTCTTCTACACGAGCTTTAATGTTTTCCCTGTTTTCTAAAGTACCATGCTTTGAAGTGAATACTCCAAGTACGACTTGTGGTCCCCCATTTGGAATATATTCTAATGGTCCGAAGTCTCCAGAACGGTCATCATCATATTCTAAGAAAAACCCAGTTACTTTTTCTTTAGCAAAAAGGGTAGGCGCAATTTTCGCATAACTACCTTCAAAAGCCCATTTAGATCTGTAGTTACCACGGCATAGGTGAGTAGTGACAACTAAATCCTCTGGCTTATCTTCCAATACACCATTAACAACACGTAAAGCTAGGTCAATTAATTCTTCACGTGAATAGCCACTATCATTAAAAGGAATTTCTGGTGCATTCAGACCAGCTATGTAAACATCATCTAGCTGTAAATAACGGCATCCTGCATCATAAAAAGCTTTAATTGCATCACGGTAGGTTTGGATGATATCTTTTGTATATTCTTCAATGTCAGGATAGATTTCTAAATTACGGATACCAGCGTTAAATAATTGGTTAGGACTTGGAATCGTTTGTTTAGCAACAGCTCGGTCTCCAACAATTTCTTTAAATTCAATAAAGTCTTTAACATGTGGGTGGTCCGGGTTAAACGAGATTTTTCCAACAACACGCACATCGTAACGCTCAGTTTCCTCACCTTTAAATGCAAAACCACTTTCAGGAACATAGCCCTCAACACCATTTAAATGCTCTAGGAAATCAGTATGCCAAAAACGGCGACGGAACTCCCCATCAGTAACAGCTTGTAATCCTACCTCTATTTGCTTATCAACAATTTTCTTAATTTCTTCTGTTTCAATTCCGTGTAATTCTTGTGCAGTAATATCGCCTGCCTGGAATGCCTTTCTTGCCTGATGAATCCTCTCTGGCCGTAATAAACTACCTACATGATCTGCTCTAAACGGTGCCTTAACTAATGTCTTTGTCAATTGAATCTCTCCCTTTTATTGATTTGGGACAAGGGGACAGGTCACTGTCCTAATGTCCAAACATAAAAAACCTCTCTTCAAAAATAAGAAGAGAGGGTAATAGATAAGTAGAATCCTGCTCTTCTTATCTTCTAGCATTACGCTACTGGAGTTGGCACAGTACTATTTAAAGTCCGCTGCCGAGGTATCATAGGGCCAGTCCCTCCACCTCTCTTGATAAGAAAGAAAACGAAATATTAAATTTATAGACTTTACTTTACATTTTACAAATTGAAATGTCAACTGTGAAATGAAAAACTACCAAATCTATCTTTTGTAATTAGACTATTCCTGTATAATTGAAAGATACATAGAAAATGGGACAAGGGACCTGTCCTCTGTGCCAGCATAAGGGAGCGTACAAAATTGGTTTATATACTTCTTTTATTAATTGGGTTTGTGGGAGGTACGATTGGTAGTCTTGCCGGTTTAGGTGGGGGAGTAGTTATTGTTCCTTCTTTATTGTTCTTAGGAGGTAGTCTTGCGCTTATTCCCTCAATAAGCCCACAAACTGCTGTTGGTACGTCTGTACTAATTATTGTTTTTACTGGCTTATCTTCGACGTTAGCCTACTTAAAACAAAAGAAAGTAGACTATGTAAGTGGATTGATATTTTTTATTGGAAGCGGACCAGGAGCTATAGTTGGCGCTTATTTAAATGATAAATTAGAGCTTACATTCTTTTATACCTTGTTCGGAATATTAATGGTATTTATTTCGTTCGTATTGGCCATTTCAAACAAGCTAAAACCTATCCAGTTCTCTAAGGGGCTTGAAAGAACCTATATAGATAATGAAGGGAAGGAAACGACTTATCGAGTTTATATACCTCTGGGTATCGCATTTGCTTTTGTGGTTGGTGCATTGTCTGGCCTATTCGGAATAGGTGGGGGAGCACTAATGGTGCCTCTCATGTTACTAGTTTTTCGTTTTCCACCATCTGTAGCTGTTGCAACCTCTATGTTACTAGTGTTTCTATCTGCAATTACAGGATCAATCGCACATATCCAACAAGGAAATGTCGAATGGCTATACGCTCTTGCTCTCATACCTGGCGCATGGTTCGGAGCAAAATTTGGTGCAATTCTTAACAAATCATTAAATGAGAAAACAATTGTACTTGTCTTTAGAATTTTTATATTAGTTATTGGAATTAGACTGATTCTTTCTTAACTAGACTAACTTTCTCTTTGGTTTTGGGACAATGTACCTGTCCCTCTGTCCCAGACGGGAACCATGTCACAAAAAGCCGCTTACACTTGAAATGAGAATTTCGAGTGTGAGTGGCTTTTTGTTTTTACTCATTTTTCCTGCGAAAGAATAAAATACCGTTTTTATAGGAAAATAATAAAAAAATCTATATCTTTGAATGAGGTAGCGCGATGTCATGGTCAACGATTAGAAGGAGTAAACGAAATAGTTCTCAAAAAAAGCCGGAAGAAGCTATCCCAATTCCTCATAAGTTGGTTGAGGACATGGAGAAGAAGAAGATTGGCAAGAGTCTTGATGAAATTATTGAGTTACTCCAAGATTTATTAGGGAAAAATGTTGACTTTTTTTATCGGCACTTCCAATTGTATGGAAAGTTTCGTGCTGTCATTGTATATTTTTCCAGCCTAGTTGATAAAAAGGCAATTAACAATGAAGTTATGAAGCCGTTAATGTATATCCCAATTTATACTGATATCTCTACTATCACATTAGAAAACCTGGAGGATTTTATTTTTAATGAATCCATATTTCATAGTGAGGCGAAGGGTGAATGTAATATTGAAAAAATCATACAAGCGTTATTACGAGGAGAAACGCTTGTTTTTATTGATGGATTAGATACTGCTATAAAATTTGGTGTAAAAAATATCGAAAAACGTTCGATTTCTCAACCTGAAACAGAGCAGGTTATTCTAGGGCCGAGGGAAGGTTTTATTGAATCTCTTCAGACTAATTTGGCATTGCTGCGAAATCGGTTGAAAACAGCTGATTTCCGTATAGAAACATTAGAAATTGGGCGCTTATCTAAATCAACTGTTGCAGTTTGTTATCTAGAAGGAATTGCCACGAATGACCTAGTTAATGAGGTTAAAGATCGGCTAGGTAAAATTGATATAGATGCGATATTAGATGTGGGATATATCGAGCAATTTATTGAAGATAATCATATGTCCCCTTTCCCTCAGATACAGAGCACGGAACGACCTGATAAAACGGTTGGAAGCCTGCTAGAAGGAAGGGTTGCCATACTAGTAGATGGGTCCCCTTTTTCTCTCATCGTACCAGTTGTTTTTAACCAGTTTTATCAAACATTTGAAGATTACTCATCCCGGTTTTTAATGGGAAGCTTTGTGCGACTTGCACGTATGGTAGCTTTAGTTTTTTCATTAATTTTTCCGTCTCTTTATGTATCCTTTATATCGTTTAATCCTGAGCTTTTGCCAACTGAATTTGCTGTAGCAGTTGCAGGTGGTAGAGCAGGGGTGCCTTTTCCAGCAGTTATCGAAGTTCTAATCATTGAGATAGCTATGGAAGTACTCCGAGAAGCGACTGTACGTTTACCCAAGCAGGTTGGTGGGGCTCTTTCTATAGTAGGAGTTCTTGTTATTGGACAAGCTGCTGTTGAAGCCGGGATAGCAAGCCCTATTACAGTTGTTGTTATTGCTTTAACAACGATTGGGTCATTCGCAACACCTGCCTATAGTGCTGCATTTGCGCTACGTATGCTGCGATTTCCAATTGTGATTATGGCTGGTTTTTTTGGGCTCTATGGTGTAGTGATTGGAGTTATTTTTATCTTTAACCATATGCTCTCATTAAAATCCTTCGGAGTTCCCTATATGAGCCCCGTTACACCCGGTAATTTTCAAGGTTTTAAGGATGTTATCATAAGGGCACCTTTTTGGTGGATGCCTAAACGTCCAGCTATGCTTCACCCCCAGAATTCGGACCGTTTAGGAACGACTAAGGAGGAATTGAAAAAAGCACCAAGTAATACGTTGGATCCATTAAAGGTCGGAAATGAAAAGTGGAAGGAGGGGAAGTCTGATGGAATACCCAAAGGAAATAACAGTCATACAAGCGACGACAATTCTAATTAGTACGATTATTGGTGTCGGACTTCTTGCACTTCCACTATTTGCAGTAGAGACTGCTGATACTGGTGCTCCGCTGGTTACCTTAATGGGGATAGCGATTGCATCTTTAGGACTTGGAATAATTACCTTCCTAGGGATACGCCACCCACGTAAATCTTTAATTGTATATGGAGAGGATATTCTAGGAAATGGGCAGGAAGGCTTTCAAGCCTTATGGTTATCCTCTTTTTTGCAACGTTAACTGGATTAACATCAAGAGAATTTGGGGCGGTTGTTATAACCGCAATACTAAAGCAGACTCCCCTTGAGGTAACGGTTATTGTAATGTTAGTTCTTGCTGCAATTTCGACGAGAAATGATATCAATATATTTGCTTATATACATAATTTTTATGTGCCAATCATAATTGCACCAGGATTAATCGTTGTTGCATTATCTTTAAAAAATGCAAATACTTTATATTTATTTCCGATTATGGGTAACGAACCAGGGAATTACTTTGTAGGAGCGACTACTATTGCAGCATTATTCCAGGGCTCGTTTATCTTTACGATGATCATCCCTTACATGCGAAATCCCAAAAAAGCAATAAAGGCTAGTCTATTTGGGATGATATTTGCAGGTGGGTTATATTTTTTGATTGTTGTAGCAACTGTCGCTGTATTTGGACCGGGTGAAATTAAACAGTTATTATGGCCAACACTCGAATTAGCACGCACTACATCTATACCCGGAAATATTCTGCAACGTTTGGATATTGTATTTTTATCGGTATGGGTAACAGCAGTTTTTACTACCCTTTTTTCAAGCTATATGTTTACGGTTCATTCTATAAGTCAGTTATTTAGGTTAAGGGATCATAAAATGTTATCCTTATTTATTTTACCGATTGTTTTTGTTATAGCGATGATTCCCCAAAATATTTTGCAATTATATGACGTTATTGAAGTCTTTGGTAGATTAGGTCTTATCATAACGATTGGTTATCCATCTTTATTACTTTGTGTAGACCTTATAAAGAAAAAGGTGAAAAAAAGTGGGAGTATCAAAGCATAAGTCTATCATCAAGGCGATTCTAATGACTGTTGTACCTTGCCTGCTATTAGCTGGGTGCTGGGATAGTGAAGATATTGAACAACGTGCAGTTGTATTGGGGATATCGATTGACAAAATTGATAAATCAGAAGCGGAAGAATCTCTTGAGCAAATAACTGGATTGGGTAAGAATTTTCCTAAACCTAAAGAAGGATTAATTGAACTTACTGCTCAAATTGCTGTGCCAGGGCGTATTCCATTGGGGCCTCAGACCGGAGGGGCTGGCGTAGATCAAAAGCCAACCTGGTTAATCAAAGTAGTAGGTTATACAATTGATGACGCGATTGCAGTTCTTCAGCAGGAAGTGGCAGACCAACTGTTCTTTGGTCATCTCAGAATCATTGTAGTTAGTGAGGAAGTTGCAAAAGACGGATTAATAAGATTCAATGACTACCTTCGAAGAAATCCGGAAATACGAAGAACAGCCTGGATGGTCGTTTCAAAGGGAGAAGCAAAGAAGTTCATGGAAGTAGCTCCTAAGCTAGAACGTGTACCTACTTTATATTTATCAGCAATGGTTGAAAATGCTGTTGGATTGGGAAAGTTTCCTGATGATTTTATAGGGTTATTTTGGACGAAGCTTCAAAGTAAAGGGCAGGAAACGTTCCTTCCGTATCTAGAAATAAAAAAAGAGGATAATATTCAAATTTCAGGTTTGGCCTACTTTGTAGATGACAAAATGGTGGGTAAAACAGAGCCGGTTGAAATTGGGTTGTTCATGGCTATAACAGGTGAAAAAATGGGTGGGTATGAAGTCTTTGTTGAAGTACCTGATACAGATTCTAAGGTACTTGTTAGGGCGGACAAACGTAAGTCATCTATAAAAACATCTATTCGAAATGGGATACCGCATTTTACTATAAAGATACATTATGAGGCGTTAGTTGATGAAGGAACTCTTGATGTGAAAATAAATGATCCTGAGATTCTTCGGAAAATTGAAGAGTCAGGTTCAAAAGGAGTAGTGGAGGGAACTACAAAATTAATAAAAAAGTTACAAGCGGAGCAGTCCGATATATTTGGATTTGGAGAATATGTACGAGCGAAGCAACCAAATTATTGGAATACTAAAGTAAAAACAAAAGAAAACTGGAGAGAAATATATAAGGATATAACCTTTGATATTCAATGTTCATCTAAAATTCGTAGAATTGGTACAAAGGGAAAATAGTTTAAGTGTTCGGGAGGAGTTTAATTTGGTCTATATCGGGTATACGAATTATATTGTCATTTTAAGTATTACTACCGGCGTCTTAATCCTCCTATTCGATGTAAAAATATACAAAGATGAAAAATTGAAAAAAGAAAAAAAAGTAAGCAAATTCCTAGGCTGGTTTAACATAGTTGCTGGCATACTAGTTCTCACCTTAAATTGGGCCTATCAAAACATTTTCTGGTAGGAGGGAAAGAGTGACAGGTCTCTTGTCCCATTTAGTATAGATTTCCTAAAGTTTAACGATAATGAAGAAGGAGCTACACAGCAAGATGTTGAATTACATACTAAAGGTCTAAATGAAAAAATAGCAGGAGGTTTACATGGGAAGATTAGTTCATTTCGAAATTCATGTTGATGACATGGAGCGCGCAAAAACGTTTTACGGAGAAGTATTTGGGTGGACATTTCAAGACTGGACAGAATATGCTGGTATGCCATACTTTGGAGCTGTGACTGGGGATGATAGCGTACCAGGAATTAATGGAGCACTTATGAAACGACAAGGCCCTCCTCCGGAAAAAGGCCAGCCTTTGAATGGTTTTTCATGTACGATGGGTGTAGAGGACTATGATTCAACTGAAGCCAAGATTTTAAGTAATGGTGGCCAGGTAGCATTACCGAAATATGCCTTACCAGGAATGGCGTGGCAGGGCTACTATTTGGACACGGAAGGAAATATTATCGGCATTCATCAACCAGATGAAAATGCAAAATAAAGACTTAATTTCTACGAGCAGCACCGCTAATGTGGTGCTTTTTGTATGTATAGTTTTTACCGAATATGGTAATTAGCTTATGAACGCTTTCGTGTATAATGACTATATTAGGTTACCTAGGTTACATACTAACTATAGAGTCAATGAGAGTACTAGTTTTGGGACAAAGGGACTTGTCCCTGCGTCCCACCCCGACGAAAGGAGACTGCTGCTTATGCCATTAGAGATTGTGAGAAATGATCTGACAAAGATGAAGGTAGATGCGATTGTAAATGCTGCGAATACGGAGTTGCAGATGGGTGGCGGTGTCTGTGGTGCTATCTTTAAGGCTGCTGGTGTGAAGGAGCTTCAGCAGGCATGTAATGAGATTGGTGGATGTCCGGTGGGACAAGCTGTGCTTACCGAAGGATATAGTTTACCAGCAAAATATATTATACATACGCCTGGTCCAGTTTGGAAGGATGGTACTCATCATGAGACAGAGCAGTTAAAGAATTCATATCAGAATTCGCTAGAACTAGCTCAACAACATAATTGTAAATCAGTCGCATTTCCACTGATTTCAACTGGTATATATGGTTACCCGAAAGAAGAAGCTCTACAGGTTGCTGTCTCTACAATTAGTTCATTTTTATTACAAAATGAAATGCTTGTTTATCTCGTGGTCTTCGATAATGCATCTTTTGGGTTAAGCAAAAAGCTGTTTACATCTATCTATGAATATATTGATGAAAACTATGTTGAAGAAGTAGAGGTACTGTTCAATCGTAGACAAGACCGCTTTAAACAATTGGAAGAGCTCGAGGAGAAATTTTCTGTAAAACAAAGTGAAGCAATCACTGAGAATAGTTTAGTTAATTTAATAGAAGAGCTTGATGAGTCATTTTCAGAACGTCTTCTTCGGCTAATTGATGAACGGGGAATGACAGATGTTGAGACCTATAAAAGAGCGAATATTGACAGGCGCTTATTTTCAAAAATAAGAAATGAACCAGAGTATACGCCTAAAAAGAAAACGGCTGTTGCTTTTGCAATTGCTTTACAATTAAGTGTTGCTGAAACAAATGAACTACTTTCTGCTGCAGGGTACACCTTATCACACAGCAGTAAATTTGATGTAATCATTGAATTTTTCATCCAACAAGGAAACTATAATATCCATGAAATAAATGAAGCTTTATTTGCATTTGATCAACATTTGCTTGGAGCGTAAAAATGTCGCTTTTGAAGCGACCAACTCAAATGAAAATCTTGTTATTCTTAGCTTGTAAATTAAAACAAAGAGCGGAGGATAATAGGATGAAAAAAAGTGTAACAGAGGTAGTATTTATTTTAGATAAAAGCGGGTCAATGTCAGGTCTTGAAGCAGATACAATTGGTGGCTTTAATTCCATGTTGAAAAAGCAAAAACAGGCTGAAGGGGAAGCTTTTGTAACGACTGTTTTATTTGACCATAATTATGAATTACTTCACGACCGAATTAATATAAGAGGTATTTCTCCTATAACAGAAAGAGATTATGAAGTAGGAGGGACAACAGCTTTATTGGATGCGATAGGCTTTACCATTCAAAAAATCTCGAATGTTCAAAAGCGTACAAGTAAAGAAGAAAGAGCCGATAAAGTTCTGTTTGTCATAACGACAGATGGTATGGAGAATGCGAGTCGTGAATTCACTTCAGAAAAAATAAAGAAGATGGTTCAGCATCAAAAAGAGAAATATGGCTGGGATTTCATGTTCCTTGGTGCGAATATTGATGCTGTCTCAACCGCAGCAGAGTTTGGTATTGATGAAGATTTTGCGGTAGATTACCATGCCGACAATATTGGAACTCAATTAAATTATGAAATGGTTAGCGAAGCAGTTGAGAAAATCCGCAGCGGGAAGACGATTGACAGAACGTGGAAAGCAGGGATTGAGCGGGATTATAATCGTAGGTCTAGGAAGTAATAGGAGAAATGGATGTTTAACGGGACTTATCAAGAGCCTTTGCAACAACAACCGAGAAATATGAAAACCGTTCCTGAAAAAACGAGGAACGGTTTTTCATCATTTTTATAGACCAGAGCACTGACCTTTTTTAGCACCTGCAATAATGTTGGTTGCTCCGAAATCAGTAACGTTGGAGCTATTACCGTCGCAATCTAATCCTCCACTTATAGAGTTCCCTACTAAAATTGGCCCGTAATCGCCATATTGCTCATTAGTAGAGATTTGGCTGTTTTCAGATAGGGTAAGTCCACCATTTAATGAATTTCCTGCAAGGACTATGTTGTTAGATGTACCAGTAATTTCTGTCTTTCCATTAACCTTTGTACCAAATATATGAATCACATTTGCTTTGTCAGACTTTAAACGACCATTAATAATACTGTTTGATACCAATAATGATGCACCGTTGCTTACTATAACTCCTCCAGTAACGGTTGCATCTTCCAAGCAAGTAACACCTTTGTTAACTGTTAGACGCTTTTGGTTACCTGTTATTGTAGATGTACACTCTAATGCTTTACCAGGAAGCACAGTAGCTTTGAACATTTCTGCCTTACCAATATTACCTGTTGCGTCGATTGCTCGATGTTCAATTATGTGTGTTCCGAATCCCGGTACGAAAGCACCACCTGGGTCATTTGCAGTGTAGGATTGCTCAAAGGTGACTTTAGAAAGTCCCCCAGTTCCAAGGTTTCCGTATGTTAATGCTTTGATATCAGTTCCAGTGTGTGAGAACTTAAATGGTGTACCTTCCGGTTGGTCAGGGAATCCGAAATAATTGTACCAACCATCCTTATTTAGACGAAGTTCACCGACTACGAATCCGGGTTGGTCATCCTGAGGATCAAGCAGCATGTCAAATTCATTAAAGTATACATAATGCTCCACTGTTCCTAATAGTGTTGTGAGTGGTTCTGTAAGTGTTTTTGGAGCAGTAGGAAGAACGTTGTCAACTGTCCAAGTAACTGTATCAGACTGACCAGATGGATTTGCTGGGTCAATCACTGTTGCACTAAGTGTAGAAGAACCCTTTGGTAAATCAATTTCAGCCAAGTCGAGTAGACGGCTGTTAAAAGTGTCTTCAATTATTTCACCATTAAGTTCCCATGTTACATCAAGCATTCGATCTGTTGGATGTGTTGTTTGAACAAAGGCAACTTCGTCAAATGCAAGTGCGCGCTCAGTTGAAGAATGGCCAGTAAACTTAACGTCTACTTCTGCTTTTGTTAGGGATTTTCCAATGGTCCATTCTCTTGTTTGGGTCATTCTCGGACCATCTAAATAAAATGGGTCACGCACGAATTCAGTACGGTCTTGGATAGTGACTTTTATCTTATCACCTAATTTTGCATCCAGGTTTGTAAGCTCAAGATATCTACTATTATTCGTATTTGCAATCTTATTTCCGTTAAGTTCCCATGATACATTTAATTTGTGGAATCTTGGATGCATGGTTTCTACCCAAAGTATATCGTTTGGCCCAACTTCACCTTCAGGGGTGGAATTAACCGGCATTTCATCTGCATTACGCATTCCAGTAATTCGTTGGGTCATATGCTCCCTACCAACCTGATCAAAGTAGAAACCAGTATGTCGCATCATTGAGTGTTCACTCGGACGCCATACGTTAGAACTTCGAAGTGATCCACTTTCATAACCATCTGGGTCAGCTGCTCGGATAATTCCACCTGATTCACTTTCCTCACCAAGCCAGCGCCACCATTTCTCCTGTAACTCAATCATCTCTTCAGAACTCATACGGGTATGATGGAACGAACTAGGTTCACTATTTGGATGTGGACCACCTGGAACATCACGGTTTGAGTAAGCATACTCATCTCTGAGATTACCTAGTGAGTGTCCTAATTCATGCAGAGAAACGAGGGGCCCTTGAGGACTTCCTCCAGTTGTTGTTGCATGAACTCCACCAATTCCACCATAAGTAGATGTGTTGGCAATATTTAATGTTTGAATGTTTTGGGCATTAGCTGAAATACCGAGATACGGAGCTAAGTAATTATTAATGATATCATTACGTGCTTGAGTTCCACCAGATCCATACGTAACACCACGGGCTAATTTATCTGCAGGACAGTTACTCGCATACTGAAGTTTGAAAACTGTGTCACGACGAACATTTCCATCATCAGGGTCGCAGCTTATACCAGAATCCATTGAGGGGGTTTCAACCATGTACACGTTGAAGTAGTTACGGTAGCTACGAAACGGCTCAACTCCCCATTGAACGTTCTGGTTCCTATCCACATCTGCATGAAACTTGTCCATTTCATCTACTGTGTAGCCATCGCCGAATATAATTAGGTTTAGTCGTTGATCTGCAGGTCCTGTAACTTGAAGTGGAACAATGTTTACGTCACCCACAGCTAGATTCGCTGTAGTTTTGACAGAAGTAGTCTCATTATTTGGCAGACTCAATGCATTTACTGAAGGAACAGCACTACTAAGAAGTAAAGGAATCGATAGGGCAGCCGTAGCTATAACTGACAAGAACTTGCTTTTCTTTTTCATTGATTACCTCCAATAGATTAATTGGTTAGTTAACCGACTTTTACTAGGACTAATGTTATTGAAAATATTTATAATACTAATGTATAAATAGTAAAAAACTATCAATCTTTAAAAGATATGATTACTTAGCACTAATAATCAAAACAGACTGTTAAATACTGCCTTGAAAGAGTGGGCATATAACTACTCTTACAAGGCACTCTCTTCTTTCACACTTTATTCCCACTTCACACCGTCAGATCCTCCAACAACCGGTAGAATCACTTTACTACGCTCAGGATCTACTGTTATCTTAGTACCAGCTGTTGGGCGAATTGTGTATTCGTTATCGCTGGCAATAATGACGATTCCGAGTTGATCTCCTGGTTCAAACACGTAATCATCTGGCTGCATCTCCCATGTAAAGGTATATTCACGACCTGGTGTTAGCGCAGTTGATCTAGATTCATCATGCAGGTTCTGTGGATCTGCCCAACCCCTTGTGACAATTTCTGTTTTATCAGCTTTATAGTTTACTAGTAAAGCAGTAAGGTTTGCAGTTGGACGGTCAATACTTGCACGAATCTCAACTTTAGGTGTTCCACTAATTCTCATAGCGTCAGTAAGAGCAGGTGTTTTATATACGAGACGATTTTCTGTATTAGCGTCCAAGTACGTTACTAACTGATTTGCTCTAACTAAGGGATTATCAATTAAGGTTTGGTTCTGTTTATTATTGTTTGGTACTGGATTTAGACTGAAGGTACCTGCACTATCTGTAGTAGGCTTTAGATGTAGTGCTGTTGCTTCAGTTCCAATTGCTGGCCAGTTTTGTTCTGTTGTCCAATTTCTATCTTCTCGCTGAATATCTACCATAGGTTCTTCCATAATGTCATTTTCAATATCATATAACCAGTAATCAAACCATTTGTTTAAAGTAGGAAGCCATACATCTCTTCTAAAATTGTATGGACTCGAATGTCCGCCTTGGTGAAGCCATAGTTTTCTTGGAACATCATTTTCCTCTAAAGCAGTCCACCAATCGGAGAAGTGCTTAGTTTTTACGTTCCAATCATTTAATCCATGTATAAGGAAGACACTAGCCTCAATATTTTTTGCATCCTTTGAATAATCACGTTCACTCCAAAATGCATTGTAATCACCGGATTGACGATCCATGCCTTCAGTCAGTTCCTTAATGACGTCACTACATGCCTCTGGATTAGCTCTTGTTAAAATTGCTTCGGCCATGTTATCGGCATCCTCGCCTTGGTAACCACCAGGAGCTACTACAAGACCATTGGAACGATAATACTCGTACCAGCTACTTATTGCAGCAATCGGAACGATTGTTTTCAATCCTTCTACACCTGTTGTTGCGACTGCGTTTGGAAGAGTGCCGTTATAAGAGACACCTGTCATTCCAACATTTCCAGTTGTCCAATCAGCAATTACAGGTTCGCCATCTTGTGTATATGCGTCAGCACGACCGTTTAACCAATCAATTACAGCACGTGTACCAAGGACTTCGTTTTCATCACCTGTTGTAGGGCACCCATTCGATAAACCAGTTCCAATACTCTCTGCTAAAATAACAGCGTATCCTCTTGGCACGAAGTAATCATCATAGTACGTAGGAAAACTTCCTGGTGCATAAGAAGCGTATGGTTTTCCGCCATTCTCTCCAGCTTTTCCTTTTTTAGGAACATCATTAAGCTCAACATCAACATCATATACAGGTACATTCTTAATACCTGAACGGTATGGAGTCATTTCATAAATAACAGGTACTTTTAGTCCTTGCTCTGTCTCTTTAGGTCGAATTATATCTGCTCGTACTCGATCAAGTTTCCCGTCACGATCACTATCAACAGTTGTCTCCACATAGATACGCTCAGTTATAGACTCGCTGTGGGAAAAAATCGGTTGAGTCATTCCATCGATAATTTCTATCTGTGGTACAGTAGTGGGGCTATTATTGTTTTCAGTTAAAATTGTCTCACTTGCTAATGTACTGTTAGAGCTAAGGAGTAAAGGAATTGCTAGTGTAGAACACATTGCAACTTTCAAAAAACGATTTCTAAGTTTCATAGTTACCTCCTAAGAAATTAATGTTTATGATTCTTTTACTCTAGTAAAAGAGGAAGTACATAAAATACTTCCTCTCATGTGACTTTAATTTATTTCCCTTTGCCAGGCCCAACTCGTACAGATACACTTGCAAATTTATTTGCATCTGTTTCAGATGTACTTGTAAACGATAAGTTGTTTGGAACTGGCTTGTTCTTAGGAATTTTCACATATACAGGTACTACTACCGTTTCACCTGCAGGTACTTCAACGAAGTTATTTTTAAGCATAACTTCCCAACCAGAAGCAGTTTTGGCATCAAGACGGAAGATGTCAGTTGAATTACCAGTGTTTGTTACATTGAAATTGTATACGGCTACATTTCCAGCAGCTGCAAACTCAGTTGTACCACGAGAAGCAGTTACTCCACGTGTGAATGGACCATCACTATCCATGTGACGAACAGCTACACGATAGGAAAGGGCACCTACATCATCATATGTCTTATCAAGAATATAGAAATGGAGACGATTATGCTCATCAACATATTCACTAATCACTCCATCACCTGTTCCTGCCTTGAATAATGCATCAGCAAGCTGTCTGTAATCACCTTTAGAGTACATTGCTTCTGTACCATCAGGTCTTACAAAATCAACTTGGTCGATATCTTCAGGGTGAGAATCAACTACCCAGATATTAGGAGACGACTCAGCATTCTTCGTTTTTGCTAAAAGGACACCGGAATCTGTTTGGAATGAGTCAAATCCAATTCGATCAACAACCTCAACTGTATAATTGTTATACCATTTTGCTCCACGTTGCATATCAGCACGCCAATCATCATTTAGAGAATTTGCTGGGGTTAAATCTTCCATTTGAATGTTAATCCCATTGACTTCATCAGAACGTCCGAACTCACTACCTGCCGGAATTTCACGGGCAAGAACATCAGCAAAAAGTGGACCAGTTTCTGCAAGTTCCTCACGACTAATGTTAATGTATTGATCTTCCGTTAAGAAGCCTTGTTTAATTTTATTTCGTAACATATGGTGTGATGGTGAAGAAGCACCTAATGTAGGCATAACCATCCAACGCGTATGCGGACCACCAGGACCGTTAAAGCTACCACGACTCATTAGTTCCCAAGGGCCAGAGTATGAGCGTGATACTGGGCTTCCGTATGGGTTGTTATAGTTATCAGCAAGAGCCATAATATGTCCAAATTCGTGAGCGAAAGTTCCCATTCCGTCGTTTTCACCTTGAATTGAAACTCCACTTCCAGCTCTAGACCAAAGGCTACTAGCCGCAATCCAAGAAGTCCATGGTACGTAACGAGTATTTGCCCAGTTAGCCATAAGGTTATCCGGATCATAGAGAGACGGTACACCAAACTCATCAGTTACATCCTCAGCAGTTTGGAACATCATTTCACCAAACTCCTGCCAAACTCCTGATTCGTCATAGCCAGCATGAAGGATAAATACAAAGTCGAAATCTTCACCAGATGCATCAATATCAGCTTGAGCAATTGCTCTTGCATCCCTTCTTAAGTCAAAGCTACCTTCAGATTGTGGTGGTTTGTTTTCTTGTTGGTTCCATTCATTCATACCATAATCGAACTCAGTATGTGGCATGCGATATGGACCGAAGGCTTCTAGCTCAACAGCCCAATTTCCAAAGGAGTTTTCTCTCCAAAACTCGTCAATTGTACGATAGTTGTTAAGTGCTTGAGGCTTTGTTAAGAAGTCCTCCCAAAATTGTGGAACTTCGTCTCTAGGGATATTACCGTTAATAGGGTTACCTGCTAATTCAGATCCCACATCTCCACTTACAATAAATTCACGATCAGAGAAATCAACAACAATTAATGCGCCTTTTATTACTCTCTGTGGTTCTATGTTAGTATTTTGCCAATCATAACCTGGAACTGGCTTGTAATCACCCCAAGTCATATCCTCAGGAAGTACCCAAGACTTTGGGTCCTGTGGTTCAGGAAAATCTGTTAAACCTGGTTTGTCTGCAAAAGCTGGTGTCGACAAAAACAGCAAAAAAACTACCATTAATAAAAAAGCTTTTTTAAATTGCTGCATGTATTTAGCCTCCCTAAATTTATTTAAATCTACTAAATAATACCATCAATTAATAGATTACAAACTGCTAAATTGTTAGAAAATTAAAAATAATCACAAAGTCATAGATATTTAGTTGGTTCAATTTTAAAATATCTTATATTTCCGAGACTATTGAATCAGTAGAATGGGATTAGGGAATGGGGAAAATATCATACCTGTAGAGCTTTGAAAAGTGGGAGACCCGTTAAAAACGACTCGACAATCAGCGAGCACTAAAAGTCTAAAATTGTAAAAATTTGAAACAAAAAAGGGGTTGATTCGTATTAAAAGATAGTAAGTTAAATGAAAGTGGGGATGAAATGGTATTAGTAGTAACTAGTCTTTTTTCAGCACTTATCATTTTTATTTGTGTTTTTCAAATGATAAGGGTCTATAAGATAACTGTTGAAAGAAACCAATTAACTGTTCGGAAGGGTGTTTTATATTCAATCATAACAAGTGTAGTAGGTTTAATAATCGCATCTGTTCTACCTTTTGGATACTCTAAAATAATTGAATTAATACTCTAGTTTTGTCATACATACGACTTAGAAGGGGGCGTATAATTGGGTGAAATTAAGAAGAGTTACTCTGCTAAAGCTTATAAAACTGTCGCGATCTGTTACTTTCTACTTTTCACAACAGTATTTGTATTTTTTATGGAGAAGTTGATAGTCGAAAGTACATATTCTTCAATTTTAATATGTACTCCCAACAATGTTGGCTTGTATAATAATCGGAATTTATTACCTATTAAAAGCGGAAAATTCGAAGAAAGTAACATAATAGATAAAAAAACCCTTCATTTACAAAGGGTCTTTTCCGTTGAGTTTATGTACAATTTTAACGGTGCTGATCGACAAGAATTAAATTACCATCCGGGTCTTCAATTGTAAAATGTGCAGGCCCCTCACTTGATAAATCTGCTTCAGAACTAAAAACAACTCCTTTTTCCTTAAGCTGTTTTTGGAGTTCCCTAACGTCTGTAAATGAATCAATATTTTCGGCATTTTGATTCCAGCCGGGATTAAACGTTAGTATGTTTTTATCAAACATTCCTTGGAATAATCCAATAACGCAACCTTCATTCTTCATGATAAGCCAATTCTGAGAAATATCCCCTCCAAATGATTGGAATCCTAAGTTCTCGTAAAATTCCTTTGAAGCAGATATGTCTTTTACATTTAAACTTACAGAAAATGCTCCTAGTTTCATAGTTCTCCCCTTTTTTTTGACTTGGAAAAATTACCTTATCTTCAGTATATAACTCTATTAAACAGAAATATACATGCTTAGTGGATTAAACAAATAACTTTCCATGCAGGACTCTGATTATCATTGTTGAATAATTGTATAAATAGTCTGGTCGATAGGAATTAGTGGGTAGAATCTAAGGAGGGGGGATAAGAGTATTCGGTGCGATTTGCAGGGTAAATGTTTGTACTTTTATTGGTCGCGGTAGCAATGCGGATTACTTATTTATTTGAGAGAAAATCTTTACACCAATGCTGGTTATCATGTCCTTACATTTACAGTAATGGGCACAATTTTAGGGTTATGGAGATAAGGGAGGTAGTTAGAATGACATACGAGGAGATCATGCAAAAGCTAGAGGAATTAGGTTCCGGTCAAACAAAGAAGATCTATACAAATCATGGAGTGAAAGAACCATATTTTGGCGTTAAAATAGGAGACTTGAAAAAACTCGTAAAGTACGTGAAAAAGGACCAAGAATTGGCTTTACAATTATATAATTCAGGAAACCATGACGCCATGTATTTAGCTGGACTTTCGGTCAATCCGAAGCTGATATCGAAAGAGACGTTACAGGAGTGGGCGAAGAAAGCCTACTGGTATTTGTTAGCGGAATACACGGTCGCCGGGGTAGCAGCAGAAAGTAGTTATGCTCTTGAGCTGGCTCGCGAATGGATGAAATCAGAAGTAGAAATGATTGCCGTTGCCGGCTGGAATACATATGCAAACTATCTATCAATAACACCTGATGAAGAACTTGATATTCAGGAAGTAAAGGGCCTGTTAAGACAAGTGAAAGATACAATCCATGATGAAAAAAATAGGGTTCGGTATGTGATGAATGGATTTGTGTTGTCAGTTGGTTGCTACGTAAAGGAACTCACAGAGGAAGCAAAGCAAGTTGCAGAGCATATTGGAAAGGTGCATGTTGATGTCGGAAATACAGCATGTAAAGTACCAATGGCAACAGACTATATTAAAAAAGTTGAATTAAAAGACCGTGTAGGATTGAAACGAAAAACATGTATTTGTTAAGTAAAGTAAGGTAATGAAAGGAGCTACCAAATTTCGGTAGCTTTAATTGGTTCAGTTTTACGTAAGGTCCTAAGCTCCACTTTTTAAGTAATACCAAAGCATATTAATAAAGGTGTGAACTTGTGTTTCAATTTTGGTTCCGTTAAACTGTTTTTGGAATGGTTTTAGTAATGGCTGGAGAACGATTTTTCGTATACGCTCACGCTGGAGTTCGTCCATTATTGCATTGTATAAATCTTGTTGTTCTTCATTAAATGTATGATGCGAATGGAGGTGTTCAGCCATTTCTTTTAATTCCTGTAGAGTTACCACTTTTTTATCAATTTTGCTTCGCATTAAGTCGATAGCAGAGTAGTTTAATAACGATGTATTATTTGCTTTCATATGTTCAAAAATTAATTCTAAGTAAGATAATATAACATTTACTAAATGAGTTAATGAAAAGGTGTTGTTTGTTAGTCGCATCGTAAATAGTATATGCTGAAGCATACCGTAAAATAAAATGGTACCTTCAAATGCATATTCCCGAATATCTTCCCCAATAACCTCAATCAACCGATTTGCCAGCCAGTCCATTTCATAGACTCGATGATGGAGGACCAGCTTTTTTAGGTCAGTTTCCGTTGAAGACAATATGTTCTCAAATAAAGCATGTAAGTTACGTTCTTCGTTTAATCGCATTAAGATTGTAATTTGCTCTATAAAAACGTCTCGATCCTTAGAATCCTTTCCAACTTGAATAGCAATTCGCTGTTGGCTTGCATCATAGCGAAGAAACTCAAGAATATCTGCTATACAATCATTTTTAGAATTGAAGTAGTTATAAAACGTTCCTTTTGAAATATTGGCTTTTTCAATAATGTCCTGGACTGAGGTTTGCAGGATTCCTTTTTCAACAAACAAGCTTAGTGCAATATCAGCCACTCTTCGTTTTCGGTTATTCATGGCGTCCTCCCGTTGAACTCTGGTATAACTAGTATAATTTTCCCGAACTAGAAAAACAATATTTATACTATGAGTATAAAGTTATTGTATTTTTTATACAATCGGTATAAAATGTATCAAGTCAAAGAAAATTTATTAAGACTAGAGGGATGGATAATATGGATACTACTTTCCAACATAAAAAAACACCATATTTAATGATCGCTGTCTTGTTCGTGGGTGCATTTGTTTCGTTTTTAAATAACTCGTTATTAAACGTGGCATTGCCGTCTATTATGATAGATTTAGAGATTGAAAATTACTCAACGGTACAATGGCTAGCTACAGGATATATGCTTGTAAGTGGTGTATTAATTCCTGCATCAGCATTTTTAATTACACGATTTTCGAATCGTAGTTTATACATTGCATCAATGGTTATATTTACGTTAGGAACGGCGTTAGCAGCATTTGCGCCGAACTTCGGTTTCTTACTAGCTGGACGTATGGTTCAAGCGGCTGGTTCAGCTGTAATGGGGCCATTGTTAATGAACGTTATGTTAGTAAGCTTTCCACGTGAAAAACGTGGTGCTGCAATGGGAATTTTCGGATTAGTTATGATAACAGCTCCTGCAATCGGACCAACATTATCTGGTTACATTGTTGAATATTATGACTGGCGTGTGCTTTTTGAAATGATCCTTCCATTAGCAGTTATTAGCTTATTATTAGCTGTTTGGAAGCTCGATAATGTGATGGAACAAGATAAAACTGCAACAGTTGATTATCTTTCTGTTGTATTGTCTGTAATTGGTTTTGGTGGATTACTGTACGGATGTAGTTCAGCTAGCTCAGATGGCTGGACAGATGGAGTTGTCTTAGCGACGTTGATTATCGGAGGTATTGCTTTACTTGCATTTATTCTTCGTCAATTACGAATTGAAAAGCCACTGTTAGATTTACGCGTTTACAAGTATCCAATGTTTGCTCTTGGATCAGTTATTGCAATTGTAAACTCAGTAGCGATGTTTTCAGGGATGATTTTAACTCCTGCATATGTACAAAGTGTACGTGGTATTTCACCACTTGATTCAGGGTTAATGATGTTACCTGGAGCAATTATAATGGGGATCATGTCACCTATTACAGGAAAGTTGTTTGATAAATTTGGTCCAAGAATTCTAGCGGTAGTAGGTCTTACAATTACAGCTATTTCAACCTACATGCTAGCACATTTACAAATTGACTCTAGTTATGGCTATATCATCTTTATTTATTCTTTACGTTTGTTTGGTATGTCAATGGTTATGATGCCGATTATGACAAATGGGCTTAACCAGTTACCAACCGTAATGAATCCACATGGTACAGCGCTAAACAACACAGCGCAACAAGTTTCCGGTTCTATCGGTACAGCTGTGTTAATCACAATTATGAACTCTGTAACTAAAACTGAAGCTGAAAGCTTAATGAAGACCGTCGATCCTACAACATTAACTGAAGCTTCCACTGCTGCTTTAACACAGCAAGCATTACTAGCAGGTATTCAATATTCTTTTTATATAACGTTTATAATTAATATAATCGTTCTAATCATGGCATTGTTTGTAAAACGTGTTGATACAAGTGCAGAAGCAGTAAGTAAGATTGAAAATATGAATCAAAAGTCTTCAAAGCCTGCAACAGTATAGGGTAAGCAAAACAAAATTAATAAATATAAGTAACTGTCTAAAGCAGTCTAATTTAGAAATAAATTAGACTGCTTTTTTTGGTGGTCTGGGTTTGGGGTTTGCTCGAATTGGGAGGAAGGATAGTTAACAGGTTAACTTTTACTCCTTTTTGTTATTACAATAGGTGATTTTATTTAATTTAATCTCCTATATCGATAGATTTCTATTACTTCTTTGTCACTTATTTGACAATGGTTGAGATTTGACCATCTAGGCTACTGCTAGGGATATTATTTTCGATTTATGCATTTTAGCAATTTTAAAACGTATGTTTTCAATGCCTTAAGATGTTACAACAAAAAAAGAGTAGTCATATCAGTTTGGTCTTACTCTCATGCCTAGAGCACATAAAGGTTAAGAAAAGGGAGAAGGAGTATAGCAAAAGACAAAATTAATAGTAAAGCATTGTAGGTTAGTATATAAATAGGATTGAATAGTAATAATCTGGAATTTTATATGATATGATAGATATTGGGTTACTACCCCTTTCTGAAGAATCCGGGGTTATAATAGCAAGGTTCAATGGGGGGATTAGATGAAAACGTGGCTATGGATTATTGGGATAACGATTCTTGTCATTGGATCAGCAGCACTCGCATTTGGCGCGTATAAAATGTTTGAAAGCACTGGTGGAGAACATTCAAAAACAGTTTTAGAAGCAAAGGGTAAGCCTTCCGCAAAAGACAAAGAAAAAGAATTTAAGGAACAAACGAGAAAAGTAAACGGCATTACCTTTGATTTGAAGTTGGATTCTTCTTCATCAGAATATGATGTTATTGTGGCCATGCATAAAATGACTCATCAAAAGGTTTAAGCAGAAGATAAATGGGGAACAACTCCGATGATTCCAGATACTATTAATAAAATACATGAGATTCTAATAAAGAGTGATTTTAAAAGAAAAAAAGACTTACTGGAAATTATCGAGCGTTGGAAAATTGGGGACTTTAGCCGTGCTGACGATGACCATAATTACTTTTGGGATTATCAAAATGGAACCGTCGGCAAAGCCTACGGGTTAATGAATGAAGCCGAAGAACGAGAGTTTATATTAAATAATTTTGGTGAAGAGTATTTACCAGAATCTTTTACAAATAATGAATAAAATCATTATGCAGTCTTAAAATGCTAGGGTTAGTGTTTTGGGCTGTTTTTTTGTATACAGGTTTTAGAACTTACGTTTAATTCGAGGATTCCTAGCCAACTACTTTTAAAACAATCTAGGATATTATTAAAGGGAAAAAGCTCATTTTATAGAATATATCTAATAATTACGTGAAAAGGTGCATATATGAAAAAAACAATTCTTATTTTTTTAACACAATTTATCATTCTTAGTTTATATTTTAATCTTTTTCCTTTCATTCTTCCTATGAATGATGTATTCCGGTTTTTCCATATTATTTTATTTTTTCCAATTGCGTATTTTGTTGCAAGGGTTTTTAGTAAGGGTGACATTAGGATCTATGGGGTTGTTTTTTACAAAGGCTGGGGAAAAAATAGTCTAATAGGTTTTATAATTGGTGCATTTTTTTGGACGATTTTATTCGGTTCTTATATTGCCTTAGGGAAGTATGAAATACTGGGTTTTAAGTCAATAAACGAGAGCGTTTTCCCAATGTTTGCAGTATTATTTGGCTTTGGGACAGGGTCACTTATAAATGACATGCTGACAAGGGGGCTTGTCTTCCATCATTTTAAGGATAAATTATCAGTTCCAACCGTTTTTGTTATCTCTATATTGTTATATGCCTTTGACGATGTGTGGTACGCAGGCTTTAGTATACAAAACACGATATTTTCAATTGTTCTTGGTTTAAGTTTAACGTATGTTTTTTATAAAACGAATTCAATTTGGGTAAATACAGGGATTCACTTTGGACTGAATGTTGTATATGGACTTTTTTATGGTGTAAGTGGTAAACCAGGTGATGGAATTTTTATGTTCAAAGAGACTTCGACAGATGTATGGTTTGGGTGGTTATCATCGCTAATTTCAATAGGAATACTAGTAGCTGTTCTGATGACGACTCGCTATTACACTGTGTATAAAAAATAAAAGCATTTGCCAATAAACAAATGCTTTAAGTGTAGTACACAAACTTAGCAAGAAGAACTATTTGATTAAACGATATTTCCCTAATATAGGTAACGGTTTCTCGTCGCCTTTTGCAGCGTTTATGATTCCTAAGATTGCTAAAGCTAATACAAGTAAATTACCTAATGGAAGGATAATCATCCAACCTATGAATGGGATGATTGTGCCAACGATATTTATACCTACTGCTAATAAGAAAAGAAGGAGTCCTTGATTTGCATGATACATCGCAAATGTAGATTCTCTGGCTGCTAATAATGGAAGAAAGAAGATGATATACGCTAATATTGCCATGACCTTATTATCTTCTACATCCTTAATTCGATTCTGATTTTCCACAGTTCCACCACCTTATTCTGAAATAGATACATAGACATATATATTAAAAACATCAAATAAGAGTTCCTGCTTATATCACATATGACAAAAGAAATAGTGAAAATAAGTCATTAAGGCTACAGATATATAATTTATTAGAATAGGGGGTTTTTTAGAATGTTAGAGTGTCCAAAGTGTGGGAGTAAGGATATTGGGAAGGGCAAACATTCGGGTTATGCGGTTATACACCCAATAAACAAAATGAGTTTGGGGTCAGACATTATCTATAATATCTGCACAAACTGTGGCTATATTATAGATTCCTATGTTACAAAACCAGAAAAGTTTAAAAACACTAAATTCTAGAGGAGAGTGAAAAATAATGATTGAAATAAATAATCAAATTAGAGAAGAGCTTCTATCTCTAGTAGAAGGGTTGACTGATGAACAACTAAATACTTGTGTAGAAGAAGGGTCATGGACCATTGCGCAGGTACTGGAACATTTGTATTTACTTGAAAAGTCAGTCACAAACCTTATCCAACGTAAATTAGAGTCTGCTACAATTAAACCTGTAGTAACCAAACCATTAAAACATACACTCAACAGAAGCTTAAAAATAGACGCTCCATCATTTTTAGTGCCGAAAGAGGACTTTCTTTCTTTAATAAAGATAAAGGGAATGCTCAAAGAATCGAGAGTAGGGTTCCTCAAATCATTTGAAGGAGTTGAACGCTCGTTATTAGAACAGAAATCTTATGTTCATCCTATCTTTGGGGACTTAAACTTAGCGCAGTGGATTGAATTTATTGGGTTACACGAGCAACGACATATGGAGCAAATAAAGGAGATTAAAGAAAAATTATAGATGGCAAGGCTGATTCAGTAATCTGAGTTGGCCTCTTTTTTTGGAGTTTAATTTAGGATTTATTACACCCCGAAAAATAGCTACTTTACGACTACTAAAGAAAGAAAATCGTTCCTTTGAACCAATGTGAAAATGGAGAGCAGAGTTTATAATTGGTTAACGAATATTATAAATATTCGGATAAGATTTATCGGAGGTGGTTATTTTCAAATATTTTTAAAGTAATTCTTATTTCCGCAAAAAAATCTTCCAAGTACACCTACCTTTTCTATACTACTATTCTTATAAAATTTCTAGATTCTTTACCTACATATAAAAAAGAAAAGAGGGAAATGATTTGAAAACTTTAACAAAGACAATGTCTGTTATTTTGGTAGCCGTATTTCTTTATTCAGTGTTTGCAATGGGGGTTTTTGCTGCGCCTAGTCAAGACAAATCCCCTTCAAAAGACGTGCGTATTTTAATCCAGCCTCTCAAAATGACAGATAAAGCAAAGTTGATGTCTGACTATGGAGCGCGTTGGGACTTTGCAGGTAAAGGCTTTACGACAACTGTTAATGAAAATCAGTATGCAGCACTTTTAAAAAATAAAAATCTTAAAGTTACTTTAGTTGATACAGTGTCAATTAACGCCAAGCCTCAGCCAGGTGCAGGTGCAGCCCCAACAGATCGTACACCTTGGGGAATTGAAGCAATCTATGACAATGCCAGTATCTCAGCAACTGACGGTGGAGATAACATTCGTGTTGCTGTATTAGATACTGGAACATTAATTACACACCCAGATTTACAAGCAAATGCGGAACAATGTAAGGATTTCAGCCAAAGTAAATCTCCGATTGTTAATGGGCAATGTTCTGATAAAAATGGTCATGGTACACATGTTGCTGGGACGGTATTAGCAAATGGTGGTTCAGGTACTGGGATATATGGTGTAGCTCCTGATGCTAAGCTATGGGCATATAAAGTATTAGGTAATAGCGGATTTGGCTATTCAGACGATATTGCTGGAGCGATTCGCCATGCTGCGGATGAGGGGAAGAAAAATGGAGTAAAGGTTGTTATTTCAATGTCTCTTGGTTCGAGTTCAAAGGATACACTAATTGCAGATGCTGTCACATATGCAGTTAATAACGGTGCTTTAGTTGTTGCGGCAGCGGGTAATGAAGGCCCAGCTCCAAATACTATTGGATACCCAGGAGGTCTTCATAATGCAATTGCAGTTGCAGCGTTGGAGGATGTTCAACAAAATGGTAACTATCGTGTAGCTGACTTCTCCTCAAGAGGTAATCCAAATACTGATGGCGATTATGTAATCGGTGAAGGAGATGTTGAATTATCAGCACCTGGACGTGCGATTGAATCAACATGGAGTGATGGGACGTATAATACAATTAGTGGAACTTCAATGGCTACTCCTCATATTTCAGGGTTAGCAGCAAAAATCTGGGCTGAAAATCCAAGTTTGACAAATCATCAATTACGTTTGGAACTTCAAAACCGTGCAAAAAGCAATGACATTCAAGGTGGGCAATATGCTGGAGCAGGAGATGATATTGCTTCAGGATTTGGATTCCCGTTAGCAAGATAATAGATTGATAGAGAAACGGTGAACTGAGTTTGGACTACAGTTCACCGTTTGTTTTTTACATACACTTAAAACGGTGTCCTTTATAAAAAATCGCCTTTAGCGGGTTTACTTACTCATCTTCCCCCATTTTATCAAGAAGACTAATAGTATCAACGAGATGATTATTAAAGATTTGCTTTGCAACTGACAATAGTTCTACAATCATTGGGTCGCGTAACGAATAGATTACTCTGTTACCGTCTTTAGTTCCAATCACAATATTTTTAGATCGAAGGATGGTTAATTGTTGGGAGACTGCAGACCCTTCACTTCCAATTAGACTTTGAATCTCGTTAACATTTTTATCTCCTTCTGTTAGTAATTCAAGAATTCGAATTCGTAATGGATGTGCTAGGGCTTTAAAAAAGTCGGCTTTGAATTGCTGCATTTCTAAATTCACTTGATATCCTCACTTTCTACTAATGTACTACGACGGTTTTCTTATCAAGTTTTTTCTCTTTGGTTCCTGACAGTGCGGTGCATTCTTTAAAAGCATAATGTCTGCACCCCAGGCATTTATGTTTATTTAATTGTGTAAGTGCAAAGTTGATGGCATCTCCAGTATGCTCAAAAAAGTGTTCTTCCCCGATTTGTTCGAATAATCCAGTTTTCATAAGTACACTTTTAGGCTGAGACTTGATACCTGAGATTAGAACAATACCATGTTTTGAAAAGTCCTTTATAATGCTTGCTAAGCGAGCTTCACCAGTTGTATCCATAAATGGAACTCTACTAAGACGTAATAAGAGCACCCTTGGTTTGTAATTAATTGTGCTCATAATCCGTTGTTCAAATGCTTGAGCGGCACCGAAAAACAGTGGTCCTTCAACATTATAAATACTAATTTGAGGACAATCATGCGATTCGGTTACAACATGGCTTTCAACTTTATCATGTTTGTTAGCCGGATTTGGAAGAGCTTTTTCAGTAACTATTATATCACTCATTCGTTTTGTAAATATAATAACCGCTAACACAAGTCCAACCTCTACAGCAATAGTAAGGTTTGTAAAAACGGTTAATAAAAAAGTGACAACTAATACAAGTGAATCCTCTGTCTTTGTTTTAAGTACATGATAAAAAACTCGTCGTTCACTCATATTCCAAGCTACAACCATCAAAATAGGAGCCATACTTGCTAATGGTATTTTTGAAGCATAAGGCGCAAAAAGAACTAGTACGAGAAGTACAACGAATCCATGAATGATACCAGATAAAGGTGACACTGCGCCTGTTTTAATATTTGTTGCTGTCCGTGCAATCGCTCCTGTAGCAGGAATACCACCAAATAAAGGAGTCACCATATTAGCAATTCCTTGGCCTACCAGCTCGCGATTGCTATTGTGCTTGCTATCAGTCATGCCGTCAGCAACTACTGCAGAAAGTAATGATTCGATTGCTCCGAGAATAGCAATTACAAAAGCCGGTCGAATTAATTCTACAATACGATCCCACGTGATATCTGGAAAATGAAAGCTTGGTAGATTACTAGGTATATCGCCAAATGTTGACCCTATAGTAGCTACTTGAGTTGGATAAAACATAGTCGCAATACCCGTTGAAACGACTAATGCGATTAATGAACCGGGTACTTTTGGAAAAAATTTTGGAGTAAGTAGTAGCATTACTAAACAAATAACAGCAGTCAACACACTGTACGAACTGAGTTCGTTGATATGAAGGAAGATTTCTTTCATATTGTCTAAAAATAATTCGTGTTTTTCTACATTTGATAAACCAAGGAAATTCGGAACCTGGCCGACGAAAATAATAACAGCAATTCCAGATGTAAAACCGATTGTTACAGGTCTCGGAATAAATTTGATAAGAGAGCCAAGTTTGAAAATCCCCATTAAAAACAAAATAATACCTGCCATAAAACCAGCGATTAACAGGTTCTCAAATCCGTAGGTAGCAACGATACCAAAAAGAATAGGAATGAAGGCGCCAGTAGGTCCGCCTATTTGATACCTAGATCCGCCAAGTAAAGAAATTAGGATCCCTGCGATAATTGTAGTGTAAATTCCGTATTCTGGTTTCACTCCGGATGCAATTGCAAATGCCATCCCCAGAGGTATCGCAATAATACCAACTACAATTCCTGATATAAGATCCTTTTGAAAGGATTGAAATGAATAATTTTTAAATCTTCCTGTAAAGAACCACTTATGTAGCATGTTCAACCTTCCTTTGATTGTTAGAATATCTGATTATTTGAATATACATATATAGAATCTACTCCTGTCAAAAGGTAAAGTCAAAGGTTTTTTAGAATGGACTTGCAAGTTTTTACGTTAGGACATGAATAAGGGAAAACCCTTCAATAAAAAGGGTTTTCCCTATTGTAATCAAAAAATCGTAATTAACTATTGCAAAATAAAATACACATATGTATAATAGGAAAAGTAGTCGAGGGAACAACATTCGACAAAATTCAACAAAGAAAAATATTTACAAATTTAAAAATTATTTGTTTTAATATTCACATATTTCGGATATAATTTGATATGTGCGGGTGTAGTTTAATGGTAAAACCTCAGCCACGAGCAAAGCATCTATGAATAACCTTCGAGTTGCCTCGACGGATTAGCTTCCTAGAATTAGCTTGCAGAGGAAGAGGCATGTAAGGCCATCAAATCGTATTGCTGAATGATGTAATGTTAATTTAATAATGTGCGGGTGTAGTTTAATGGTAAAACCTCAGCCTTCCAAGCTGATGTCGTGGGTTCGATTCCCATCACCCGCTCCATACATAACTAACGCAGTGTTTCGTTTCTTAGATAAACGAGGTATTGCGTTTTTTCATGTTCATGTTCAAATAGAAAAGAATTTACGACAATACAAATGATTCTACTGTACCGCCGTGAATCTGTGTAAACATTGTTCCGAGAGACTCAACTAATTTTTCCGAACTTTCGATTGATAGAGACGGTTTCAAATATACAATCTGTATCGCATTCTTGGTATCAGCTGTTACTGCTGTTCTCTCTGAATCAACATATGGGCTTCCAAATGCTCCTAGGTCATCACTGGATAGTAGCTTATTCTCCATTGAGATTTTTCTTCCATTAATTCCTACATACTCATCTTGAGCATGTCCTATTCGTATCTCGACCTTACCCTCAATCTTGTCAGTATCATAGATACCGATTGGTATTTCATATTGCATCGAGAAGAAATTATTTAGGTCCGCAGCTGAATGTATAAGGTTCAGGAAGTTTCGTTTTTTTATCCTACGGTAAATCGCCTCGACTGAAGGACGATAGCGATCGGGATCAGTTCCGATTTTTTTAAAAGTATCCCGCCATTCAGAGATTCCTTGAAAGTCTGAAAAGCTTTTATCTTCTAGGTCAAAAAAGAGTGACTCCTGGAAGGTTTGAAGCCTTCCGCGTAGCATTTGTGGTGAGTCTTCGACAACAATGTTATCATACTGAATGATACCAACTTTAAAATTGGGTACTTTTTCTAAAACAAAAGGAGAAAGAGTAATTTCCATCATTTAATCCCTCCAAAATTAATTGAGAATAGTGTACCATAAATGCTAGTGAAAGAATAAAGAACGGCCTTTAAAGAAAGGAGGTTTTAGCATGGACATGATGAAACTAAAGCAAGAGATTATAGAGTATAGTAAGAATATTGGAATTGATAAGATAGGTTTTACTAGTGCGTCACCATTTGATGAACTTAAATCTAGATTGATTCGCCAACAAGAACTCGGATATCAGTCAGGCTTTGAAGCAGGAGATATTGATAAAAGAACAAATCCTGAACTACTTTTACCTGGAGCAAAATCAATTATTGCAATTGCATTAGCCTATCCGTCAAAACTTAAGGATGCACCGAGAAGTACAAAGGAGGAACGTCGCGGATTATTTGCACGAGCTTCTTGGGGAGAGGATTATCACCATGTGCTCCGCGATCGTTTGCAAAAGCTTGAGGCATTTATTAAAGAAAAACTACCTGAGTCTAAATTGCAATCAATGGTTGATACAGGAGAATTATCGGACAGAGCGGTTGCTGAGCGGGCAGGTATTGGCTGGAGCGGGAAAAACTGCGCCATCATTACTCCTGAATTCGGATCTTATGTCTATCTTGGTGAAATGATTACCAACATTCCATTTGAACCAGATACACCCATTGAGGATCAATGTGGCTCATGCACTGCATGTCTTGATGCGTGTCCAACAGGTGCGTTGGTTCAAGGTGGCCAAATCAATGCGCAACGATGTGTCAGTTTCCTAACCCAAACGAAGGACTTCTTACCGGAAGAGTTTCGTACTAAAATTGGGAACCGATTGTATGGTTGTGATTCCTGCCAAACAGCATGTCCAAAGAATAAGGGTATCGATTTTCACTTCCATGAAGAGATGGAACCGGAGCCGGAAGTTGTAAAGCCATTGCTAAAACCGATACTTTCTATTAGTAATAAAGAGTTTAAAGAGACATTTGGAAAATTATCTGGCTCTTGGCGGGGCAAGAAACCAATTCAACGTAATGCAATTATTGCATTAGGACATTTTAAAGATCGCAGTGCTGTTCCTGATTTAGAAAAAGTTCTAAAAGATGACCCAAGACCGGTTCTTCGCGGCACAGCAGCGTGGGCGTTAGGCAGAATTGGAGACGAAGTAGCTGTTGAGATATTAGAAAAAGCGAAGCAAAAAGAGAAGGATGAACAGGTTCTACATGAGATTGAGAATGGTTTGGCAATGTTTCGTTAGTTTCATATGAAAATACTACACAAGGACCTAAGCATTAGGTCCTTTTTTTATTGTAAGCATTGTACTTTGCCTCTATGTTCTACATAATTCTTATGGCATTTTTTCGCTCAAAAAATAGAACAGTGAATAGTCTATAGTAAAAATGTGTTATGGAGGACCAACAATGTCTTATTCAAATAAAAATGAAGGTTTAAATCGACAGGTAAATAGTTCAGGATCAAGGGTGATTTTTAAGACTACTAGCTCATTTCAAGACATTTACGTTGTGGAAAAAAGCGAGTACGAAGGAGTACATGGTAATTTCCGGCTACTAAAATTTACTCCAGATGCTGTACAAGGTGTAAAGAAAATGGATGACCCAGATTTTCTAGTCTTACCATATTCTCGAACTATAGTAGAGCTTATTAATTATTATGGATCTTCTTGTAAAAAGGGGTTCATAATCGGTCATGGAATTGGCACAATAAGTTCCTATTATTATGAAAAATATTTGGTTACTGCAGAAATTGATCCTCTAGTTGTCGAAGTATCCAAAAAATATTTTGGTCATTCTGGAAACAATGTGGAAGTAGGCGATGGACTAGAAATCTTATCAACACTTCAGTTACAATCTCAGGATATTATTCTTTTGGATGCATACAGCAGTAATGGGGTTCCGCAACATTTAATAACGAAAGAGTTTTTTGCTTTGACAAACGAAAAACTTTCCCATAATGGTATATTACTCATTAATTATATTGGAACGATAAAAAATGATAAAAACTTATATAAGATATACTCTAGGATTAAAGCAATCTATCCTTATGCGAAATTGTTTGCATCTGATCCAAAAAAAGCTTCCAATCAAAATCTTTTCTTAGTTGCAAGTCGAACAGTTTTGGAAGAGTTTTCACCTAATGAGGCATCAGCTATTTATTTATAGAAAGTATATATGTATACAAACAAGTTGGAAGGTTATTTTTCAAATCTGGAGGTGAATTTATTCCGGCTATAACCTAAGAAGGATTCTCTCTCTACAATGTAGAACATTACCATTAGACCTCTACCAGTATTGATTTATTGCAAGTTAATTGAGTAGAGAACTTGGGGAGGACTCCATATGGAAATACAATTTAATAAAACGATCTCAAGAAAGTTCATTGCAGCTGCAATTTCGGTAGTTGTATATGCCATCATAATGGGTCTAGTTACTTTTTCGAGCGATTTAAATACTTTTGGAGAGTATGTTAACGATTATATTTCTACAGTTTCAACTTTTCTTCCATTAAGCTTTCCGTTCATCGTGCTGTACGGCACCTTAGCTTCTATAATAAGTGAATCGCTTGGACATCTGTTAGCAAAATACACTGCTAAAGAGATGAAGTATCCTTTATCATTCACTTTTCATGTACTTTTCGGGTCGATATTGTTTTTGTTTAGTCTAATAGCATCAATTGTGTTCTTTATTGTGGACTACATATTATATCGAAAAGGAGTTTATGGGTGGAAGACTGCTTTGAAAAGTTTTGTGTTTCCTATTTTGGCTTGGGTTCTTTTTAAGGGCTTAACGTATGTTATGGTTATTTAATGATAGAGTAACTAAAGAAAGTATGCTTGGAGGAAATTCACTTGAATAGAAAAATTGGTGTATTCTTGTTTACCTTTTTCGGCTTTTTAACATGGTTATTTCTAGCAATCTACTTCTCAACAGAGGGTGATTGGTGGACAGTAGTAACAGTGGAACAAACCAGTTATGATACGTTTGTTGGTAGTGTGTCTCTTATAAGAATTGTAGTTGGCTTCTTCGTGTTCTTAATAGGTGGAGTATTACTGTATGGCTTGGTTAGGAAAAGAAGACTTAGATAAAAAATAGGAGAAGCATGGTATCCAAATCCATGCTTCTTTTTTTCTAATGTTCAGCTACTACATATTCTCAAATTGAAGATATTCTAACATATTTCCAAAAGGATCTTTAAAACTAATAAATTTTCCTGGAGGACAGTTAGTTGGTTCTTCAACAATAAAAGTAACATTCTTTTCTTTTAAGTTTTTTGCTGTTTCATAGATATTTTCAGTTCGTAATGCTAATGCAATTCCTGAAGCGTTATTGTCCCGATTATATATCGCATTTTCGTTTTCTTCTAATACAATCGGTAAATCTCCATGGACAAGAGTTACGATTTTTGGACCGTACTGCTTGTTCACTTCAAAGCCTAAAGTGTTGGTATAAAAGTCAATTGCTTCAGTAAGATTCGGAACATAAATGCCAATTACACAAACTTGATTACTCAAAAGAATACACCTCGTTTATTGTTTTATAGTGTATATTCAACATGATGTAAAAATTATCCTTTTTTGTAGATTTTAATATTCATGGAGCAGCAACTTACTTTTGTTTTTTGTGGCCATAATAGGAAAACAAAAGTAAAAAGAAAATATTAAGTAAATGAATGAAGAACAAAGGAGTGTAGAATGTGAGTATTAATAAAATACAAAAAATCACAACAAATCTTTGGTTTAATAATGAAGCAGAAGAAGCAGCCAAATTTTATACATCTATCTTTCCAAATTCCAAGGTCAGTAGAGTTACCCGTTATGGAAAAGATAAGAATGAAGGCAATCCTCTATCGGAAGAAAAAGTGATGACCGTCGAATTTCAGTTGGAGGGTCAAGATTTTGTAGGATTAAATGGAGGCCCGAGATATAAATTTACCGAAGCAATTTCATTTATTGTAAATTGTGAGACTCAAGAGGAAATAGATTACTTTTGGGATAAACTCTCTGAGGGTGGAGACGAGAAAGCACAAGTCTGTGGATGGTTAAAAGATAAATTTGGTGTTTCATGGCAAGTGGTCCCAGCAACATTAAATGAAATGGTTAGTGATGAGGACCCTGTTAAAGCAGAAAGAGTAATGAAGGCACTGCTTCAAACCAAAACAAAAATTAACATGGAACAGTTAAAAAAGGCCTATGAGTCTAACTAACCAAGCACGAATGCTACTCCTTCCATTCGTGCTTGGTTTTTTATGTGTCCGCCCTAGAAAGACAAATGTATTTTTGTGGTGCCTGACACCCAAAAAAGACAGATGTATTTCTACGGTGCCTGGCACCGTTTTACACTATCCTAATACTCCAATTTCGTACTTAAAGTAGGTGGTGCGTCATATTGTGTAGTAACACAGAGAGAAGGTGGTGTGGGAACGATGAAGGATGCTTTAGCGAAGGTTATTAAGGCAAGGGCTAGTTTGCTTGTGGGTAATAGACGAGGTAGTTTGGTTGAATTACCTGAGGAGGATCTCAAGTTCATTCAGAGGAAAAAGGAGCTTCTTGAGAAGCGTTCCTCAGAAATTGTAAAATGTCATGCTGACGGGAAGATTCTTAAGAAGGATGAAGTGGATGGTAAGACTCACCTTCATTATCTTGTTCATTATCAATTTTTGGTGCGCCAAAATAAGAACCTTTATCTTGAAGAACAATGTGAGGAAAGAAAGGCTACCTTTACAATGAATAAATTAGTAAGTGATATTGAAATTCCCAAGGTAGTAAATGAAGACTATGAACCGATGGTGCGGGAAATAGAGGAAGAGGATTCGCCGAGAAGTTTTCGTTATAATCGGTTAGCCGCGGTCCAGTATGCAGAACGTTGGTGGAATGGTTATAATCCGAACTACAAGAAGTTCAATGATAATTGTACAAATTTTATATCCCAGTGCCTGCATGCTGGTGAAGCACCTATGTATGGTCACCCTGACCGTGGAAAGGGCTGGTGGATGCAGAATAATAGCTGGAGTTGGAGTTGGTCTGTTGCGAATGCGCTTCGATGGTACTTATCAGGTTCACAAAAAGGGCTTCGTGCAAGAGAGGTCACCTCTCCAAGACAGTTACTATTAGGTGATGTTATCTGCTATGATTTTGAAGGAGATGGTAAGTTCAATCACAACACAATTGTTGTAGCAAAGGACGCGAGAGGGTATCCACTTGTTAATGCACAATCACAAAATAGCAGGATGAGGTATTGGTCGTATGAAGATTCAACCGCATACACACCCAATATCAAGTACAAGTTTTTTCATATCACTAATAATTAACATTCGCTTTTTGGTATAATAACCAATGAGGTGACGAAAGTGGGAATACATGTCGTATTATACCAACCAGAAATACCAGCAAATACAGGAAATATAGCTCGTACTTGTGCTGCAACCGATACAACACTACATTTAATTCGACCGCTTGGCTTTTCAACAGATGATAAAATGCTGAAACGTGCAGGCTTAGATTATTGGGAACACGTAACCATTTTTTATTATGATTCATTAGATGAGTTATTTGAAAAATATAGGGATGGAGAATTCTATCTGATAACGAAATTCGGAGAAAAAACGTACTCATCCTTTGATTATAGTAATGTAGACAAAGATCACTTCTTTGTGTTTGGTAAAGAAACAACAGGTTTACCTAAAGACTTTATTAGAGAAAATATGGACCGTGCGTTACGCCTTCCAATGACAGGAAATGTTCGCTCATTGAATCTTTCCAATACTGCTGCAATTCTTATCTATGAAGCATTACGTCAGCAGAATTATCCAGGATTACTTAAAATAAATCCGCCGATTACGGAAGTTTAAGTGGAAGAGAATATATCACATTTGAATATAAAAATGACCTTCACCATTTTGGTAAAGGTCATTTTTATTATTTCTTTACACCTGGCTTGTCTTCGTAGCCACCAGTAAAGATAGCTGTAATAAAGGCAAGCATTACTCCAAAAATAAGGATTAATTTCATGTGCTTTTCCTCCTTTATGTAAGGAAGTTCAAATGCTTTGTTTGAACCCTAGTAGTTCTTCATACACACTATAACAGTATTATAACCCAATTTATTTTAAGTGTGAATCAAAACTATGGACAAATTTGAACTTTTTGTGAACCGATTCTAGACTCCCACATAATCTAAAGAGATATTCTTTAACATCTTCTACTTCTTATTCTTTCACATCCACCCAAGGATTTATCCTTTTTTCTTATTGTCCAAGTGCTATTATTTAGTTTTGGAAGTTTTTTCAAGGTAATTGGACATGTTGAAATTTGTAAGATAAAAGCATGTTAAAGGACATCCTCGCATACATTGTATTAAACGTGCATATGACATCATGATGGAGGAGGCCCCTAATGGATATCTTAAAAAAGATAGAAAAGTATCGTGAAGAGGAACAACGTTTGAAGTGGGAAGGTACCTTCGCTGAGTATTTGGAAATTTTAAAGGAAAAGCCTTGGGTTGCCCAATCTGCCCATTCAAGAGTATACAATATGATCAAAGACTCTGGAATTGAAGAAGTGAATGGGAAACGAAAGTATAAGTTTTTTGATCATCAGTTATTTGGTCTTGAAGAGGCGCTTGAACGCTTAGTTGAAGAATATTTCCACCCGGCTGCGAAACGCTTAGATGTTCGAAAGAGAATACTTTTACTGATGGGCCCTGTAAGTGGTGGGAAATCGACGCTTGTTTCATTATTAAAAAGAGGCTTAGAACAGTACTCTCATTCAGAACGGGGTGCGGTTTATGCGATAAAAGGCTGTCCAATGCACGAGGACCCTCTACACTTAATACCTCATCATTTACGAGAAGATTTCTATAATGAATATGGAATTCGGATTGAAGGTAATTTATCACCGTTAAATATGATGAGGCTACAAGAAGAATACAACGATCGAATTGAAGATGTAATTGTAGAACGAATCTTATTCTCTGAGGATAAACGTGTTGGAATTGGAACATTTAGTCCGTCTGATCCAAAGTCACAGGATATTGCAGATTTAACTGGGAGTATTGACTTTTCAACGATTGCAGAGTATGGTTCAGAATCCGATCCTCGTGCGTATCGGTTTGATGGGGAACTAAACAAGGCGAATCGTGGAATGATGGAGTTTCAGGAAATGTTAAAATGTGATGAAAAATTCCTATGGCATTTGCTTTCCTTGACACAGGAAGGTAATTTTAAAGCGGGACGTTTTGCATTAATTTCTGCTGATGAACTTATAGTTGCTCATACCAATGAAACAGAATACCGCTCTTTCATTTCCAATAAAAAGAACGAAGCACTTCACTCGCGTATTATTGTCATGCCAATTCCATATAATTTACGAGTATCTGAGGAAGAACGAATTTATGAAAAAATGATCAGTGAAAGTGATGTGCGAGATGTCCATATTGCGCCGCATACATTTAGAGTAGCAGCGATGTTTACCATTTTAACAAGATTGAAAGCACCAAAAAAAGGTGATATCGATATCGTGAAGAAAATGAGATTGTATGATGGAGAAAGTGTGGAAGGTTTTAACGCGGTTGACGTTGAAGAACTTAAAAAAGAATATCAGGATGAAGGAATGAGTGGAATAGATCCACGTTATGTGATTAATCGTATTTCATCAACCATTATCCGAAAAGAAAACCCATCGATTAATGCACTGGATGTCTTGCGTTCATTGAAAGACGGACTAGAGCACCATCCATCGATTAGTAATGAAGATCGCGAGCGATACCTAAATTTCATATCAATCGCACGTAGAGAATATGACGATATCGCGAAAAAAGAAGTTCAAAAGGCATTCGTGTATTCCTATGAAGAATCTGCTAAAACATTAATGGATAACTATTTAGATAATGTTGAAGCATACTGTAACAAAAATAAACTGCGAGATCCATTAACGGGTGAAGAAATGAATCCGGATGAAAAGCTAATGAGATCGATTGAAGAGCAAATTGGAATTTCTGAAAATGCAAAGAAAGCATTCCGTGAAGAAATCTTAATCAGAATTTCAGCCTACGCGCGTAAAGGTAAAAGATTTGATTATAACTCCCATGAACGTTTACGTGAAGCGATTCAAAAGAAACTTTTTGCAGATTTAAAAGATGTCGTCAAAATTACTACTTCAACCAAAACACCAGATGAGCAGCAGTTGAAAAAGGTTAATGAGGTTGTGGCACGTTTAATTGATGAGCATGGATACAATTCTACTTCCGCAAATGAGCTGCTTCGTTATGTTGGAAGCTTACTAAATCGTTAAATAATGAAAGGGGTTAGGCCATTTAGGTCTAATCCCTTTTTACCCCATTACCGTCAATCTCCAGAAATACTCCCATTTTTAATGTCCAATTTCACCTTTTAATAAATATGTAGGGAATAACAATTATGCTTGTCTACGTTGTAAGCAAACGTATTTAATACTTTTCTTATATACTAATTTTTTCATGCGTTAAAGAAACAGAACTTGTCTGTTTTAAAAGACTTATCGCCTAATTTACGAAATTTTTTGTCAATAATACGATATTCTTGCATAGTATAGAGTAATCTACTTTATATTCATTCTAGCTTTCGCAAAAGTTGGAGTGTGAGTAGCCGGTTAATTTTTGTTGCAGCTATGCAATTGCTTATCCCTTAAATGTATAAGTTTAAATCTTTTGTGAGCTGCTATTGTTGGAGTTTTTTCTTTTATTTATTACTTCCTAAAAACCGTCAAGATAGTTTATGTAAACGAATAAGAAAGTGTGAATGATGTAAGGAGAATTTTTAAATTAGGCTCTGTTAAACTGAATGTTGATTTTTTCACTAATAGGTTTCGCAACTTCTTTAATAAGGGTGTATATCAACATAAGGTCTTAACAATGTCAAAAAAATTAAGGAGGGGAAAAGTAATGTCGAAAAGTAACTTTGTCATTTCGCAAGAAGATTGGTCCCTCCATCGAAAAGGCCATGATGACCAAAAGAGGCACCAGGAAAAGGTCCAAGATGCGATTAAGAACAATTTACCGGATTTGATAACAGAGGAAAGCATCGTAATGTCAAACGGAAAAGAAGTTGTGAAAATTCCGATTCGGTCGTTAGATGAATATAAGATCCGCTATAATTATGATAAAAATAAACACGTGGGCCAGGGAGATGGAGAGAGCCAAGTTGGTGATGTAATCGCAAGAGATGGTTCAAGTGCTGGGCAAAAAGGTCCTGGAAAAGGTCAAGGTGCAGGAGATCAAGCTGGAGAAGATTATTACGAAGCAGAAGTATCGTTAATGGAACTGCAGGAAGCTTTATTTAAGGAATTAGAATTACCAAACTTAAAACGAAAAGAGCAGGATCAAAACGTTGTAGAAAACATTGAGTTCAATGATATCCGCAGAACAGGATTAATGGGCAATATCGATAAAAAACGAACAATGATGTCTGCCTACAAGCGTAATGCAATGGCGGGTAAACCTAGCTTCCATCCGATATTTAAAGAAGATCTTAAATTTAAGACATGGAATGAAGTTGTTAAGCCAGACTCAAAAGCTGTTGTGCTTGCAATGATGGACACAAGTGGAAGTATGGGAATATGGGAAAAGTATATGGCTCGAAGCTTCTTCTTCTGGATGACGCGATTCCTTCGTACCAAATATGAAACAGTCGAGATTGAATTTATTGCGCATCATACAGAAGCGAAGGTCGTGTCAGAAGAGGATTTCTTTTCAAAAGGAGAAAGTGGTGGAACAATTTGTTCTTCGGTTTATCGAAAAGCATTAGAAATTATTGATGATAAATACCCGACAAACCGCTTTAATATATATCCCTTCCATTTCTCAGACGGTGATAACTTAACATCAGATAATGCGAGATGCGTAAAGCTGGTCACTGAATTGATGAAGGTTTCCAATATGTTTGGATATGGAGAAGTTAATCAATACAACAGACACAGTACGCTAATGTCAGCTTATAAAAATATTGAAGATGAAAAGTTCAGATATTACATTCTAAAGCAAAAAGCGGATGTATTCCACGCGATGAAGAGTTTCTTTAAAAAAGAAGAAGAAAATAAGATGTATGCATAAAAAAATGCCAGCCAAGGAGGCTGGCTTTTCAATTCCTTTTAAGAGTTTCAAGTAAAACAGGTACCCCTTTTTCAGCACTTTCTAGAGCAGCGACTTTAACCAATAGCGTTTGATAGGCATCTTCATAATCAGAAAGAATGCCCGAAGTATCACCAGTTTTTAGAGCTTTTATAAATGCTTTATTTTCAATATTGTATGGATTGCTTTTATCTATTACATCATAGGTTGCTGAAGTAGTACGTACATGAAGTTTTTCTTGAGACCAACTTAGCAAACCTTGATCTGTATAAAAAGAAAGCCCCACTTTATTTATACCAGGAGGAAGAATACAAGTGTTTGAGAGGTTTGCTACAGCCCCACTGGTTAACCTCATATTAACTGTTCCCACATCTGAGACTGATACGTTGTCTGCTTTTCTATGCATAACCTGATTACTAACATAGCAAAATACTTCATCAATTTCTCCACCAAGATACCGCAAAAGGTCTACAAGATGAGTTGTTTGTTCAATAAATTGTCCGCCGGACTTATTCTGGTCTCTCCACCATGATACCATGGGCATGTCACCTGACCACTCACCAACTACCATTCCTTGCTGTTGCTCAAGTAATAGACTCTTCAACTTTTGAATGGATTCTTTATATCTAAAGTGATAGCCAACTGAAGTTAATAATGGCTTGTTTTTTAGTTCATTTAAAATCTTTGTGGGAGTGGCTATATCATTACTAAGTGGCTTCTCTATGAAAAACGGAATACCTCTTTTAATCAATTCCAATTCTATTTCCCCATGAGACATTGGAGGGACACTTATGTATACTGCGTCTAAAGTATTCATATCTAACATTTGGGTCAGGCTATCATAACCCTTAGCGGAGTCAAACTGACTAGCAAACTGATTGGCTTTTTCCTTGCTAGTACCTAATATTGCTTTTATTTTTACTCCAGGCATTTTGGCTAATATACTGCAATGCATGTTACTAAAATACCCTGTTCCGATCATACCGATTTGTAATGTAATGGGTATCAACTCCTATAGTTGTGTTTTTTCAATGGGAAGTACTGATATTGAACTTCTAAAAAGTATATGTAAATGGTAGATATTACTGATTAATCGTCTACTACCTAAAAGGAATTGAATGAAGTTTAATAATATCGTAATGGTCTATTCATAGTTTGTTCATATTTAAGGGGTAGTATTAAAGATGTGAAAAAGCTCTTTTTCATCCCCCCTTTACAATTCATGAATATCCGGCTTATTGCCGGGTATTTTTTTGAGCATTTTAGGAAGAATTGCTAACATGCGTAAGTTTTATTTATTATAATGCTTATTCTCGTATTAAAATGCACAAATTCAAAATATCATGCATAAAGGGCAATATTGAGGTTTTGTTTCCTTTAAATTCTATCCATAAATCAACAATGTCCGCATGAACCCCTACTCAATACCTAATATTTGAAAACAAGTGCTCAAATGAAATCCATCCTAAAATGCATAGAATTCTCCATTTCAACCAACATAAAAATAGTGAACTTAAAACTACAGTCATTTAGTAACGATTATTAAGATAAATAAAATAAAAGGGGAATGGTAGATGACACACAAAATGCACACGAAGCTGACTCCAAATCAAATCAATGAATTACATGGTTTTAATAATCTTACAAAATCATTAAGTTTTAATATGTATGATATTTGCTACACGAGGTCACAAGAAGAACGAGATGCTTATATTGAATATATTGATGATGTATATAATGCAGATCGATTAACAGAAATCTTAACAAATGTTGCTGATATTATTGGAGCTAATGTTTTAAATGTAGCAAAACAGGATTATATTCCTCAAGGAGCAAGTGTTACAATTTTAGTGTCAGAAGGGCCAGTTGACCAATCACCTGATGAAGCTTTTGAAGAATCACCAGGACCGATTCCAGGTTCGGTTGTTGGTCAGTTAGATAAAAGTCATATTACAGTTCACACGTATCCCGAGTCTCATCCTGATGAAGGTATTAGTACGTTTCGTGCAGATATCGATGTATCAACATGTGGAGAGATATCACCATTAAAGGCACTAAATTATATGATACAATCTTTTGAAACAGATGTTATGACGATTGATTACAGAGTTCGTGGCTTTACAAGAGATGTAACGGGACATAAATTATTTATTGATCACGAAATCAATTCCATTCAAAATTACATTCCAGAGGAAATCCAAGAGCTTTACCACATGATTGATGTGAACGTCTACCAAGAAAATATATTTCATACGAAGTGTAAGCTAAAAGAATTTGATTTAGAGCACTATTTATTCTTCGAAACCACTAAAGAAACACTCACTCCAGAAGAAGAATTAGTAATTGCAGAACGTTTAATTACGGAGATGGATGAGATCTTCTATGGGAAAAATATTATATAATGATTGACAATAGTAAAAACATGGTATAAAATTTTAAGTAATAAAATATTTCGAATAGTTCTCCTAAAGGGGAGTAGCTTTTACAGCAAAGTCGTCATTTCAGAGTGTGAAAACTCTCGGCTTTGTTGGCAACTATAACGTTGTTAGCAAGACCTTTACCAGAAAACGGTAGAGGTCTTTATTTATGACCTTTACCAAAACGGTAAAGGTCATTTATATTTTTTAGGAGAAGTAGTAAGAGAGGTGAGCAGGATGTTGAAAAAAAGAATAGGGACTACATCATTTGATGAGTTAATCAAAAAGAATAAAGAAGATCTTTTACGAGATAAAGTAGAGCTTGAGAAAATCGAAAAACGTATTGATGATAAACACTTAAACGACGCAAAGTAATTCGATATGAAGGGTTTACCCTTCATATTTGAGATAAATAGTTTACTAGATACTTAAAGATTAATTAGAAGGGAGATTTTTGATGGAACTATTTAGCGCTGAATTTTTCACTGCACTTATGGCTATTATTATGATTGATTTAGTACTAGCGGGAGATAATGCAATCCTTATCGGTCTAGCAGCGAGAAACTTACCTAAGCATCAACAGAAAAAAGTAATTATTTGGGGAACAGTGGGGGCTATTCTTATAAGAATAGTAGCAACCCTAGCAGTTGTCTGGTTATTAAAAATTCCAGGTTTAATGCTGGTTGGTGGACTTTTATTAGTTATTATTGCTTATAAACTTCTTACAGATGAAAAAGATCATGACGTAGAAGCGGCAAGTAATTTCTGGGCTGCTATACGAACAATTGTTATTGCAGATGCACTTATGGGTCTGGATAATGTTTTAGCGATTGCCGGTGCATCTCATGGAAGCATGTTATTAGTTGTACTTGGGTTATTAATATCTGTACCTGTGATTATGTTTGGTAGTACGCTAATCCTAAAATGGGTAGACAGATTTCCAATCATCATCACAATTGGAGCTGCTGTATTAGCATGGACAGCATCAAAAATGATTGTCGGAGAAAAGTTCCTAAAGGTATACTTTGAAAATGGATTTGTGAAATATGGCTTTGAATTAGTAGTAGTAGCAGCAGTGGTTGGCCTAGGCTACCTCAAGAAAAAGAAAAACGAAGAAGCAAAGGCAAATGCCCAACAAGCAGAACACGAAGTGCTACGAAAAGTTGAATAAACTCAAATGGTGGACTCTATATAGGGTCCACTTTTTCTTTAAAACTTGTTGCTCATTAATGTATTGAAAATGATATAAAAACTGAATATTATGTTGCCGGAAGGTGATTGGAGCGCATGGCAGGAGACTCCTACGGGAGGTTCATAGGAACGTTTACTATAGACCGCCACGTCCTGTGGCGAACGTAGACGTCAGCGCATCCTGTGCAAGTCAAGTGAGACCCCGCAGGAGCGAGCGACTTGTCTAGCTTCAGCGGCTAGAAACTCGAGAAATTTCAACCCCTCCGTCAGAGGCAAAAGACGCCTCTTTTGTTGGGGTCTCCAATTTCCTCGTTTCTGAGCAAGCCGCTTCAGCATTTCGTAGAGGAGGTTCACGGTCCGCCCGCGGAAAGCGAGTGCCAGGAGCGGAAATCACCACTAAAGTATGTATATTTCACTTTCAAAGATAGAAGGCAAAATAGCAATAATATATTAAAAAGATTTGACAGTTGGATGATAATGGAATATATTATAATTGAACAGTGGTCAAAAAGGAGTTTATAACATGTCACCGAGAAAACAAGTTCAAGAAGAACTATCAAGAGAAAAAATAATGGATGTTGCACATGATCTATTTGTTCAAAAAGGCTATCAGCATGTATCTATGCGTCAAATAGCAAAGGAATTAAATTATAGTCATGGTTCCATTTATTATCACTTTAAAAATAAAGCAGATTTGTTTTACGCAATGGTTGTTAAGGATTTTGAAATGTTGAATAATGTACTTCAGCAGATAATTGAGAAAGATCTACATTCAGACGAAAAAATCAAACAAATCTTATTAGGATATATAGAATTCGGTCTTACTCATAAAAGTCAGTATGAGTTAATGTTTTTAATCAACGATGAAGAAGTGAAAAGCTGTATTCAGCAGGAACCACTTGAAAGCTATAGCAGGTTTGCTCAAACGATTGCAATACTGAGTAACCAGAAAGCAAACGTGCAAGATATCTGGTCTATCTTTTTGTCTATACATGGCTTTGTTACACATTATTGTAGAAGCGACCAAACCTACGAAGACGTTAAGACAATGGCAAAAGCGCATATAGACTATATTTTAAAACCAATTTTTAACAAGTGAAAATGGGGGCATATAAAAATAAGACCCTCAAAAAAAATTTAACAATAATTGAACAGTGTTCAATAAAAGGAGAGGTAATTATGAAAAAAGCAATAGTACTTGGTGCATCAGGTGGGATGGGGTTTGCAATTGTTGAAGAGCTAGCGACTAGAGGTATTGAGGTAATTGCATTTGCAAGATCAAAGGAAAAAATGGAGAAGCTTTTTGGAGTAAACAAGAAAGTAAAAATACATCCGGGTGATGTTTTTAATAAGGATGACCTGGAACTTGCTACGAAAGATGTTGATGTTATTTATCATGCAGTAAACATCCCTTATAGTGAATGGGAGGAGAAACAACCAAGAATTATGAAAAATGTAGTTGAGGCAGCTGAAAAAGCAAACGCTAACTTAGCTATTGTAGATAATATCTATTCCTATGGAAGAGGTAATGGTAGCAAAGTAAACGAAGAGTTACCAAAAAATCCGCATACAAAGAAAGGGAAGATTCGTGTTGAATTAGGAAAAATAGCAACAAAGGCCAAGGTTCCCGTCTTAATTGCTCACTTTCCAGACTTTTATGGGCCGAATGCTGTAAATGCAATGCTTCATTATACATTTGAGAAAATGGTGCAAAACAAGAAGGCGATGTTTGTGGGTGATCAAACAAATGCACGTGAATATATTTATACACCAGATGGTGCAAAAGCAATTGTAGAACTCTCTTTACATGAAAATGCATACGGACAAATTTGGAATATCCCTGCGGCAGGAGTGATCACCGGAGAAGAGGTAGTTAAAATTGCAAGTGATCATCTTTCCTATCATAAAAAGGTTTCAACTGTGACCAAAAATATGATTCGTCTTCTAGGGATATTTGATAAACAAATGAGGGAAGTTGTAGAGATGTTGTACTTAACAGAAGAACCTGTTGTTTTAGAAGGCGCGAAATATACGCGTGAAATAGGGGATTTGCCAGCAACACCGTATGAAGTTGGCATTAAAAAAACACTAGAGTATATGCAAAAAACTAGCTAAAAAAACATTGAAAAAGACAGAACAACATGGTAACATGAATTAGTTCTGTCTTTTTTTTATCTATTTATTATTTTATAAGTTAGATTTCCCTATAATAATTTTAACTCAATATTAAACGAATGTCAACTACTTAATTTTTATCCTGCAAGTAGCCTTATGGGTAAAATAATGAGGCTGACATGGAAGGAATTAGTCAGGCTAATGTTTAACTTAGAATACGGGAGGAAAGAAAACTATTGATTAATGGCACGCTTTATCATTAATTTCTTACTAATTGTCATACCTTAAGAAGAGATAAGTAATCGGAAGACGGAACTGAGTTCACGAATAAGGAGATGGTTGTAAATGGAAAAAGGAAACGCAGACTTTATCCATGAACAGAATCGTGTAGATTATGTTTTGGAGGAAATAGATCAGAAGGTTAATGCACTTGAATCGAAGGTTGGCGGCATAAAAAGTGAGGTTGTTGGCCTTAGAAATTCGTTCTGGGAAGACGTAACTGTTAACCTGGATGAACCTGATGATGTAATTGAAACCTTTCAAAGCATTAAACAACAATCAGAATTGTTAGGTGAGCGTGAAAGAAGTCATTCACAAATTCAAAGACAAATTAAAACCTTAGGTAGACTTAAGTATTCTCCTTATTTTGGAAGATTTGATTTTGAAGAGGATTCTGTGCAAGGAGTAGAAAAAATTTATATTGGTATTGCTTCACTTCTTGATAAGAATGAGGAGGATTTTTTAATCTATGACTGGCGTGCTCCTATTTCAAGTCTATATTACGATTATTATCCTGGTCCGGCTAAATACGATACCCACTATGAGACAGTAGAGGGAGAAATGAAAGTAAAGCGTCAGTTTATTATAAAAAACGGTAAGATAAAAAGTATGTTTGATACAGGGGTAACAATTGGAGATGAAATGCTCCAGGCTGTACTCGGTGCAAATTCTAATACCCAAATGAAAAGCATTGTGGCTACCATTCAGCAAGAACAAAATAAAATCATTCGGAATGAAAGTAGTCGATATTTACTGGTTCAAGGTGTTGCTGGGTCTGGTAAGACATCTGCTGCTCTTCAGCGGGTTGCTTATTTGCTATACCGCTATCGTGAACAACTAAGCTCAAGCAACATCATGTTGTTCTCGCCCAATCCTCTATTTAATAGCTATGTTGCTACGGTTTTACCTGAGCTTGGTGAAGACAATATGGAACAATCAACATTCCAGGAATATGTGGAGTACCGCTTAGATAGATTTTTTACAATTGAGAATCCGTTTGAACAAATGGAATTTCTACTAACTGAAATGAACAATGAGTTATATGATGTTCGTTTAAATGCGATTTCGTTCAAAGCGAGTTTACAATTTAAAGATTTAATTGATAATTTTGTTAGAGTTCTTAGTCGTGAAGGGCTTCAATTTAAAGATATAACCTTTAGAGGAAAAATAATTGTTTCTAAGGAAGATATTCATAGTCATTTTGTAAGTCTAGAGCAATCCGTTTCAATTCCAAATCGATTAAGTTCATTAACTCAATGGCTTACAAAAGAAGTAATACGTATTGAAAGAAAAGAACGGAAAAAGGACTGGGTTATTGAAGAAGCCGAGCTGATGGATCAAGAGGAATACTTAATGATCTATAAAGAACTTCAACGTAAACGAAAATTTTCAGAGGAAACGTTTGATGACTATGATAGAGAAGAAAAATTAATTGCCAAAGAAATTGTTAGACGTTATTTTAAACCGATTAGACAGTTTATAAAAAATCTTGGTTTTATCAATATAACAGCGATTTATGAACAACTATTTACTTATTACAAGGAACAATCTGTAACGGAAAATTGGAAAGAGATCTGCGAGCTAACGATTAATAATCTCAAAAATAACAAATTAACTTATGAGGATTCAACCCCATTTTTATACTTGCAAGATTTAATTGAGGGAAAGAAATCAAATACGAATATTAGACATCTATTTATTGATGAGGCGCAAGATTATTCACCATTCCAATTAGCCTATTTACAACAACTTTTCCCTAGCAGTCGAATGACTATTTTAGGTGATTACAACCAAGCGATTTATGCACATTCAGTGAATGCACCAACACTTCTTTCTCCTGAGTTATACGAGGAAGGAAAGTACGAAGTCATCAATCTAACAAAAAGTTATCGTTCTACTCAAGAAATTGTTGAATTTACAAAGGTCTTGGTTCCAGGTGGAGAAGATATTGAACCTTTCAATCGTAGTGGAGATTTACCTACCTTGACCATTGTCGAAAGTGAAAACTCATTGCACGAAAAGGTCCTGGAAAAAATTAAAAACTTACAAAATGCGGGTCATCAAACAATTGCGATTATCTGTAAAACTGCAGCTGAAAGTGAAAAAGTATTTGAGGCATATAAGGACAAAATTAAGCTTCATTTAATGGATGAAGAAACGTACTCTTTTGAAAAGGGTATACTTGTTTTGCCAACTTATCTTGCTAAAGGAATTGAATTTGACGCAGTCATTATTTACAATGGCTCAAACGTTAGCTATGGCAGAGAATATGAACGAAAGCTTTTCTATACAGCTTGTACGAGAGCGATGCATGAACTTCATATCTTTTCTGTAGGTGAAAGAAGTACGTTTTTTAGTGATATACCAAGTGATAGGTATATTGAGATGTAAAGTGGAGTCAGCATTTTGCTGACTCTTTTTTGGCAGAAAGGAAGGTATAAAATTGTTTTCTATCTACATAAGTGCAACTATGGCTCTGCTGTCGCCTACAGTTTCTGCAATCGCCGAGTTTTCTAGTATACGTCGTTTTTGCTAAAAATCGTATTTTTTAATTAAGAACCGTATTTTGAATTTATAAATCGTATTTTCCTACTAAAAACCGTAAATCAAGATTAAAAATCGTATTCTGAAATTAAAAATCATAAATCATTTCCAGACTGTTAATTTCCTATCTAAATTCGGTCATTTCTCATAAATTGGTCTCTTTTAGGTGAAAAATGTTTTTTTGCTTTCACTGTATGCAGTCTTATGACCCTTAATGGATATAATTAACGTGAAAAAACACGGAAGAGATAGATAAAAATAAGAAGGAGGAATTATTCCATTAGGAGGTATTGAATATGACAGCAGAATGCTTCTATTGTCATCAACCATTTGAAGAACAACGATTTCATTACGTAGCATTTGTCAATGTTGAAGGTGAGCGCGAAGAAACATTGTGTAATGAATGCTATCAGGAATGGCTACAGGGAATTAAAGAATAATGAGATAACGGAATAAAGGATGGCCCTTTATTCCTTACATATTTTTGGGGCTCGGTTTGATATAATCCTTGTATACATAAGTGAGAGGAGGAAGAGCCTTGAATAGATGCGGTTGGGTAAATGAAGATCCACTTTATATCGAATATCATGATCATGAATGGGGAGTCCCTGTTTATGATGATCGATTGTTGTTTGAATACTTAAACTTAGAAGGTGCTCAGGCTGGTTTAAGCTGGTACACTATTTTAAAGAAAAGAGAAAACTATCGGAAGGCATTTGATAAATTTGATCCAGAGAAAATCATTACATATGATCAGAAAAAGATAGACGAACTCCTTTTAAACCCGGGAATCGTTCGCAATAAATTAAAAGTGAATGCAGTTGTTACAAACGCAAAGGCTTATTTTAAAGTGGTAGATGAGTTTGGTTCGTTTTCTTCATACATATGGTCGTTTGTTGAAGGAAAGCCTGTACAAAATCACTTTACCTCGCTAAGTGAAGTTCCAGCAACTACCGAGATAAGTGATAAACTAAGTAAAGACTTAAAAAAGCGGGGTTTCAAGTTTGTAGGTTCAACCATCTGTTATGCATTTATGCAAGCTGTCGGTATGGTGAATGACCACATCCAAAATTGTCATTGTTATGGAAAAATACAGCTAGAAAAATAAAGGAAAATAGTCCTGATTAGCGAAAATAATCATATAGATAGTACCATTTTTTTGGGGGAAGTGGGGAGGTTTATATGATGCTGCTGAAAAGTCTCAATATAGGCGTCCGTTTTTTATTAGAGCTCTGTGTGTTGGCATCTTTAGGGTATTGGGGTTTCACACTTGATAAAGGCATGTTCCTTAAATGGGGAGTTGGAATTGGTGCGCCTCTTATTGCAGCAGTTATTTGGGGAACATTCATTGCGCCTAAATCTCCATACCTTCTTGATGAACCGATGCGTTTAGTGGTGGAGATACTTATTTTCGCTGCAGCTTTTTTTGCGCTTTACTTTTCAGGAAACCAAGGATTTGCCTGGGCTCTTGCTGTAGTTGCGGTGATTAATCGTACTTTACTTGTTATTTGGAAACAATAATAGCCGGGCAACCCGGCTATTTTCTTATGTATCAAATTGAGTGCTATCTTCCTCTTCTTCCTCGTATAAATATCCTAATTCTTGTTCTCGCGAAATCATTGTGTTAGTGATATCGTGCCAGCCGGTATATCCAAACACAGTATCAAGTAGCCTTTCAAAACGATACATGCTCTTCACCTCTTTTTGGGTTAGTTTGTCCTTTTTTATTAATTATATGAATAGGTTTTTAGAGGCACATCAGTTTGTTTATAGGCTAAGTTTCTTTATAATTGAGATTATCTACGTTTATAAGGAGATTTAATATGAATAAAACAATTGGATTTATCGGCTGTGGAAAGATGGCACAGGCTATTATACAAGGGATACTTTCTTCAGAAATTGTACGAGCAGAACAAATCATTGTAAGTGCGAATACAAATGAAACATTAACTGTAGTAGAAAATAAATATTCCGTTAAAACAACTCTTGATAATAGAGAGGTTGCATCGAAAGCAGATCTGCTTTTTTTAGCAGTAAAACCAAATTTATATGCTGAGATCATAAAGGAAATTGCTGATAATGTAAAAGGAGAAACTATCATTATTACAATCGCAGCCGGTATCAGTTTAAGCTTTATTGAAAGCAACTTTGGGAAGGCAGTCAAAACTGTTCGATCAATGCCAAACACACCTTCACTAGTCGGAGAAGGAATGAGTGCGCTCTGTGTAAACGACCAAGTTACTTCTGAAGAAGTGACCGAAGTTATTAGTCTTTTCGAAGGCTTTGGCCGGGCAGAAGTGGTAGAGGAAAAGCTGATGGATGCTATTCCCGCAGTAAGCGGTTCATCTCCTGCGTATGCATATATGTTTATCGAAGCGCTAGCTGATGGAGCTGTTATGCAGGGAATTCCAAGAAATCAGGCTTATAAACTAGCCTCACAAGCTTTATTAGGTGCAGCAAAGATGGTGTTAGAAACTGGACTTCACCCAGGAGAACTAAAAGATAACGTGTGTACACCTGGTGGAGCAACCATTCAAGCAGTGGCCACATTAGAAAAGTATAATTTCCGATCAAGCATTATTTCAGCAATGGAGAGCTGTACTAAAAAATCAAAAGAACTATCGCAAGGGTAATCTAAACCAATACGGGGAGGTTAGTTAACAATGTCATGGATTCCTTTTCATTACGAAGAAACTTGGTTAAATATTGGAATCTCCATTGGAATATTCTTGTTGTTCCTTATTTTCCGGAAGTTGTTTACCAAGTATATCTTTAACCTGTTACTAAAATTAAGCAGAAAGGCACCAAGTGATTTTTTTACACATATCTTTCTAGCTTTTCAAAAACCAGTACAATGGTTATTTATCATAATTGGCATATATGTGGCTGTTGGATATTTTCCTTACATAGATCAAGATAATAGGTTATTTAATGACCTAATTCGGTCATCCATTATTTTTCTAATTGCGTGGGGATTTTTCAATCTTTCATCTTCGTCATCCTTACTGTTTCATAAAATAAATGAAAGATCTAATCTACATATTGATGCAATTCTTATTCCTTTTTTATCAAAAGCAATTCGTGTAATCATTATTGCAATTGGAATCAGCATTATTGCACAAGAATTTGATTATGATATCAATGGCTTCATTGCCGGTTTAGGTCTTGGGGGACTTGCATTTGCACTGGCTGCACAGGATGCTATTAAAAACCTGTTTGGCGGTGTCATTATAATTACTGAAAAGCCATTTTCGATTGGTGATTGGATTATGACTCCGAGTGTGGAGGGAACGGTAGAGGACATTACATTTAGGAGTACAATGGTTCGTACATTTGCTCAAGCGTTAGTAACGGTACCAAATTCTACACTTGCAAATGAAACAATTACAAACTGGAGTAAAATGGGAAAGCGACAAATATCATTTAATTTACGAGTAACTCATGAAACATCAAAGGAAAAACTGGAATCGGTTGTTGAGCAAATTAAATCATTGTTAAAAAATAATCCAGAAGTGCACCAGGAAACAATTTTTGTTACCTTTGATCAATACCAGGATAATGGTCTCGGCATCTTCTTATACTTTTTTACAAAAACGACGGTATGGGGAGAGTATTTACAAATTCGTGAGGAAATCAACTTTAAAATTTTGGATATCTTGGGCAAAGAGGGAGTATCTCTCGGGTTACCAACAAGACGTGTATATATGGAAAGTGACAGTGAGAATCTTTCTTTCGGAAATATTTCAGAGGAGGGTTCCTAATGGAGGTCTGTAATCAAGAGAACTTGGTTACAGGCTTTTTTAATGATTAGAAAGTATAAAAGTTCCAACCTATTTTTCGGTGTCTAGCTCCAGCGCCTAGCCAGTTTTCCTACCTGAATAAGCTTCTTCGAGTATCTTGCGCAAAAGCTCCGCTTTTAAGCAGCTCGAGGTCGCTTCACCCCTCCTGCGGCGGCAACGGCCTCCTCGTCAGGGTTCCAGCGCTTGTCGGACTTGCACAGGATGTGCTGACATCGACGTTCGCCACAGGACGTGGCGGTTATTTAGTCGATGTTCCTTTACCAAGGCGCTTGCGCTTTTCTAATTTTATGAGGGTAGCTATTTTTGGTTATACAAACATTTTTACAAATATTACATTTTATAGTAACAAGTACAAGCCCTCTTTCGTCTAATGGTATGACGTAACAATCCTACATTCTTCTCTGCTGCAATACTACTTTTAGCATATATTTTTTAAATATTCTGCCTAATTTCTACAAAATTCTCTTTCAACATACATTACACTATACATGAGAAGACAAACAGTTAAATTTTTACAGTAAGTAGGAATATATTCTTTTTAAAAAAATAAGATTCCTATGTAGGCTTTTCTGTAATTATTTTTTAATATTTGTTACATTTGTCCACTAATTTGGGGCGGTTTGTTACCTAGGACCTAAAAATGTAAAAAATGGGGAAAGTTCGGCTAAGTAATTTTTAAATGGGAGAGAGAGGCATGAAGAAAACAACTTTAACCTTTTTGCTGGGAGTTTTATTCATTGGTGGTTGTAGCATAGGTGAAAAGAAACAAGTGACCGTGAATTTACATGAGGTCACGCCTACAAGTTTAGAAGAGCGTAGTCAAGACTTTGTACATGAAATTGCAGTAGTCGATCCACGAGATAACAAGGTCATTGAAGTAATCAACCCAACACAATTTGAAAATGAGGAAGAACTGAAATTGAAAGCAAGTCAATTGGCTACTGAACTGGCAGCAACGATTGACAGGCCAATGATACCTGCAAAACTTAGTAATGGTGAACTAGTTGAAGGCCAGAGCAGAATGATTTTAAAAGAATCTGTATTAGTTGAGCAACTGTTAAATAAATCTGTGTATAATACACAAGTCGTGTTGCCGATAGAAGAGGTATCACCAAATGTTACTAAGGAAGCAGTTGCCGGTATTGACGAAGTCGAATTAGGAAGCTTTACAACCTATTTTGATCCTAGTGTTGAAGGCAGGGTCTTCAATATTAAGAAATCGGCAGCAGAGATTAACGAGATTGTTCTTGGACCCGGTGATCGTTTTTATTTTAACACGGTTGTAGGGAATGCCTCAAAGGCGAATGGCTACCGTCTTGCAACAGTAATCGTAAATCATGAATTTGTTCCTGGATATGGTGGGGGTGTATGTCAAACTTCGAGTACACTGTATAATGCAGTAGCAAAAGCGGGACTTGAGATTCTGGAACTTCACCACCATTCAGAGCCAGTTGGTTATGTTCCTTATGGCCAAGATGCAACAGTTGCTTACCCATATAAAGATTTCAAATTTGCTAATAACAGACCGTACCCAATTGTAATTAAAACGATTGTACAGGGCGGAACTATTGAAGTTCAAATCCGTTCAGCTGCAAATTATGTTTCGAATTAAAGAGATTCCTAGACTGTAAAAGCCAGCACTGCTGGCTTTTTTCTATGGCCTCTATGTATAATATAAATAAGTCAGAATAGTAGAAAAGGGGTTGTGAGAATTTGAGAATACTTGTCGTAGGTGCGGGAGCAGTTGGCGGTTATTTTGGCGGGCGTCTTCTTGAAAAGGGGGAAGATGTTACATTTTTAGTAAGAGCAAACAGACAAAAGCAATTACAAGAGAATGGACTTCAAATTGAGAGTGTTCATGGAGATATGAACCTGACTCCTAAAACCATACAATCAGGGGATGAGGCGGGACCTTTTGATGTAATCATTCTTTCAACGAAGCAGTATCATTTAGAAGCGGCCTTACATAGCATTGAGCCTTATGTGAATGAGAACACGATGATTTACCCGTTGTTAAATGGATTTGGTCATCTTGAGGTACTAAGATCTAAATTCAACTCAAAAAATGTAATTGGTGGACTATGCTTTATTGAGACCACACTTGATCCGAAAGGAACGATTCTACAAACCAGTCCTAGGCATATGGCGGTTTTTGGAGAATTATCAGGTGAGAAAACGGAGCGTATCCTACAATTAGAAGAGACTCTTTCTGGTACAAAAACTAATTTCCAATTAAGTGATAATATCATTCGTGATATGTGGCATAAATACATGTTTATTACTGGTTTATCAGGAATAACAACTTTAATGCGGTCACCAATTGGCCCGATACGCGAAGAAGCCAACGGTCAAAAGTTGATCTTAAACCTCTATAAAGAGATTGGTTCAGTTATGCGTGCGATTAATGCACCGATAGCTGATGACATTGAAGAAAAACATCTCGAAACAATTAACCAAATGACATATGAAATGAAATCATCAATGCAGCGCGATATGGAAAAAGGCATTCAGGTTGAAGCGGATCAACTTCAAGGATACTTATATAAAATAGCTCAAGAACACAATATCGAAACACCTTTACTTGAGGTGATTTATTCGAATTTAAAGGTGTATGAAGCGAAGAATGTATAATTTGTAGTTGGAGGTAGTGCGAAAGTGCACTACCTCTTTTGATATACGGTCGTTAAAATAGAAACACGGCCGTTAATTAGATAATACAGCTATTAATCGAGAAATACGGCCGGTACTACACAATACAGCTATTAATCTAAAAAAACGGCCGTTAATCAGAAAACCAAAAAAGCCAGCTCAATAACGAGCCGGCATCTCACCAACATACTTCGATTGAGGTCTAAAAATTCGATTATGCTCAGCTTGCTCTAGTATATGTGCTAACCAACCAACTACTCGACTTGCTGTAAACGTTGGAGTAAATAGTTCAGCAGGCATATTTACTGCTCTTAAGACAGCCGCAGCATAAAATTCAACATTCGTATAAAGCCGTCTCCCGGGTTTAAATTCCTCTAACAAACGTATTGTTGTTTCCTCAACATGTAATGCTAAATCTAACCATGGATCCTGTCCAGATAGAGTTTGAGAAATCTCCTTTAAAGCTACAGCACGTGGATCATGTGTTTTATATATACGGTGGCCAAAGCCCATAATTTTTTCTCTGTTCTCTAACTTATCCCGCAACCAAGCTTCTGCACGTTTAATCGTCCCGATATCATTTAGCATATGAATAACTTCAGTAGGTGCACCACCATGAAGCGGGCCTTTCATTGCTCCTATTGCACCTGATATTGCAGAAAGTATATCAGTTTCAGTGGATAATACGGTTCTTGCTGAAAACGTCGAAGCGTTCATACCATGTTCAAGCGTTAATATAAAATAAGCAGTAAGTGCTCGCTCTTGAGCTTCTGTTGGATAAGCGCCTTGCAACATATAAAAGTAATTGGCTACATGTGTTAGTTGGTTGTTTGGCTCTACAAATGAAGTTAAGTTATCTGAATGGAATCGATACGCAATGATGGTAGGCAAAACTGCAATTATTTTAATAGCCTGTTCAATAGTTGGTTTCCAGGCAAAAGAACCATCATCTAAAGCCGAGATAGCTGTCCGTAGTACACTCATCATTTCTGTGTTCTTCGGTATAAGGCCAATTATGTCACGGACATGTGTAGGAATATTGCGGTGTTGCTTCAACTCATTTGTGAACATAAGAAGTTCACTTTCCGATGGAAGTTTGCCATATAATAATAGATATGCACTTTCTTCGAATGTAAAATGAAGGGCAAGTTCCTTTGCCCATTGTCCTCTATAAACGAGGTATCCGTTTTCTCCATCAACTAAACTGATTTCGGTTTCTGCCGCAATAATTCCTTCTAATCCTGTAACCTTTGCCATGTAAATCCCCTCCTAAAACTATTTCTTTACTATTACTTTACAACATTCATTTGATTATGAATAATAAATAATAACTGATAAATTGATTATGAAATATAATCAAAAAGGAGGTTTTTTTTGGATATCAAATGGTTAAAAACATTTATTACGGCAGCTTCAACTGAAAACTTCCACGAAACTGCTGAAAAGCTATATATTGCACAACCAACCGTAACTGTCCATATTAAACAATTAGAAAACGTTGTCGGAGCAAGTCTGTTTGAAAAAAGAGGCCGAAATATCTTTCTTACTACAGCTGGAAAACGGTTTTATCCATATGCCCGTAATATATTAGAGAGTTTTGAGACAGGAATAGGGGATATTGAGGCATGGCGGCAAGGATACGATCAGAAAATTACATTGGCTGTTTCTCCACTAATTGCAGCTTCGATTTTACCGAATCTAATTCGAATTTTTATGAAGAAGCACCCAACCATTGAGATCGCAATTAATGTAGTCGAATCAGCAATTATCGGGGAAACCGTTAGAGCAGGAAAGGCAGACCTAGGGCTATCGAGAATGAGTCATGATACTGGAGTTAGTAGCTTTAAATTATATGATGACCCTGTTCGACTTATTGTACCTCATGATGGGGGAGATGCGGAAACTGCGTTACCAATCGATTTTGAAAAAATAATTCATGAACATATGGTATTCTCACACAATCACCCAGTATATTGGGATGAATTGCTACTATACATAAAACAAAGGTTTCCAAGGGTACGTTCAATGGTAGTATCTCAAGTTAATGTGACAAAACGGTTCATAGAAGAGGGTCTTGGCATTTCTTTTTTGCCACACTCAACTGTTACAAGAGAAATACTGGAAGGAAGAGTTCTTGAGGTTGATACGGACGGATTTGAGCTACCGATTGCAGCAACATATGTTGTTACAAACAATCCGTCTGAGGAAACAGGCTTATTCCAAAAATATCTTCAAGACTATTATTCGCTTGCATAAAAGACCCCCTTATACAAAAAGGGGGTCTAAACTTATCCTATAACTTTTACGGATGGTTCAACAATAACTTCAACATTTCCTTTTAAAGTTTGTGAAATAAAGCAGGCTCTTTCAGCACGATGCGCAAGTTGCTCTAGTTTTTCAACAAGTTCCTTGTCGGCTTGCGTAACTGAAATCACTGGTTTATGTGTGATTTTTTCAAATACCAAACGTTTACCATCTTTTCGAACAGTACCTTCTGATGTAACATCAAGCCTTATGTATTCTATTTCTCTATTTGATAAAACCGCAGCTAATGTAATCATATAGCAGGTTGTAGCTGAAGATATCAGTAATTCCTCAGGATTTGTTCCGTTCCCCGGTCCGTCTAATTCCTTCGGAGCAGAAACGACAGTTTGTAAACCGTTTGTTGAAATGGTACCTTCTCCATTTCGATTTCCAGTCCATGTACCTTTTACAGTAAAAGCAGCTGTCATTGTTTTCATTCCTTTCATAGTTTTCTGAATTCCTACTTTTAATTATAATCGTATAGACGTCTAACACGAAAGGTATCTGTTTGAAACGGTACAAAAAAATTGACCTCCTAGAATGGAGGAAACGCAAAAAGCTGGATCCGGAAACCGGAACCAGCCTAGATTACAAAGGGAATGCCACAATTGCCGTCCCCATATTGTTTCACAACCTGCACTCTCACAGGTGGGTGTTCGCATAGGCAGCGTCATCTTCCATATTCGAGATGGCCTGATGTTGCTGCAAAATCTCTTGAACTCCCTAAAATCTAGTATTCGGTTGAAACAATAGTAGGAAACAAACATTACAGCATTTGTTGATGTCTCTATAGTAACAAAAACAAACCTAGATAAAAATAGTTGGTTATTTCCAAGTTTGGTTGGTAGAGGAATGAAAGTAATTCCTATTACTTTCAATTCATCATATAATAGGTGTAAAGGTAGGTGGAGATCATGGAAAGTATTGATTTTACATTTACAACTAGTGATGACATCATTGTTTTTTGTAAAAAATGGATAGATATTGGCAACACGAATCCAAAGGGTATTATTCAAATTGCGCATGGAATGGCTGAGCATATCGCACGTTATGATTTATTTGCTACTAATTTAGTAAACGCGGGGTATATTGTTTACGGAAATGACCATCGTGGGCATGGAAAAACAGGAAAAGAAACAAATAGTATCGGATATTTTGCGGATGAGAACGGGTTTGATAGAGTCGTTGAAGATATGCATCAATTAACAGCACTTATTAAAAAAGAGCATCCAGCTATTCCGATTTTTTTATTAGGCCATAGTATGGGCTCTTTCTTAACAAGAAGATATATACAGCTTTACGGAAATCAGATTGCAGGGGTGCTCCTATCAGGTACAGGGGGAAATCCTGGATTTATCGGTAAAATTGGGATGGCAATTGCTAAACGGGAAATGAAACGAAAAGGCGGGCAAACACAAAGTCCATTAATGAATAAACTGACATTTGGAAGTTATAACAAAAGCTTTAAGTCAGCTCGAACTGAATTTGATTGGCTTACAAGAGATGAAAAAGAAGTTGACAAATACATCGAGGATCCACTTTGTGGAGGGATTTTCACGGCGGGATTTTATTACGACCTTTTAACAGGTATCTCTACCATTTATAACGATGAGGAAAATAAGAAAGTTCCACTAGATTTACCGATCTTTTTACTATCTGGTGATAAAGACCCCGTTGGTAATTTTTCAAAGGGTGTCCTTCAAGCGAGTGAAGTATATAAAAAGCTCGGTATAAAGGATGTTTCTGTAAAGTTATACAAAGAAGGTAGACATGAAATATTAAATGAAATTAATAAGGAAGAAGTCTATCGTGATATCATCGACTGGCTGAATACCAGACTGGTTAAAAGTGAAAAGAAGCATTCTTCATAAAGAAGAATGCTTCAAAGAGGTGTTAGGGGTGGATACTTGTGGATTCAGCATACACACACAGAGATTAATACATATAGAACGCGCCAACGATAACTAGTAGGATAAATAGTACTACGATTAGCGCAAAGCTGTTGTTGTTGTTTCCTCCATCATAACCCATAAGTAGCACCTCCTTTTTACATGGGGTACTATAAAATATGCGATAACTTGTTTTATGAAATGGACAAATATGGAGTTACAGAAAAAGAGGTATTTCACATGGTATGCACATGAAATACCTCTTTTATATTTATATATTTCCTAATTTATATATAGCATGTGCATAGATAGCAGTTGCCTTCAGCAAATCCTCAATTTCAATATATTCATCTTTTTGATGAGCAGTCATCACTTTTCCTGGGAACAAAGCTCCAAATGCAACTCCGTTTTCCATAAAACGTGCATAGGTTGCACCACCTGTTGATAATAGAGTAGGTTCCTCGTGGGTTTCAAGGAAATAAACCTCCTGAAGAGCCCTAATCATTGGAGAATCCTTAGGTACATGGTGAGGTTCCTTTGATGCGAGTGAAGCAACTGTAAAGCCGTATGTTTCTACTGTATTTGTTAATGTTTCAATGGTTTCATTATAGTTTGTTAACACAGGACAGCGAATATTAAGATGCACTTCTGAAAGTTCTGGATTAAACTTGAAAATACCAGCATTTACGGTTAAAGGACCAGTTATTTCATCAGTAAAAACAATTCCTAAACCTTCACCCTTATGTTGGTTGTATAAGGCTTTTGTAATAAATTGAATGTATTGATTAGCATGTTCGCTGAAAGAAAGCTCCTGAAGGAAAAAAGCTAATTCAAATCCAGCATTTAGTCCTTTTTCAGGCTCCATTCCGTGCGCAGAGACGCCATTCAATAAGAGTATCGTTTTTCGATCCTCGTTTGAATATGTATATTCCAAACCTTTTTCTTTGCAGTATTGGATAAATTTCGAAACGATAGAGTCATGGTCTCCTTCAATAACTGCTTCAGCTTGATCAGGAACCATATTTCCTTTTTCTCCTGCAATGAACGAAAGGAGGTTACAATCTCCTTGAGTCTCCGACTGTCCGTCTTTTTGTTCCAGTTTCACATTAATTTGCCCCTTTTCGGCATGAATGATTGGAAAAACGGCGTCTGGCGCAAATCCTGCCAATGGCATTTTTTCTACCTCTGTATATTTCTTCATACAGCTCATACCACTTTCTTCATCCGTTCCAAATATAATACGGATATTGTGTTTAAGTGGAAGACCCAATTCTTTTACAACTTTTAACCCGTAAAATGCTGCCAAAGTTGGACCTTTGTCATCAATTGCACCGCGAGCAAAAAGCTTTCCATCTCGGATAGCAGGCTCAAATGGCGGCGTTGTCCAATCACCAGTTGCTGGAACAACATCTAAATGACAGAGAACTCCTATATACTCATCTGCTTTTGAAGGACTATACTCGGCATACCCAACCATTCCCTCTATGTTGGTCGTTTCTAAGCCAGCCTTTTCTGAAATCGAAAGCATCGTTTCTAGTGCTTCTCCAATTTTATTTCCCATTGGCCTATTGTCTGTTTTGGTTTGAAGATCCTTTACACTATCAATTCGAAGAATCGTTTGAAGATCATTTAGTAAATCATCTTTTCGTTTTAGGACCTCATTGTAAAAATTCAAGTTAACACCCCATTTTGTTAAATTATATTGCTATCATAATCATACCAATTTTATCAATATTTCGGAACGAAGAACTAACTGTGGCAAATGACCTAAAGGTCAGACTTTGTATGTACCTTAAGTAATAGAGCAGCCATAATAACCTATAGTGATAAATAACTGTTTTATAGTTTTACACTATTTTAATATTGTCTAAACATGGGGTCTGTATCATTAATAGAGTGTAAAACAATTTGTTGTAGGAGGATCAAGATGAAAAAACGAACTGCTCGAACGTTTATAAGTTTTCTAGCAATTTTTACTTTAATTCTATCAAACTTTTCAACAATGTTTACTTCGACTGCACAAGCAGAAGAAAATGTAATCACTGTAAGCGAAGCGATTGCTAACAACAGTGGGAGTGCTACTGTTGAGGGGTATGTGGTAGGGCATACGAAATCAACGAATAGTTATGATTTTGAGGCGCCTTTTGCAAATGACCATAACATTGCAATTGCTGACTCTCCAACTGAACGAGACCCAAGTAAGATTATGCCTGTTCAAGTTACAAGTAATTTTAGGGGAGAGTTTGCATTATTAGAAAATCCGGACTTAGTGGGTAAGAAGATTCATGTAACAGGTAGTTTAGAAGCGTACTTTACTGTTCCTGGACTAAAAAGCCCAACTTCATTTGAACTAGTAGACGGTAATTCCGAACCAGACCCTGATGTACCCCTAGAAACAATTTCAATTACTGAGGCAAAGTCCAAAAGAGGGGAAACTGTTCAGGTAGAGGGAGTTGTTACAGCTGACAATACAGCTATTGGCGGTGGCAAACTATCAACTTACATACAAGATGAAACAGCAGGTATTAACGTTTTTGCATTTGACGCTTCTCAATTTGAGAATTTAGATGAAGGCGACCTTGTAAAAATTCAAGGAAACATAACAGCATATCGAGGGCTAACAGAAATTGAGCCTGACAGTATTGAGATTCTTGAAGTGGGGCAAGCACTACCAAAACCTACTACTCTAACAATCTCACAAATGCAGGATGCTAGTATAGCAGAACATTTAGAAGGATCATTAGTCCATGTAAATGGATTTGTTAAAGATATTCCAGGCTCACCAGCAGGTGGCGGATATAATATTTCGTTTGTTGATGCTGACTTAAATACGACAACTCTTCGTGTAATGGAAGGATCATTGGATGTTAGCCAACTAGAGGAAGGTAAATGGTATGATGTTACGGCTATTTTAAGCCAATATGATTCTTATCAGCTTATTCCAAGAAAACAAACAGATCTTCAAGTCGCAGCAGAACAACCTGAAGCTCCATCACCAGCAGGAGTATATGAATCTACTGTTGCTAGTGTGGTAGATGGCGACACCATTCATTTATCAACTCCTGTTCTGGGAACAACAAAAGTTCGTTACGTAAATATCGATACACCAGAAACCTATCATAAACCTGAAGGTGAACTGGATCAAAATCAGTTAGATCATGGTAATGCTGCAAAAGCACACCTTAATGAAATCCTTAAACCTGGCGATGCAGTTCTTTTAAAAGTTGGAGAAGAGGCAACTGATGATTATGGACGTTTATTAGCACAGGTTATTCGTAAATCTGATAACCTAAATACAAATCTTGATATGGTACAACAAGGTTATGCTTCTACCTATTTCTTATGGCCAATTGGAGATGAAGCGGATTACAATCTGTTCCAAGCTACTGTAAAAGAAGCTAAGGATGCAGGAAAAGGAATTTGGAATCATGAGGATCCACTTCTTGAATTGCCATTTGAATTCCGTGCAAGAGAGCAAGGCAAAGGATTACTACGTTATGTAGGTAATTCGGATACTAAGGAATATGTACTTCCTGAGGACTTTGAAGATGTACCAGTTGAAAAACGAATTTTCTTTGCAAGTGCACAAGAAGCTGAAGAAAATGGATATGTACCAGTTAATGGTGCAGAAAATGATAATCTACAAGTGCAATTACTAGGTGTAAATGATTTACACGGGAAAATTGATGTAACTGGCAATGTGGATGGTGTGAATTACGGAAGAATGGATTATTTAGCTTCAAACTTGCGTGAGCGAGAAGCTACTAATCCTAACACATTAATTGTTCATTCTGGAGATATGGTTGGTGGAAGTTCGCCAGTTTCAGCACTTTTACAGGATGAGCCAACAGTAGAGATGATGGAATCAATCGGATTTGATGTTGGAACTGTAGGAAACCATGAATTTGATGAAGGTGTAGCTGAAATGCTTCGCTTAATCAATGGTGGAGAGCATGAAAATGGGACTCCTAATTATGATGGTATTGACTTTCCAATGGTAGCAGCCAATGTAGAATATAAGGATACAAACGAATTAGTTCTTGATCCGTATACAATCTTACAAGTAGATGGTGAAAAAATTGGATTTATTGGTGTAGCTACTGTAGACACACCAAATATGATTATTGCAAAAGGCAATGAGAACGTAGAATTTACTGATGAAGTAGAAGCAATAAATAAATTTGTTCCTGAACTACAGGCTGAAGGAGTAGAGGCAATTGTAGTTTTAGCGCATGTACCTGGAAATCAATCTGGGGAAACTGCTTCAGGTGATATTGCAAGGATTGCAACGGAAGTAAACGATGCAGTTGATGTTATTTTTGCAGCTCACAATCATGTGAAGGTAAATGCTGTTGTTGATAATAAACTAATCGTTCAAGCATGGGAATATGGTAAGGCGTTTGCCGATGTTGACCTAGAAATTGATCGTGCAACTGGTGACATTGTCAAAAAGTCAGCTGAAATTGTAGATGTTGTCCAAGAAGGCGTAACTCCAGACCCAGAGGTTGAGGGGCTTTTAAACAAGTATCTTGAAGAAGTTGGTCCAAAACTTAATGAAGTTATTGGTGTAGCTGCTTTTGATATGACAGGTGGCTATGCAACAAAAGGTGAAATTGGTGATAATGCACTTGGTAACCTGATTGCTGACGGAATGATTGCCGCAATGAATAGTGACTTTGCATTAATGAATGGCGGAGGAATCCGTGATGACCTTAATGTTGGTGACATCACCTGGAATGAGCTTTTTAATATCCAACCTTTTGGTAATACATTAGTTAAACTTGAAATTACCGGCGATGAGCTTAAACAAGTACTAAATACGCAATTTAGCAGCTATGGCCCTGATGTGAGTGTAGGTGGTTTCAGTTATACATGGGACCCTTCACTTGGAGAATGGGGAGAGGTAGTCGACATTTTCTTAAAAGATGGTTCAAAAATTGATTCAAATGGAACATACACTGTTACAGTAAACAACTATATGTATCCACATAGCAGTGATAAATATCGATTACTAGAGCTTGGTGAAAATCCAGTTCAAGGTCCAGACGATTTACAGGCAACGGTTGACTTTGTCAGAGGCTATGATGGTCCGATTGCTTATGAGGCTGAAGGCCGTATTTCTGAGGTAACAGTTGTGGCTGACACAGTTACACCTGTAACAACAGCAATTGTACCAGAAGCAGATCTTTCAACTAGTCAGTATGTAGAAAAAATCGAAGTCGAGTTGAATGCAACTGATGAGGAATCAGGAGTTCAATATATAGAATATAGTTTAGATCAAGGAATTACATGGACTCAATATGGTGAAGGCATTACAATTTCCGGTGAAGGTACTCATACTCTGCTTTTCAGAGCAGTAGATAACCAAGGGAATGTGGAAGCAGCAAAATCACTTGTGGTTGATGTTATTGCAGCTAATCTTGAAAACACAATAGAGCTAGTTCATGCAGCAGACGGCAATAAGGGTATTAAAAACTCACTTGTTGTTCAGATTCGTAATTCAGAGAAAGCATTCGATAAAAATGAAGCAAAAGGCTATACACAACTAGTAAAACTAAGCGAAAAAGTTAGCAAACTTGATGAGAAGCATCTAGAAATTGAAGGCAAAAACGATATCATCTTTATGTTAGATTACATCGTTAAACACCAAACAATTAACTAAACGAAAACAACATCCTCTTAAGTAGGGGATGTTGTTTTTTATCCTGCTTCCTTTTCCTTCAGGCGTAGCCTTTTCATCGAGTGAAGTACAAAATGGACAAGCATATATATACAATATGTGAATAAAATTAATAACCCAATCATCTCATGGTGAAGTAGCTTTAAACCTAAGCTTATTCCAGTTGCGATATACAAACCAGCAAGGAAGTAACGTACCTGTGTATCTTCGTAAACATTGGTAACCCTCGCTCCTAGTTGCCCACCAACTAAAGCTCCAATAATTAAACATCCGATGACCCAATAATCAAGCTGAATTGATGATGCGTAAGAGGCAAATCCAGCTATAACGATCATTAAGACCCCGAGCAAGCTTGTACCAACCGCATATTTAGGTTGAAAAGCCAGGACACTCATTAATAACGGAACAATAATGAATCCACCGCCTACGCCTAATGCCGTCGAGATAAATCCGGCAAATGCGCCAATGAAGACAATTTTAAGATAGGTATTCTTGGAGTGCTTTGCGGTTACCTGTGTTTGAGACTTTGTCATAAGAATTGATATTGAAAAATAAAGAATCAACGCCAAATACATGATTGGAATAACGGTATCTTCAAGTTGATAACGCTCTAAAAAGAGAACAAATGGATATGCAAGCTGTGTCGTAACGATACCACTAATACCTAAAACAACTGACGTTTCCCACTTAATGTTCCCTAACCGTAGATGTGCAACAACACCCGACAGGGAGGTAGCAACTGTATATAAGAGACTTGTTGCGATTGCTATGACAGGAGAAAAGCCCATTAAGATGAGGGTGGGGGTTAAAATAAATCCACCGCCAATTCCAAAGAAGCCGGACATCACTCCAATACATAGTCCTAATATGAGATAAATCATTAAATCCTGCAAAGATGGTCTCCTTTCGTTAACATTCTCAATATGATAAGTATATAAAAAGAAACAAGGTCTTGTATGTGTACAGGTCCTGAATTTTTTACAAATGGTTGTTTATACCTCGAAAATAGATGGGGTATCTAAAAAGGGTGCCTCACATTCAATGATGTCATTCGTAATTGGATGCCGCAGCCTTATTTTAGCAGCATGTAAAGCCTGACGGTGAATAACTGGTTTACCGCCATATAATGTATCACCAAGAAGTGGATACCCCATATCGCTCATATGGACACGAATTTGATGAGTTCTACCTGTTTGAAGCTCTAACTCTATAAGGGATGCTTCTTTATTAGGTATGGTTTTTAGTAGTTTGAACGTAGTAATTGCTCTTTGACCAGTCGGTGAAACTCTTCTTCTTGTAGGATGATGGCGATCACGACCGATTGCTTTGTCAATCACACCTTTTTTCTGTTTCACAATTCCATGAACCAGAGCCAGATAAGTACGCTTAATTTCTCTATTTTCTAAACGGCGATCTAAAATAGCAGAAGCAAGCTTATGCTTTGCAAACAAAACAGCTCCTGTTGTATCACGATCTAGTCTATGAATATGGCGGACCTTAGTTTGAACGCCATTTAGTTGAAAATGATAAGCAATAACATTTGCCAAAGTTCCTAATTGGCCTTTTTCATTAGGATGAGTATCCATTCCAGCAGGTTTATTAACTATAAGTATATGGTCATCCTCGTATAAGATATGTATGTTTTCCGTATATTCCGGTTCTACTCCATACTCTTCTTCGGTAAATAGATGAAGCAAAAGCCTATTGTTTTTCCTAACAATAGTATTAAACAGAGTGACTTCTCCATTAAGCTTTACACTTTTATCCATTCGAAATTGATGCAGCATTTGTTTTGGGATGCCCCAACTATCTTTAAGAATAGATTCAATTGATAATCCATCCCAGTCTTGGGGAATTAGTATCTCGAGCCATTCACCAATTTTAGTTATTTCCAAAAAAATCACCTTCATTTACCATGTAAAATTATAATTGGCAGTAGACATTGCTAATTTTCTTCAGTATATCGAAAGGGATATGGAAAAGAAAGAGAGAAGTGGCTAATCAGGAAAGACTTACCTTACCACAAGCTGTGTAGCCTATGTTATCCTAGTGTTAATTAACAATATGGAGATATAAGGTGGGTTTAACATTGAGAATCGTAGTAGCATCAACTCCTGAGCAGGAACATCATATCGAGGAGCTAATCAATTACATGTATTCTTCAATCTTTCCTATTTATTTTGAAGATGACTACATTGTAAAACTCGAAAAACTAAATGTATTAGCACCTAAAGAGGAAGACGTCTACTATAACAGAACATTAGACAAAGCTTTTAAGGTAATTTCTAGCTTGCAAGCCATTATTGCGGTATTAGAAACTGTTAAGTATGAGGGTTTCGAGGATAGCCACGAAGAAATCTTTTTAAAGAATGCACAGACATTAAATGATTATGGCTATTCTTTTCCATTTACAATTAATGAGTTCCAAAGTGTAAATCACGAAGTACTTAGTAAGTACTCCAAGCCCGCAAATCAATACTTAGCTTAATACATAAAGGTTGGTGACCTTTAAAAATGAAAAATCCCTGCTCACAATGAGTAGGGATTTTTTAGTAAGGGTCGTATATTATTTTTCTGACTCAGATGAAGCTAGCGCAGCTTCAAACCATTTTTTAAAGCTATCCGGATCTTCTTGGTACCCAACTAAACGTGATACCTCTTCACCATTTTCGAAATGAACTAAAGTTGGTGTTGATTGTATGCCATAAGTGTTCCAGCCATCTTCGAACTCAAGTAAATTGTATTTCTTAAGATCAAGGCCGATTTCGTCTGTCATAGGTACAATCTCAGGAGTTGTTTTTTTACACCATTCACAGGTAGGGCTGTAAAAGTAAACAGTTACTGATTCACCATTGTTTAGTTTTTCTTCAAGTTCTTCAGGTAAGATTTGATTTCCGTAATTCTCATCATCAAGTTGATCAATTGTAGCCTGTTCAAGATTATCTTTGCCGTATGGGTTACCCTCTACCTTTTGCTTATTCTGTGAAGTAGTTATAAATGCAAGAGCTCCAAATAAACCAACAATAATTACTGTGAATATTATTAATTTTTTCAAGTTTATTTACCTTCTTTCATTTTTTTTAGAGTTAAGAAGCTTGTGATTGCAATAATCGTAAAACCGGTCAGTGCTAAGAAAGGGATTGTTACAAACCCAAACCAGTTAATATATTGACTTGTACAAGGAACAACTCCACAAGACATGGAATGCTCACCTAAGAAGGACACTTTTTGAATGAGATAGTGGTAAACCGAAATTGACCCGCCTATTAGTGAAAGAACAAATGTATAAAGAGCAATTGTGTAGTTTTTCTTTATAATTCCTATTAGTAAAATAATAACGAGTGGGTACATGAAAATACGTTGGTACCAGCATAATTCGCAAGGAATATATTTTTTTATCTCTGAAAAATAAAGGCTTCCTAATGTAGAAATCAACGCTGCAGCGAATGCTATAAATAAATATGATTCAAGTGCCTTTTCGTTTGTTTTAGAATCCACAACTTTACCTCATTCCATAAGTATATATCTCAAATTATAGTATCAAATATACTTGATGTAAATTAGAAAAGCTTTCGTCATAGATTATTCACGAATTTATAGAGCCAGATAGGGTACCGAAGGTAGGAGTTGGTCACTCATAGAGGTGATGAAAGCCCTTATAAAGAATAAAGACATAGTGAGGTCACTCATAGAGTGATGAAAGCCCTCATGAAGAAAAAAACACACTTATGAATATTTTATATGTAATAAGTCCATTGATGAATACCAGCTTTTTTATAGTTTTTCTCTAGAGTATTTCTTATGACTTTTGTTGTTATTAAATTATTACTCCAGTCTTGAACTACCTTTGTAGTTAGACTTTTTGTAGGGAAAAGGAGTTTAATTTCTTTTACATTTCTTAATACTACAAGTTCATTCCTTTCTTTTTGACCACACTCCAGACAAGTACAAGAATACCTCTCAGCTTCAACCGAAAACGAACCACACATAGAACAGGTAATTCCCTTTTTAATTTGGTCGTATTTATAAGATGGCAATGAGTTATATGGTGATTCATCCAAATGTATGGATATCAGCTTTTCAGCTAGTTTATGATGTTGATTAGTGATGTTATAAGGTAACTCATCCAAGTCATTTATGTGGCGTTTTAATTGTGTTGGAAAGATAAATGGTTTATTTAGAGGAGTTTGGTATAAAGTAAATTCGGGGTTGATAAACACAATCGAAGCTTTGACAGCAAAGTTAAATCCAAGTTGCTTTAGTAATTGTCGTAATAGCGTTTCGCTTTTATTTAATTGAAGCAATGGATTAATAATTTCCGTTTTGGGACTCTTGTAAAGTTTGTCCGCTTCGAAAAAGTAATCTCCATCTAAATTTTTCACCTCATAGAAAAGTAGATTATTTGAGTGGATGATAACTGAATCAATCTGGAACAAAGTGTTGTTGTATTTGAGGAGTAGATCATTTAATACAATGCACTTATTAGTAAGTTTTTCTGTAAATGAGTCAAATAAAACCTCCCCTTCGTATCCCTTTTTTAAATTGAGATAGTGCTGTTTCTCTTTTTCTGATAAACTCATCCTCAAGTTTAAAGATTCTAAAATTAGTAGTTCATTTGATTTTGTACGAACCTTATGAAGCATATTTCACATCCTTTTAATATTAAGACATCAAGCTAATTATACAGAAAATAATGATGGTACCTGACTTTGAATGTGAATATTCTGTTAACTTATAACGTGTATTAGCATTTGTGAAAAATGGACTTTATTCTACATACCTTTATAATAGAGATAGAAATCCCGTAGGTAGGAGTTGTTATCATGATAAAAGCAGTAATTTTTGATTTTGATGGACTGATTTTTGATACTGAAACCCATGAATATAACGTGTTAAATGAAATTTTTCAAGAACATGGGACAGAACTTCCTCTGTCAGTTTGGGGGAAAGTAATTGGAACGCAAGCTGGTTTTAATCCATTGTTATATTTAGAAGAACAGATTGGAAAAAAGCTTAATCAAGAGGAACTAGCTAAACTTAGAAAACAAAGATTTGAGGAAAGAACAAAGTGTGAAGGTCCTTTACCTGGAGTTGAGGCATATTTAAAGGCTGCAAAAGAAATAGGGCTGAAGGTAGGGCTTGCTTCAAGCTCAACCTATCAATGGGTTTCGACTCATTTGAAGACACTTGGTCTGTTTGAGTATTTTGAATGCATTCGTACCTCTGATGATGTTGAAATTGTAAAACCCGATCCAACTCTTTACATAGAAGCAGCAAAATGCCTAGGCGTTTCACCAGAAGAATGTCTAGTATTTGAAGACTCTGCAAATGGTGCTCTTGCAGCGAAGCGAGCAGGCATGTATTGTGTCATTGTCCCTAATGCGGTCACAAAAGATTTAGAGTTCTGTGAAGTCGACGACCGACTAGAATCAATGGCTGAAATTGAACTAAAATTACTCATTGAGAAATTAGAAAAGAAATAAGAAGTTACTGCACCACTTCCTTTGGAAGTGGTGTTTTAATTTATGGAAATTTAGGTTACCCCATGATAACGATTGCCAGGCGCCACAAGCCAAAACCCCGTTATCCCACACGAAAATTAATCTACTGTCCTCCTGAGGTGGACGAATGTATTTCTGTGGTGCCTGACACCCCAAAAAGACAACTGTATTTCTAAGGTGCCTGACACCACAAATTGACACCACACAAATTCTCCCATACAACCAAAGTTTTTTCTGTTTTGTTGTTCTCTACTGCTTTTTTACTAAATAAACTGTACAAGGACATAAATTGAGGAGGATGTGTATGAAGAAGTTGATTAATCAGCCAGAGGAAGTTGTGCGCGAGATGTTGGAGGGGTTTGTGTTGGCCCATCCGAAGCAGGTGAAGCTTGTTCCGAATACGTCTGTTATTGTTCGCGCAGAGTCTCCTATTCAGGGGAAGGTAGGATTGGTAAGTGGTGGTGGAAGTGGTCATGAGCCATCACATGGTGGGTTTGTTGGTACAGGGATGCTTGATGGTGCAGTAGCGGGTGAGGTTTTTACATCACCAACGCCAGATCAGGTGTATGAGGCAATTAAAGCAGTAGATGGTGGCAAGGGAGTTCTATTAATCATTAAAAATTACACAGGTGATGTTTTAAATTTTGAAATGGCGGCTGAGCTGGCAGAGGCGGACGGCATCAAGGTGGCGAAGGTTGTTGTTAATGATGACGTAGCTGTTGAGAATTCAACGTATACAACAGGTAGACGCGGTATTGCTGGTACTGTGTTTGTTCACAAAATTGCAGGTGCATTGGCGGAAACGGGTGCTTCTCTTGAAGAGGTTGAGGCAATTGCGAATAAGGTAATTGAAAACGTTCGCTCGATGGGAATGGCGTTAACACCGTGTACAATTCCTGAGGCTGGGAAACCAGGCTTCACAATTGGTGAGACAGAAATGGAAATTGGTATGGGGATTCATGGTGAACCTGGTATTGAACGGGGAGAAATTCAAACGGCTGACCAAGTAACAACAACCCTACTAGAGAAAGTACTAGAAGATTTACAATTAGAAGCTGGGGCTAATGTTGCTGTCATGGTGAATGGGTTAGGTGCTACACCGCTTATGGAGCTTTATATTTTAAATAAAAAAGTAGCAGACATCTTAAAGGAAAGAGAAATTAATGTCTATGAAACGTTTGTAGGTGAATATATGACTTCTTTAGAGATGGCAGGTTGTTCAATTACAGTATTGAAGTTGGATGACCAGTTAACTGAATTATTGAATGCTGAAGCGCAAACAGTTGCATTTAAAAGGTAAAGTGAAACAAGGATTGAGAGGGGAATGTAATGAAACTAGGTGTAGAACACGTAAAGCAATGGATGCAGGCGCTTAGTCAAAAACTCCAGGAACAAAAGACATATTTAACAGAGTTGGACCAAGCAATTGGTGATGGTGACCATGGTTTAAACATTGCTAGAGGTTTTCAAGAGGTTGTGTACAAAATCACGATTATTAACTATGAAGATGTAGGGAGTTTATTTAAAGACATTGGAATGACTCTGCTTTCAAAAGTAGGCGGAGCCTCCGGGCCTCTATACGGAACAGTCTTTTTAAAAGCCTCAGCAGAAGTGAAAGGGAAGGAAGAGTTAACTTATGCTGATCTTTCTACTGCCTTAGCTGCCTCATTAGAAGGACTCAAAATGAGAGGAAAAGCGAATATAGGAGACAAAACAATGATCGATGTCTGGGAGCCGGTTGTAGGATACCTGCAAAAAGAAAGCGAAGATTGGGATGCTCTCGTTTCCCTTGCGAAAACAAGTATGGAAGGGACAAAGGAATTAGAGGCTAAAAAAGGGCGTGCCGCATACTTAGGTAAGCGTTCTGTTGGCCATTTAGATCCAGGCTCAGTTTCTTCGTATTACTTTTTTGAGGAGTTAGCGAAGGTTTGTAAAGAAGTGAGTGCTTCATGAGTTATGTAGGAATTGTGTTGATTTCGCATAGTGTCGAGTTAGTAAAAGGACTACAAGCACTGCTCAACCAAATTCAGCCTGACGTTCCAATTGCCATTTCAGGCGGAACAGAGGATGGAGGAATTGGTACTGATCCGTTTGCTATCAAAGAGGCAATTGAACTTGTAAATTCGGAAAAAGGTGTTGTTCTATTTTTTGATTTAGGAAGTGCCCTACTAAATGCGGAAATGGCAATAGAAATGCTAGGAAATAACGAAAATATGAAACTAGTGGATGCACCTATAGTAGAGGGCTCATATGTAGCAGTCGTTGAATCCGGGTGTGGAAGTTCTTTGTTGGAAGTCGTGCAGGCTGCAGAGGGAGTCAGAGCTTTAAATAAGCTTACTCGATAATACCAGTACATACAGTACTGTAGGAAAGTAGAGTGATAGTATGATTGAAAAAGAGATAACAGTAACTCTTAAAGATGGCCTTCATGCAAGACCGGCGGCTGAGTTAGTAAAAAATTTAAGTCGGTATACTAGTGATGTAGAAATTAATATAAATAATAGAAGCTATAATGCCAAAAGCATCCTAGGTTTGATGAGCGCTGGAATTAAAGAGGGGCAGAAATTGACTTTCAAGGTAAATGGTGAGGACGAACAGGAAGTAGTAAGCTGGCTTGAGAGTTTCATATAGTGTAAAGAGGGGGAGACAATGAGCTTCCGAAAGCAGAAGGTTATCCCAGCAATTCGTAATATGAAAGCATTTGAAAGATTCCTTGAAGGTCCTTTGGAGTATGGGGTTTTATTAGAACTGCATGTTGCACAGCTAAAGAATGTATTTCAGCTTGCATCGGCTCATCAGAAGAAACTGCTTTTGCATGTTGACCTTGTTCAAGGCTTGAAAAGTGATGAATATGCAGTTGACTATTTAAGCCAAGAAGTAAAGCCTTATGGAATCATTTCAACAAGGGGGAACGTCATTCAAAGAGCGAAGCAAAAGAAGATTTACGCGATTCAGCGCATGTTTCTACTAGACTCACATGCATTTGAGAAAAACATTATTCTTTTAAAAAAGACGTTACCAGATTTTGTTGAGGTGTTACCTGGGATCGTCCCTTCCCTAATTCAGGAAACTAGCAACAAAACGAATATTCCAATATTAGCGGGAGGATTTATATCATCTGAAAAAGATATTGAAAATGCGTTAAAAGCTGGAGCTTCAGCTGTTACAACATCAAATGTAGAATTATGGTGTGAAAAAATAATTAAAAGTTAGACATGTAATGAGTTCTAGCATCATATGAATATAGTAAGTTAATAAAAGTGACGGAGATACGGAGTCCACGATAAACACCTTAGTGTAGGTTCATTTGTCGTGGTCTTTTTTGCGGAAAAAAGTATAGCCATCTTTTTACTTTTACCTATTTTGATAGTGTAACAAGGTTTCATTACCGCACTAAAATCAACCCGTCTCTTTTATTAACGAAAAATAAAAACGCTTACATGGGAGGGAATTAATCTATGACAGCTTTTATGGGTGAACTTATTGGTACGATGATCCTCATTATCCTCGGGTGTGGTGTAGTTGCAGGTGTTGTATTAGACAAGACAAAATCAAATGCAGGTGGCTGGGTAGTCATTACATTTGCGTGGGGTCTTGCGGTGGCAATGGCAGTATATGCTGTAGGACAGTTTAGTGGAGCACATTTAAACCCTGCGGTAACATTTGGCTTGGCGTTCACTGGTGATTTCGCTTGGGCTGATGTTCCAGCGTACATCGCAGCACAAATGATTGGTGCTATTATTGGGGCGGCAATTGTATTTGCTCATTATCTACCACATTGGAAAGCAACAAAGGATCAAGGAGCAAAACTAGCAGTATTTTCAACTGATCCAGCGATTCCTCACAACTTTTCAAACCTTATCTCAGAGATGGTAGGGACGTTTGTATTGGTAATGGGGATTCTTGCAATCGGAGCGAATGAATTTACAGAAGGCTTAAATCCGTTAATTGTCGGTCTATTAATTGTCGTAATCGGTATGTCGCTAGGGGGAACTACTGGGTATGCTATCAATCCAGCTCGTGATTTAGGACCAAGAATTGCGCACTTCTTACTTCCTATTCCAGGTAAGGGTAGCTCAAACTGGGGATATTCATGGATTCCAGTTATTGGACCGCTAGTAGGGGGATCGTTTGGAGGCGTATTTTATAAGGCTGTTTTTGAAGGAGTTATACTAAGTGCATTCTGGTATGTACTTGCTGCATTGGTTGTTGTACTAATTATTGGGTATGTTGGTAGCAAAAAACAAGCAAGCGTGTTTTAATCATAAGTAAAGAATTTATGTGCTAGGTAAAATTAGTTGAAATATAAGGGGGCAACATAAATGGAAAAATTCATTTTAGCGTTAGACCAAGGAACTACGAGTTCTCGTGCAATTCTGTTTAATCAAAAAGGGGAAATTGTTCACGTTGCACAGAAAGAATTCACTCAAATCTTTCCAAAGCCAGGCTGGGTAGAACATAATGCAAATGAAATTTGGGGCTCTATTTTATCAGTTATGGCATCTGTACTATCTGAATCTCAGGTGAAAGCTGAGCAAATCGCCGGAATCGGGATTACAAATCAGCGTGAAACTGCAGTAGTTTGGGATAAGGAAACAGGTAAGCCAGTCTATAATGCGATCGTTTGGCAGTCCCGTCAAACAGCTGGTATTTGTGAAGATTTAAAAGCAAAGGGCCTAAATGATACATTCCGAGCAAAAACAGGTTTGCTAATTGATGCGTATTTCTCAGGTACCAAAGTAAAATGGATTTTAGACAATGTTGAAGGTGCACGAGAAAAAGCAGAAAATGGCCAATTATTATTCGGAACAATTGATACATGGTTAATTTGGAAGCTTTCAGGCGGTAAAGCTCACGTGACAGATTATTCTAATGCTTCTAGAACATTGATGTACAATATCTATGATCTACAGTGGGATGACGAGTTACTAGAGCATCTGACAGTTCCAAAGTCAATGCTTCCGGATGTTCGACCATCATCTGAAGTGTATGCTTCCACAACTCCTTATCACTTCTTTGGTCAAGAAGTACCAATTGCCGGTGTTGCAGGAGATCAGCAAGCAGCATTATTCGGGCAAGCGTGCTATGAAGAAGGTATGGTGAAAAATACTTATGGAACAGGCTGCTTTATGCTAATGAATACTGGAGAAAAAGCTGTTCCATCTGACCATGGGCTATTAACAACAATTGCCTGGGGCTTAGACGGAAAAGTAGAGTATGCATTAGAAGGAAGTATCTTCGTTGCTGGCTCTGCCGTTCAATGGCTGCGAGATGGTCTACGCATGTTTAAGGATGCAAAAGATAGCGAAGGCTACGCGGCGAAGGTTGAGTCAACTGATGGGGTGTACGTAGTACCTGCTTTCGTAGGGCTTGGTGCTCCGTATTGGGATAGTGATGTTAGAGGTGCAGTATTTGGTATCACTCGTGGTACTTCAAAAGAACACTTCGTCCGTGCAACACTTGAGTCTTTGGCATATCAAACAAAAGATGTGTTAACTGCGATGGAAGCTGATTCTGGAATTTCTTTAAAAACACTACGTGTTGATGGTGGTGCTGTTAAAAATAACTTCTTAATGGATTTCCAAAGCGGAATTTTAGGAGTACCTGTTGAGCGTCCAGTTGTAAATGAAACAACTGCATTAGGGGCAGCTTACTTGGCAGGATTAGCAGTTGGCTATTGGAAGGATCAGTCTGAAATCTCAACTCAGTGGAATATCGACCGTTCATTTGAACCAACTATGTCAGAGGAGCAACGTGAAGAGCTTTACAGCGGTTGGAAAAAGGCAGTAAATGCAACTATGGCATTTAAATAAAATGTGTGTTAACATAAAAGTAAGTTAATATTTCGGTAGGAGATACGGAGAGACCACAGGACATTGTAATCGACGACGATTATAATGGTTTTGTGGTCTCTTTTTTCTATCTAAAGGGGAGATATGTATGACACACTTTTCAAGTTTAAATAGAAGTACTATTTTAGAGGAAATGCAAAATGAGATACATGATGTTTTTATCATTGGTGGTGGAATTACAGGTGCGGGTATTGCGCTTGATGCAACAACACGTGGTCTAAAAACAGCATTAGTTGAGATGCAGGATTTTGCAGCTGGTACTTCAAGCCGCTCTACTAAATTGGTACATGGTGGCCTTCGTTACCTCAAGCAATTCGAGGTTGGATTGGTGGCAGAGGTAGGTAAGGAACGTGCGATTGTCTATGAAAATGGACCACATGTGACAACTCCAGAGTGGATGCTATTACCACTTCATAAGGGGGGGACATTTGGAAAGTTCTCGACCTCAATTGGACTACGAGTGTACGACTTTTTAGCGGGAGTCAAACGTTCGGAAAGAAGAACGATGCTAGATGTAAGGCAAACTTTAGAAAAAGAGCCTTTGATTAAAAAAGACGGATTAGTAGGCGGTGGTTATTACGTCGAATACCGAACTGATGATGCTCGACTAACAATTGAGGTCATGAAAAAAGCTATTGAAAAAGGAGCAAAAGCTGTTAACTATGCCAAAGTTGATTCCTTTATTTACGAAAATGGAAAAGTAAAAGGCGTAAAAGTAATAGACCAACTTTCTGGCAGGGAATACGAGATATTTGCCAAAAAAATAATTAACGCGACAGGTCCATGGGTTGATCAAATGCGTGAAATAGATGGTTCTAGAAGAGGGAAGGTTTTACGACTTACTAAAGGAGTTCACATCGTCATTGACCAATCCAAGTTTCCGTTAAAGCAAGCTGTATATTACGATACACCAGATGGTCGTATGGTGTTTGCAATTCCAAGGGATGGAAAAACGTATGTCGGAACAACTGATACATTTTATGACCAAGATACAGCTCGTCCTACAGTTACAGTTGAGGATCGGACGTATCTCATTGAGACCATAAATTATATGTTCCCAAGTGTACAAGTCACTGACAACGATATCGAATCCAGTTGGGCTGGACTGCGTCCGCTTATTTACGAAGAAGGTAAAGATCCATCAGAGATATCACGTAAAGATGAAATTTGGCAATCAGAAACTGGTCTTATTACAATTGCGGGTGGAAAATTAACAGGCTATCGCAAAATGGCAGAAATCGTTGTTGACTTAGTAGCGAAGCTATTTAAAGCAGAAGGCTATACCAATATTAAGTCTTGTCAAACAAAGAACATTGAAATTTCTGGCGGTAGTGTAGGTGGTTCCAAGAAATATCCATTGTTTGTTGCCGAAAAGATTGACAAACTCGTACATGACTTTTCACTTTCAAAAAAAGAAGCCGAAAGACTAGTACGGTTATATGGATCCAACATTGATACATTGATTGGGATCATGAGAGAAACAGGAAATAATGCTGAAAATGCAAAATTACCACTCGAGATTTATGCTTCCGTAGAATATGGGATTCAACATGAAATGGTAACCAAACCAATAGACTATCTGATTCGTCGTACAGGTGCGATGTTCTTCGATATTCAATGGGTGAATCGATGGAAGAACCCGATAATAAAGTACATGGCTGAACGTTACGGCTGGAGTTCAGAAGAAATGCTAGGTTATGAGGTAGAAGTAGAAAAGTATATAAAAGATGCAACTGAGGCGAGTATGTAGTAATTGTATTAATAGGCAAAAAAGCAGCCCAAATTAATTAGGCTGCTTTTTCAATTTTTAGTGCTCAACTTATTCTATATATACTTTATCCTGAACAGTAATTTCCCCGGTCTTTATAACCGAGGCATACACGCCGAAATGTAAATCCATTTCCTTATTAATTTTTTTCAATAGAGATGCATCTCTTTCGAGTGTGTCAGGGTCAATTGTAGTCATCGAACAACGTTCACAAAAACAATCCACCATTAATTCAGTGGTACCGACAAATATCCGCTTTCCAATCCAATCGCTTTCAGACATAGCAGAGTCATCTAAACACACAAGTAAATTTGCTCTAAATCGACGTGAGTCCAGCTTCTTACCCCACATGGTTTCAAGTTTATGTAAGGTTGAATCTGTGATGAGAAGAATGCTTGCTGCATCAACTGACAAAAGATTCGGGTTGTCTGGATGTGGTGACTTGTGTTCGGACATTGTTATCACTTTGGATGAGTATCTCTGTATTTCTTGAAGAAGTTCTTCATTCCAAGAAAACGTCCGGCCATCAGGTGATGTGATCCTTACATCATTGTCTATAAAGTTCGCCTTGTAAGAAAGCATTGCAGGAATAGTTCGGGCAGTAACAAATCGATTCCAATCATTCTTTGTTTCATCATAAAATGAATAAAAACGGTCGCCAACTATACCATATGTATCTATTTTACAGGATTCTAAGTATTCTCCTGCAAAGGATTTAACAGGATAGCGGGTAATTTCTTTAATTTTTCCAACTTGTTTCAAATTGCCTCCCCCTTCACGTTGAACCAATAAATGTTTTACTATGTTAGATTAATTATATTCTTACTTTTTTCATCAAATCTACCAAAATGTTTTTTTCTAAAGGTTCTACTATTAGACATGAGTTGAATATAAATGCTAAGTCATCGCAACTCAAGTGACAAAAGAGAGTTGAGTGGGTAAGTAAATGAAGGACCACCCCCACTCAAGTCAAAAAGAAAACGGAGTATGTAAAATCAACAACTTCATGGCATTATACATAGGTCTTATCCTCATTCTCTGCAAAAAACAGACATTCTTACATAAAATAATTGGAAATGAAAAGTTTTTTTTATAGAATAGGTAGAGGGAAACTATTGACATAATGTGTGTAACAGAATGATATTAGGAGGTTCGTAAATGAACTGGAAGGATACGTATAACCTTTGGTTGAATACGCCAGGGTTGGATGAAGAAATAAAGCAACAATTACTTGAGAAAAAGGACAACCCAAAGGAATTAGAGGATTGTTTTTATAAAAATCTAGAGTTTGGTACGGGTGGTATGCGTGGGGAAATAGGTCCAGGTACAAATCGTATGAATCTATATACAGTTCGTAAAGCGTCTGCTGGACTTGCTGCATTTATTGAATCCCATGGGGAGGAAGCAAAGCGACGTGGAGTTGTCATTGCGTATGACTGTCGTCACAAATCACCTGAGTTCTCTATGGAAGCAGCACGAACACTTGCTACAAATGGTATTCAAACATATGTCTTCGATGAATTACGCCCAACTCCTGAACTATCCTATGCGGTTCGTCACTTAAATGCTTTTTCAGGTATTGTAGTAACTGCAAGCCACAACCCGCCTGAATACAACGGGTACAAAGTGTATGGTTCTGATGGGGGACAACTACCTCCAGAGGCAGCAGATATAGTGATTGAAAAAGTAAATGCTGTCCAAAACGAACTTGAAATGAAGGTTGCTAGTGAGGAAGAGTTAAAAGCGTCTGGTCTTATTACTATGATTGGGGAAGAAATTGATAATGCATACACTGAAAAATTAAAAACAATTTCACTTAATCCTGAACTTTCTCAAGAAGGAGTGAAAGTCGTTTTCACCCCATTACATGGTACTGCAAATAAACCTGTACGCAATGGTCTGAAAGCATTAGGCTATGAAAATGTAACTATTGTCAGGGAACAGGAGCTACCAGATCCAAACTTCTCAACAGTTAAATCGCCTAATCCAGAAGAACATGCAGCATTCGAATTAGCGATTAAAGAAGGTAAAAAGATTGATGCTGATATTTTAATTGGTACAGATCCGGACGCTGACCGTTTAGGTGTAGCTGTAAAAGATGATAAAGGTGAGTATGTTGTTTTAACAGGGAACCAAACAGGTGCAATTTTGTTACACTATATTTTGTCTGAAAAGCAAAAGCAAGGAAAACTTCCTTCAAATGGTGTAGTTCTTAAGACAATTGTAACCTCGGAAATCGGACGTGAAATTGCTAAGTCCTTTAACCTGGATACAATTGATGTGTTAACAGGTTTTAAATTTATCGGTGAAAAAATTAAAGAATATGAACAAACTGGTGAATACAAGTTCCAATTTGGGTATGAAGAAAGCTATGGTTATTTAATTAGTGACTTTGCCCGTGATAAGGATGCGGTGCAAGCTGCCTTATTATCTGTCGAAGTTTGTGCATATTACAAAAATAAAGGTATGACCATGTACGAAGGTCTTATGGAGATTTTTGAAAATTACGGTTATTATCGCGAAGGTTTAGAGTCACTAACCTTAAAAGGCAAAGAAGGAGCAGAACAAATTAATAATCTGCTTGCAACCTTCCGTAGCGAACCACCAACTGTAGTTGCTGGCCGAAAAGTAACCTTGATTGAGGATTACAAAGAAAGTACTCGCAAACATGTAGCAGAAGGAAATGTTGAAGAAATTACGCTTCCTAAATCAAATGTATTAAAATACTTCCTTGAGGATGGTTCTTGGTTCTGTGTTCGTCCTTCAGGTACAGAACCTAAAGTGAAATTCTACTTTGCTGTAAAAGGTACTTCACTTGAGAACAGTCAGCAGGTTTTAGAAGATATTTCTTCAGATGTCATGGCACAAGTTCATAAAGTATTAGGATAAGAAAGAGGCCCATTGGGTCTTTTTTTTTGCTTAAAACCCTCAGTCTAAAGTCGTAGAAAACTGCAAGACTTTTTTCTAACGCAAATCCTGCCAAACGGTTGTATAATGGAAAATAGATACAGTTTGTGGGGAGGAACCAATTTGGTGGACAAAGTTTCGCAGCTGCATAAGCTCCAAACCTTAAAGGTAATTGCAGAAACATTAAATCAGTCAAATGATTTGCATCTTATGTTACAACAGGTATTAAAAGAGCTATTAGAGGTAACTAGACTTGAAACGGGTTGGCTATTTTTAATTGATGTTAAGGGAAAGTATGAGCTTATAGCTGATTACAATTTACCACCAGCTTTAACTTGGGAACAAAAAAAGCCTATGTGTCAGGGAATTTGCTGGTGTGTTGATAAATATAACAAAGGTAGGCTACTCCGAGCGGCAAATATTATGGAATGTAAACGACTTGAGGATGCAGTTACATACAACTGGGGAGAGACCAATCAAATTACACATCATGCGACAGTACCTTTAAGAGCGGGTGAAGAAAGGTTCGGTCTGTTAAATGTGGCATCACCTAATAAAACGCATTTTACAAATGAAGAACTTGCCTTGCTTGAATCGGTAGCATTTCAAATTGGAACAGCCATTAAAAGAATTAAACTAGCAGAAAATGAGCAAAATCTTGCCCTGTTGGCTGAGCGTAATCGGTTGGCACGTGATCTTCATGATTCAGTAAATCAGCTTCTATTTTCATTGGTTTTAACAGTGAGAGGTACAAAAGAATTGACAGAGGATCCAGAGCTTAAAGAGATGTTGTCCTATATGCAGGAGCTCTCACAGGAAGCATTGAGTGAAATGAAAGCTCTAATTTGGCAGCTGCGTCCTCAAGGATTAGAAAACGGTGTAGCAAGTGCTCTTTTAAATTATGGGAAAGTTCTTGGAATTCAAGTAGATGTAGAAGTTAAAGGAGTCATTGATTTGCCTAGTAAGATTGAGGAAGCTTTATGGAGAATCGGCCAGGAGGCTTTGAATAACTGTAAAAAGCATTCGGGAGTCACTGCTTCAACCATTATGATCAGTGTTACTACAAAAGCAGTCGCGATGAAAATTACGGATAGCGGTTGCGGCTTTCACTACGTGGAAGACCAACCAATTCCTTCACTTGGATTAGCAAGTATGAGGGAACGTACAGAAGCCTTGAATGGCACGTTTACACTAACAAGTGAAATCGGTAAAGGTACAGCAATTTATATTGAAATTCCGCTCAGGGAGGTGTAGTCAGTTGACAATTAAAGTATTGATTGCAGACGACCACCATGTTGTCAGAAGAGGATTATTATTTTTTCTAAAAACACAAAAAGATATTGAGGTTGTTGCTGAGGCGAAAGATGGTCAGGAAGCAGTTTTATTGGCGGAACAATTACAGCCTGATGTCATATTGATGGACCTGGTTATGCCAGAGATGGATGGAATTGAAGCAACAAGAAAAATAAAAGAAAAACATCCTAATATTCATATACTGATTCTTACCAGCTTTTCAGATCAAGACCATGTGATTCCAGCGATTAGAGCCGGTGCAACTGGTTACCAGTTAAAGGATATTGAGCCTGATCAACTGGTTCAGGCGATTAGGGCAGTTTTTAAAGGAGAAAGCCAACTCCATGCAAAAGTAACCAATCATGTAATGACACATTTAATGAATGGCGATAAAAACGAACAGTCGTTACTTGACGATCTAACAAAAAGAGAGTTGGAAGTTCTCTCAGAAATTGCAAAAGGAAAAAGCAATAAAGAGATTGCCGCTAGTCTTATCATTACTGAAAAAACCGTCAAAACACATGTTTCCAACATATTATCCAAGTTGGAGCTGCAAGACCGAACACAAGCAGCACTGTATGCTGTTAAACATGGATTATAAAATTGTTTATGAAGAGAGGAATACTCCTGTAAAAAGGGTATTCCTCTTTTTGTTTATATCCATCACATATATGCAGTTAATTCTTCCATGCTATCCGTCGACGCATGGTCAATATATCGCAGTAAAGAATAAAGATGTCTTTCGATAACTGAGTAGTCTTTTTCAAAGTTATATGCGTGTAAAAAGTGTTCAATTTTCTTGGAAAGGAAATCGTCCTTTGTGCGAACCATTAAAATAAGCAGGTTGTCCCACTGTGACCGGTGCGTGTAATAAAGAGCTTTGTCATAATCTACAGTATTCACTTTTTTACCTCCTTTATAGGAGTTGTTTATAGTGTGTGGAGAATCAGGAGAATTTTTCACTGTAAATCTTGGTGAGGAATCCAAAACATTTTGAGTGAATAATCTATTCACTTGTATAGGTCGAAATTCCTTATTTTTCTATGGTGGAAATTTTTAAAATATGCGCATACTACAACTGATTTTTACGTAGAGAGGATGATTTAAAAATGACACAGGTAAAAGCAAGATTAACGACTTTAATCTGTATTCTTCTGCTTGCTACAAGTGGAGCAATAGTAGGTGCTGAGCAACAACAACCACTGCCTACGGATTATGAAAAGTGGGGGAAGATTGCTGTTGATGTGGCAAAGTTAAACTACCCTGAAAGCCAAATTAGTGATTACCAATATAAAGGTAGGGAAGAAATCACTGATACACAAGCTAAAGACACCTTTGAATTAAAAGTCCAAGGAAAAGAACGTACATTTACAGCAAGAGTAATGATTTTGTTTAACCCTAAAACAGAAACATTAATGTCTTTAAGTATTGAAGAAGTAAAGTAAGGTGCTAATGTGGAGCGGGTATCGAAAGAGTGAGTAACGGTACCTGCTTCGTATGAAAAAGTAGAGCGGTATATAAGTCATGTTCTTAAACCAAAGCAGCACTCCTCTTTTCTTTTAAATCTCCCTCATCATTTCGACCAATCCTTCATAAATTGTGATAAGGACGAAAAGGGGGAGATCAACTGTGAATACTTCAGACCGCAAAGCACTGGAATATGCAATAGACGAAATAACTGAGATAGCAGAAGGCTTTGGGCTCGACTTTTATCCAATGAGATATGAAATTTGTCCTGCAGACATTATTTATACATTCGGTGCTTATGGAATGCCAACTCGTTTTTCACACTGGAGTTTCGGTAAACAATTCTATCGTATGAAATTGCAATATGATTTAGGGCTAAGTAAGATATATGAACTTGTTATTAACTCCGACCCTTGCTACGCATTCTTATTAGATTCCAATTCCCTGATTCAGAATAAGTTAATAGTTGCCCATGTGCTTGCACATTGTGATTTCTTTAAAAATAACTGTCGTTTTGGGAACACAAAGCGTGACATGGTGGAAAGCATGGCTGCTACTGCTGAAAGAGTTAAACATTATGAACATTTATATGGCAAGCAAGAGGTAGAAACTTTTTTAGATGCTGTACTTGCGATTCAAGAGCATATTGACCCCTCGCTTATGAGACCAAAGTTAGCTTGGAGTCTAGAAGACCTTGAAGAGGAACAGGAAGTAAAGAAGCCTATTACACCTTACGATGATTTATGGAGTTTGGATACAAAAAATACAAAACCAAAGCCGGTACAAAGGAAGAAAAAGAAATTTCCACCTCAACCTGAAAAAGACATCCTCTTATTTATTGAAGAATACAGTAGGGAGCTTGAACATTGGCAGCGCGACATCCTTACGATGATGCGTGAGGAAATGCTCTATTTCTGGCCACAGCTTGAAACGAAAATCATGAACGAAGGCTGGGCTTCCTATTGGCACCAACGAATAATCCGTGAAATGGATCTTACCTCAGATGAAGCAATTGAATTCGCGAAGCTAAATGCGGGCGTAGTTCAGCCTTCACGTACAAGTATCAATCCCTACTATCTTGGCTTGAAAATATTCGAAGACATTGAGGAGCGATATAATAATCCTACAAAGGAAATGATGGAAAGAGGTGTTCAAGCAGGTTCTGGCCGTGACAAGATATTTGAAGTTCGAGAAGTGGAATCAGATATATCATTCATCCGAAATTATTTAACAAAAGAATTGGTAATGAGAGAAGATATGTATTTGTTTCAAAAGCAAGGTCGTGACTATAAGATTGTAGACAAAGCATGGGAGCAGGTTCGTGATCAACTTGTTAGTATGCGTGTGAATGGTGGATTCCCATATATTACAGTAACCGATGGTGACTACTTAAAAAGTGGAGAGCTATACTTAAAACACTGGTATGAAGACATTGAATTGGATTTAAAGTACCTTGAAAAAGTACTCCCTTATATTTTTCAATTATGGGGCAGACCAGTTCATATGGAAACGGTGCTTGAGAACAAAACTGTTGTGTTTACGTATGACGGGAAATCTGTCCATAGGAAGTATATATAAGTTAAGTTAACGAGGAGCTACTTAGTGGTAGCTTCTTTTTGTATTGCTTAGTAGGTGTTTGAACAAAACAGTGTAGTAGAAGTATTCACATGAAGTTATGTGATGGTTATCACATTCTAAATGCATGTATTATTTCATAATAAAAATAGCAATCATACCGAAAAATGGAATTTATCATAAAAATGATAGCATATTCAAGAAATCTAAAGTAAGTTACAGGATTACATCATTTAAATATAGAAGTAGTTAATAATTGAATTTCATATTGAATTCATGGGGGCTATGGAACATGTATAAAAAAATACTATTGGCTACAGACGGTTCAGAGCATTCAAAAAGGGCTGCAGAAAACGCAATAAATATAGCAAAATGCAGTCTTGGTTCAATGATAGAGGTTGTCTATGTTGTGGACCCTGACAAAGTAAAGTCAGATGTACTGAAGAACTGGAATTCAGTTGATTTTGGAGACAAGTGTAAGGAACGAATGAAGGATGTCGAAAAGTTAGCTAATGCTGCAAATGTGCCTTTTGAAGTGAAAATATTACATGGTGATCCAGGACCTACAATTGTAAACTATGCAAACAAGTACAATTTTGAAATCATTATCATTGGGAGTAGAGGACTAAATGTCCTACAAGAGTTTGTGTTGGGTAGTGTTAGCCATAAGGTAGCCAAAAGAGCGAATTGCCCTGTGCTGATCGTAAAATAATAAATGCTCCAGAATCTATGTTCCTGGCTCATCCACAGATGAGCTATTTTTTTATGGAAAAAATGAAAAAATGGTCTGGTACCCTTCCTCATTATACCAGCATATTTTTTGTGATTTCCCTTACTACAATGTATTTGGAAGAAACAAAGAGAAAATTGAAGAAAATATATTATGTTTACGTTTACATCACTGATTCACAGAAATGTCACAATGCTATATACTTTGTTTTGTTCTAGACGGACCCGACTTTCATGAGAGTTGAAAGTCACAAGAAAAGCGGAAGAGCCTCGAATAGAAACGAGACTACTCGGACTCTGACAAAGAAGCGCTCTTTCTTTCTGAAGGAGTTTAAGTTTCTCGAGTTCCTAGGCGCTGCAGCTGGACAAAAAACAAAATGAATAATATAGGAAGAGGTGCCGATTTGAATTTATCTAAAATTAAATATGAATGGTTTGGAAATGTGAGAGGAGATATACTTGCGGGTATCGTTGTTGCGCTTGCATTAATTCCAGAAGCGATTGCATTCTCACTTATTGCAGGAGTCGATCCAATGATTGGACTTTATGCATCGTTTTGTATTGCAGTTACAATTGCTTTTGTCGGTGGAAGACCGGGAATGATTTCTGCTGCCACCGGAGCAACAGCACTACTCATGGTAACCTTAGTTGCGGATTATGGCTTACATTATTTACTTGCTGCAACAGTATTAACAGGAATTATACAAATTGTCATGGGAGTATTGAAGCTCGGTAGACTTATGAAGTTTGTGCCACGTTCTGTAATGACAGGTTTCGTTAATGCACTGGCAATTTTGATTTTTACTGCTCAGCTGCCGCATTTTGTCGGTGAATCATGGCAAATGTATGTGATGTTAGCTGGAGCATTGGCAATTATTTATATTTTCCCACGCTTTACAAAAGCAGTTCCTTCACCATTAGTTGCAATTATTGTTATGACAGTCATTGCCGTTTTCACAAACAGTGGTGTACGTACAATTGGGGACATGGGAGAGTTACCTTCCACACTTCCAATCTTTTTAATCCCTGATATTCCATTCAACCTAGCAACGTTGAAGATTATTTTTCCTTACTCATTATCAATCGCTATCGTAGGGTTAGTTGAATCGCTTTTAACAGCCCAGATTGTAGATGATATGACAGATACAGAAAGTGATAAAAATAAGGAAGCGCGTGGGCAAGGTATTGCGAATATCGTTTCAGGTTTCTTTGGCGGTATGGCTGGTTGTGCGATGATTGGCCAATCAGTAATCAATGTGAAATCAGGCGGTAGAGGAAGACTATCAGCATTTGTTGCTGGAACCTTCCTAATGGTCCTTATCCTGATATTAAGTGACTTCCTAGTTCAAATTCCAATGGCTGCACTTGTCGGTGTTATGTTTATGGTCTCTATCGGAACATTTGATTGGGCATATTTAAAGACAATAACAAAAGTTCCAGTTACGGATACAATAGTTATGATTGTTACAGTTGCTACTGTACTGCAAACACATGACCTTTCAAAAGGTGTATTAGTAGGTATTATCCTGAGTGCTATTTTCTTCGCAGCAAAAATTTCGAAGGTGAAAGTAACAAGTCTTTCTGCAAAGGATTCACAACGTAAGGTATATCATGTTTCAGGACAATTATTCTTTGCGTCTGTTACTGAATTTGTTAACAGTTTTGATTTTAAAGAAAATGTTAAAGAAATCGACTTAGACTTATCCAATGCACATCTGTGGGATGATTCAGCAGTCGGTGCAATTGATAAAGTGGTGATTAAATATCATCAGAATGGCATAAAAGTAAACCTTAAAGGCTTGAACACTGAAAGCGATAAGCTAGTTAAAAAGCTTGCTATACACCAGTCTCCTGGTGGACTTGATAATGCAGTAAATCAATAAAGGAAAACACGCTGATAGTAAAAATCAGCGTGTTTTTTTTGCATGCAAAATTAGTTTATTTCGACAACTCTTCTACAATTAGGACTAGTCCTAATCACAAATAGGAATGACTTCCTATATCATTGAGAACTCCTGGTGATTCTGTTTTCAGTAAATATCCAGCAAAATAGAAATATAGAAAATAAATGATGTTCGAAAAAGTTAAATTGAAAAAATACCAGAAAACAGTTTCACTTTCTCTACTATTCTTATTGGGGGTTACATTGTGGCAAGCTTACCTTTCTTAAAACAAATCAGAAAAGGATCGATTCCTTTTACTACTAGAACTTCCGTAGACGGTCAAACTCTTCATAATGAAGAAATGTTCAAAGGTTTATTTGAAAATCATCCTTCTGCTGTTTTTGTTATAGATGTGGAAGGCAAGGTAAAGTGCTTTAACCATTCTGCAGCCTTAATGTATGGAATTACTGAAAATGGCATACATAAAAACCTTAATTATTACTATGAAAATAGAGAAATAGAAACATATACAAACCTTGCGTTAACAGGGAAAGCTCAAAATCATCAAACCATTGCCACAAATAAAATGGGAAAATCATTTCATGTTGATATTACATATATTCCAATCATGGACGGAAACAAAAGGATAATTGGTTTATATAAAATTGCAAAGGATATTACAACATTTGTTCAACGTAAGGAGGAAGTAGATAAGATAAAAGAAAGTCTAGAATTAGCCCAGCAAGTTGGAAAAATGGGAAGCTGGGATTTCAATATTGAGGCTGACGAAATATATTGGTCAAACCAGTTATTCCATTTAACAGGTAGAGAAATTTTAGAAAGTTTCACACCTTCATTTGAAGAAGCATTACTTTTCGTTCACCCAGAGGATCGTGAACAATATAGAAATACGTATTATAATGCATTGCTGAATGGTGAGAACTATAGCGCTGAATATCGTTTGGTACGAAGGGATGGGACGGTATCTTATGTCACAGAACAAGCGGAGGTCATGTTAGATGAAAACGAAATCCCTATTCGCTATATAGGAACTCTGTTGGATATTACAAAACGTAAACTTGCGGAAATGAAACTAGAAGAGGCAGAAAATAGGATTGAATATATATACAATAACCTGGAGGTTGGCATTTGGTCGTATGATGTAACGAAAAGGGAGTATATTTTACTTTCAAAGGGTATTGAGATCATTACAGGTTATACACCTTCGGATTTTCACAACCGTTTAACCTGGGATTCCCTCATTCATCCGGATGATTTTCAATCGTATACAGATTTACAATGCAAACTTCAGGAAGGCGTAAAATTGGAACATCAATACCGAATTATCCATAGACAAGGTGATGTTATATGGGTTCAGGATCAGACCCAGCCTGTATTAGATGCTAATGGAAATCTAATTAGAATTGATGGGATTGTTTCAAACATAACTCCCCAAAAAGAGTATGAAAAACAAATAAAGCATTTAGCTTTTCATGATAGTATAACAGATTTGCCTAATCGAATTTTGTTTGAACGTAAACTTCAGAGTCTTTTAAATGAGGGCAGCAATTGTTTTACAGTAATGTATTTAGATTTAGACAGATTCTATATGATTAACGATTCTCTTGGCCATCGAATGGGAGATGAACTAATTAAAAAGTTCTGCAAACGTATTACAGCGCTATTACCTTCGAATACAATGTTTGCGAGGATTAGCGGAGACGAATTTGGCATTGTTATTTGGGAGTATGGTCAAAGTGATTATCCTATAAAAGTTGCAAAGACAATTGTGGAGAGCCTAGTAAAACCATTTTTGATTGAGGAGTACGAATTATTCTTAACTACAAGTATTGGTGTAACAACCTACCCATCGAATGGGGAGAATGTAGACGACTTAATCAAAAATGCTGCTGTAGCACTCTATCGGGCAAAATCAATGGGTAAAAATACGTATCAAATATATTCTTCTACATTAAATATATCAACCTTTAGACAATACGATTTAGAAAGAGATTTACGTAAATCAATTTCTGACAATCAACTTGTATTACACTTCCAACCCAGAGTAGATGCTTCGACTGGTCGTATTGTAAGTGCAGAAGCATTAGTCCGTTGGGAACATCCAGTGTGGGGATTAGTTGCACCTAATGAGTTCATCCCTCTTGCAGAAGAGACAGGATTTATTAATGACATTAGTGATTGGGTGTTACAAAAGGTTTGTCAGACTCTGAATGATTGGAAAGATGAAAGCCTTCGTATCGTTCCTATATCAATTAATATTGCTGCACAACGATTTTTAAAGAATGATTGGAAAACGGTGTTTTCTAAGATTCTAGAAAAACATCATACGGACCCAAGTTTCATTGAATTAGAAATCACTGAAACAACTATAATCAAACATGAAAAGGCAATAGAATCGGCATTTGCGTTTTTAAAGGAACTTGGAATAAAAATTTCCTTAGATGATTTTGGGACAGGTTATTCTTCTTTGTCATATATAAAAAATTATGCAATTGATGCAATAAAAATTGATCAGTCATTTATCAAGCAGATTAAGAAATCTCAAAATGTAGAAATGATCATTAAATCGCTTATTTTTATGGCAAAAGGCTTGGAGATAAATGTAGTTGCTGAGGGCGTTGAAACAAATGAACAGTTACATTTTTTACGCCAGTTAGAATGTAACGAAATTCAAGGTTATATCTATAGTAAGCCTGTTCCGAAACAGGAATTCGGCATGCTTCTTAAAAACAATATTATTAAACCAAAAGCTAACAGTAAAAGAGACATACAAAAAGAGAGAAGAAAATATTATCGAATTCAACCCTTATTCCCATTGAGTGCTAACATGACTTTGATATCTATTCAGGGAAAGCGTGTAGATGTGGGAAGTACGGAAGTAGTAATAGAGGATATTGGACCCGGAGGCATTAAGTTTCTTTCAACTATCCAATTACCAATTAGGCCGGATGTTCTATTTGAATTTGAGACGGTCATCATGGGACAAGTTGAAAAGGTAATGGGTAACATTGTTTGGAAAGAAGAAAGTAAGGGTATCTTTCAATATGGATTAGAATTTGCAATTGATGAATCGAGTCGAGACTGCATCATAAAAAAATTACATCATTTCTCTTTACAGCTTCGTAATAATCCATATTTAGAAGGTTGTAGCTTTATAAAAGATGATAAGTATAGTTATTTAAAAAAGTTACGACCTCAACATACTTAATCTTGCCGAAACAGTAGGTAATACAAAAAAATGAGGTGTTATGTATTAGACATTTTCTAGATGAGACAAAAAGATATGAAGATATAGCATATTTTGAAATTAACGAGCGGGATCATACTGGAAATATGCTGGATTGGCTAGGTAATGAATGCTACAAAGTTCATCTTTTTAATTGTATTACTTCATTAAAAAAACAATTGCTTGAGATTGCTGAGGAAAAAGGTATGAATCATAGAGATACACTTTATGTGAGTCAGGAGTTAGATAAATTTATTACTCAATATCAAAAACTAAAATAGGATGGATAAGTAAAGGGGAAAAAGAATGATTAAAACGGTGTTAATTGCAGATGATTCTAAATTTATGAGAATGTGGTTACGAGATATGCTCGGTAATAATAGCAGATTTAAGGTTGTTACAGAAGCGAAAGATGGTATAGAGGCAGTCGATCGGTGTAAAGAATTTAGACCAGATATCGTTTTGTTAGATATCACAATGCCAAAAGTGAATGGTATCGAAGCGCTAAAGCGTATACGTGAAATTAATCCAGATATAAATGTAATTATGTGTTCTGCTTTAGGACAAAAATCATTAATGCTCGAAGCATTGCAAAATGGTGCAAAAGATTTTATCGTTAAACCCTATTTTGGTGATTTGGTTTCAACTCTTAAGAATTTAGAGTCATAGTTTTAAAGAGTAGTACTAAAGGTTTATAACATCTACCTCTTATACTCTATTTTTTACTAATTGGTATAATTTAGTATGCCCAACAGACTAATTCTAACACTTCAATTGACAGTAATGTGGTATTCTATAAAAAATGTGTCGAAATTATGTCAATTGGAGTGGTGAGTACCATGGGAGAAAATGAGGGGAAGATTAATATTCTCATTGTAGATGACAGACCTGAGAATTTACTAGCTTTAGAGGCTATCATCGAGTCCGATGACTACCAATTAATCAAAGCCTTTTCTGGAGAAGAGGCGCTTAAATACCTATTAAAATATGACTTTGCCGCGATATTATTAGATGTCCAAATGCCTGGAATGGATGGCTACGGTACGGCTAAAATTATCAAAGCTCGTCAGAAAACGAAAAACATACCGATTCTTTTTATAACAGCAAATAATATGGATGCTGAACATATATTTCTAGGCTACTCAGTAGGAGCAATTGATTATATTATGAAGCCCTTCAACCCACTCATCTTAAAGGCAAAGGTAGAAGGGTTTGTGGAGCTTTATAAAATAAGACAGCAGCTAGTTGAACAATCAGAGGCCTTGTTACTAAAGAATAAAGAAATTGAGTATATGGCGTATCATGACACCTTAACAGAACTGCCAAATCGCAGGAGTTTTCATGACAAACTGATCCAATCACTTGATCATTCCAAAAGGATGAATTCAACCTTAGCGATTATGTATTTAAACATGGATCGCTTTAAGTATGTGAATGATTCTCTGGGTCATATTACTGGTGACAGGTTACTGCAACAAATAGCAAAGCGACTTTCTACATTAGTAAGAACAAGTGATTTAGTTGCACGTGTCGGAGGAGATGAGTTCAATATTCTGCTACCGGAAACTGATCGAGAAACGGCATTAGAGATTGCGGAATCTATCATTTCTTCCTTTGAAGAACCATTTCTTATTAATAATTATGAATTATTTCTCACAGTCGGAATTGGATTAAGTGTTTTTCCTTTCGATGGCGAGGACTCTATCACATTATTAAAAAATGCGGACGTGGCTTTATTTAGAGCGAAGGAACAAGGTAAAAACAAATACAAAGTGTATCATTCTGGAATGAATATACAATCCTATCGTTCATTCCTAATGGAAAACGACCTACGCTATGCTATTGAACGAAATCAGTTATCACTTGTGTACCAGCCACGTGTAAACCTTGAAACTGGGAAGGTCACAAGTGCAGAAGCCTTAATTCGTTGGAATCATCATAGCTGGGGATTAATATCGCCTATGGATTTTATTCCGTTAGCAGAAGAAACGGGTTTAATCGTTGAAATTGGACAATGGGTGTTAAAAACAGTCTGTAAACAGATACAGACATGGAAAAACAAAGGACTAACACCAGTTCGAATTGCAATTAACTTTTCTCCACAGCAATTTTTACAAAAAGACTTAGTTGAGTCTATTAAGACCATCATAGCTGAAACTCAATTACCTCCTGAGCTATTGGAGATAGAAATTACTGAAACCGTTATTTTAGGAAATGAAGACATCATTACACAAACACTCTTGAAATTAAGAAAGATGGGTATTAAGATAAGCCTTGATGATTTTGGAACGGGCTATTCCTCCTTACATTACTTGCGACGTTTCCCACTTGATGCAATAAAAATTGACAGGTCGTTTATTCAAGATATATTTAATGATGGTTTAGATGGCAAAGCAATTGTACAGACAATTATTAATTTAGCCGAAAACATGGGGATGTCAGTGGTTGCTGAAGGTGTTGAAACAGAAGAACAATTAAACTTTGTGGCCACAACACATTGCCGCGAGGTTCAAGGCTTCATATTTAGTAAGCCTGTTGAACCTTCCAGCTTTGAAGGCTTTTTAGTGAATCCTCAAATTTATAAGTCAACGATTAAATCGTCTGGAGATATCAAGTCCGATAGGAATTCACAACAAACAATTACTTTAACCCCAGACAAAGATCTTCGCATAGAAGTTCTTGAAGCGGCTATTAACCGCGCAAAGGATCAATATTCTATTTCCTCCAGGGAAATGGATGTCTTTAAATTAATTATTACTGGGCTTAGTAATAAAGAAATATCGGATAAGTTATTTATCAGCGAACATACTGTCAAAAATCATATTACTCGTATTCTGCAAAAATTACAGGTGACCGACCGTGTACAAGCTATGGCAAAAGTGTATGATACGGTTATTAAAGAGGGGGAAACTCTTCTTATTCAATAAGACACGTTAGCCATGAAGGAGTCTCTAATGAAAATAAAAACAAAATTATTACTCTCTCTTAGTACCCTTCCACTTCTATTACTCATCTTAATTGGAATTGGAATAGTACAAATTACTCATCTAACAAAGGCCAGTACGTCGGTTAAAGACAACCATAAAATTTCAACTTTAAGTGAACAAATATATAGGGACGTAAAAGATGAAGGAATCATACTTAGAAACTTAGTTATCTTTAGAAATGAGGATTCAATTGAAGCAGAATTAGCTAAGCTGCGGTTAGAAACAGAGGCTATTCAACAAAATTTAAATTCACTTGAATCTGAGAGTATTTCAATTGAACAAAAACAGCTAGTGGCTGAATTAAGAGCTTTAAACGACCGATTTAATAAATATAAGGATGCAGTTGTAACTTTAGTAAGCAATGGAAAAGTGAGTGAAGCTCAACAACTAATGAGTGAAAACTCGATTTCTCTTCATGAAGAATTCTCTAAAGTATCCAAACAGTTAACTAATTCGTTTGAAACGAGTATGGAATCATCGTTAGAGAAAATGCTGTCTAATTCTCAAAGAGAACTTATTAATAGTCTAGTAGTACTTGTAATTGGTATTAGTGGTATAGGAATTTTACTTTTTATAACCGTATGGAGTATATCCAAACAATTGACTTCTATGGCTGGTATTATGAGCGATATAGCAAATGGCTCAGTAGAGTTAAATACGAAAGTAGAAGTTAAATCAAAAGACGAAATATTTGATGTTGCTAGCTCTTTTAATAAAATGACTCGAACGTTAGCAAACCAAATCGAAAAAGATCAACAATTAACTTGGGCAAAAACGCATATTGCTGAAATTACAACTAGTCTGAGTGGCACTCCTGATTTGGAATCATTGGCCCAGACTTTCTTGTCAAAGACTGTACCTCTTGTAGAATCAAGCCATGCTGTTTTTTATAGTAGGGATATCAATGGAAAAGCTGAAGAACCAACTTTTAAATTACTAGCTTCGTACGCTTTAAAAGAAAGAAAACAAATCTCAAATATAGTCCGGACTGGAGAAGGTCTGGTTGGTCAAGCTATCCTGGAGAAATCACCTATTCTATTAACTGATGTGCCAACTGATTACATTCAGATTTCATCTGGACTTGGAAAAGCAACGCCATTAAATATATACGTTATACCGATTCTTTTTGAGGGGGACGTAATCGCTGTACTTGAAATGGCATCCTTTAAGAAATATAGCGATATTCAGCAAAGCTTTTTAGAGGAACTAACGGCTAACTTAGGAATTATTTATGAAAACTTAATGGGAAGAATCCGTTTAGCAACATTATTAGAAGAATCTCAAACGTTAATGGAAGAAATACAAGCACAGTCGGAAGAGTTACAGGTTCAGCAGGAGGAACTTCGGGCAACAAATGAAGAACTGGAGCAGCAAACTCAGTCGCTCCGTTACTCTGAAGAAAGACTTCAGGCTCAGCAAGAGGAGTTAGAACAAACAAATGCAGAGTTAGAAGAAAAGGCGAAGAGCTTAGAGGAACAGAATAGGCGTTTTGAACAAAAGAATAGAGAAGTGGAAAACGCAAGAAATGATTTAGAAGAGAAAGCATACCAACTTTCCTTAGCTTCAAAATACAAGTCTGAATTTCTAGCAAATATGTCACATGAATTACGAACACCTTTAAATAGTTTGTTAATTCTATCAAAGCTTTTAGCAGATAATAAAGAAGGTAACTTAACTGATAAACAAAAGGAATATTCAAACACAATTTATTCATCTGGTAATGATTTGTTATCTTTGATAAATGATATATTAGATTTGGCAAAAATTGAATCAGGAAAAATGGATCTTGATATTAGAAAGGTACAAATTTCGACCCTTGTTGATTTTGCGCGTAGTACATTTGAACCTATTGCAAATGAAAAAGGGTTGGAGTTATCTATTCTTCAAGAAGAAGGACTTCCGAAGTGGATTATTAGTGATGAGATAAGAATCCAACAGGTTCTTAGAAATCTCTTATCAAATGCATGTAAGTTTACTCATAAAGGAACAGTTACTTTAGAGATAAGTAGTGCCCCTACCTCTACCTCGAAAAATAGCTTTTTATTTACTGTTTCAGATTCAGGAATTGGTATACCGAAGGACAAGATTGCACAAATTTTTGAAGCATTTCAACAGGCTGATGGAACCACAAGTAGAAAATATGGGGGTACCGGTTTAGGCTTATCTATAAGTAGAGAAAATGCAAATTTACTAGGTGGAGAAATCAATGTAGAAAGCACTGAAGGAAAAGGAAGTATATTTACATTCAAAGTCAGTGACTTTATTATTGACCAGTTATCCGAATATAGTGCTCTTGATGAAGCTGCAGCATCCATTGATGAACCAGTATTAAGCAATAGTGATACCCTGGGTCCGCAACAAGAAAAAGCTGACCTACCGGGTAAAAACAGTCATATTAAAAGAATCCTTATCGTTGACGATGATGCGAAGCAACGAACAAGCTTAATGGAACTTATCGGGGATTTAGATGTAATTATTAAAGCCGTCGCTACTGGTCAAGAAGCGTTAGAGGAATTAAAGGTTAATAAGTTTGATTGTGTAATTCTCGACTTAAGTCTGGAAGATACAACTGGATTTCGCCTGCTTGAAAAAATGAAAGAGCAGGAAACGAATGAGGTAAGAAAGATCATTGTGTATTCTGGAAGAATCATTTCACAACAAGAAGAGACGCAATTATTAAAATATGTAGATACCATTATCGTTAAGAATGAGCATTCTCCACAACGGTTAAAGGATGAACTTCGCTTGTTTTTTGAAGGATATAATGTAACGTCTGAATTACTTCATGTTGGCAAAGTTGAACAAATGGACGATCTAAAAAATAAAAGAATTCTCCTAGTTGATGACGATGTCCGGAATGTATATGCTCTATCAAATATACTTGAATTGTACGGTATGGATGTTACTTTTGCAGAAAATGGGATTGAAGGATTAGACATTTTGAATCGTAATAATAACTACGACTTAGTGCTAATGGATATTATGATGCCTGAAATGGATGGCTATGAAGCAATTCGAAAAATTAGAGAAACACCAAAACTAATGGATTTACCTATTATTGCATTAACAGCGAAAGCAATGAAGGAAGACCGTGAGAAGTGTTTAACTGTCGGAGCATCTGATTATATCGTAAAGCCAGTTGATCCTGACAAACTGATCTCGCTAATTAAGGTTTGGTTGTATCAGGAAAGGAACTAATACATGCTCGACAATATAGATAGGCAAGATACACGTGATATCGAAAAAATTGAGATTGAGCTACTGCTTCACGGGTTATACGCTTGGTGTGGCTATGATTTTAGAAATTATGCCTATAACTCAATTAGAAGAAGGGTATTGCATCGGGTAAATGTAGAAAACCTTCCAACAATCACTAGTCTACTAGATAAGGTTTTGCATGATTCAGCTTGTTTACAACGACTTATTGGAGACTTTTCGATAAATGTTACTGAGATGTTTAGAGACCCTATATTTTTTCGAGAATTTCGCAATAAGATAGTACCGATTTTACGGACATACCCTTCGATACGTATATGGCATGCTGGTTGTGCCACTGGCGAAGAAGTGTATTCAATGGCCATTCTTTTACAAGAAGAGGGTTTATATGAAAGAACCAAAATCTATGCGACCGATATTAATCCTGTTGCTTTAAAAAATGCCAAATCAGGTGTTTTTCCCCTAGAAAGAATGAAAAAGTATACAAGTAATTATATTCAAGCTGGGGGTAAAACAGCCTTTTCCGATTATTATCAGGTTACGAATACAGGTGTAAAATTTGATAGTTATTTAAACAAAAATATCGTTTTTGCTCAGCATAACTTAGTGACAGATCAATCATTTAATGAATTTCATGTAATCATATGCAGGAATGTTTTAATTTATTTTAATAAGCATTTACAACAAAGAGTTCACGAACTATTTTATGACAGCCTGGCATCCTTAGGAATCTTGGGGCTTGGGGACAAAGAAACCATTCAATTTATGCCTAAAGAAAATAGTTATGAAGTAATTAATGACAAAGTTAAATTATATAAGAAAAATAAATAAACCTAAAATAACTACCATTATATGGTAGTTATTTTATTTTTTAATTGTTTGGGAATAATATATGGTAACTTCAAAAAATTTCCAAATAACTGTTTCGTAATTGAATTGAGGGTGTTCTTGTGAACGGGATTTATGGACTACTATGGTTACTGGCATTATTTATATGGGGGGATTGGAGAAACTTTAATAAGTATTACCCCACTTTCCTCTTTTTTTTATTGGGAGACTTCCTTTACTTGTATATGCTAAATGACTATTATCCAATGTGGAAATACATTCCAAAAGGAGTAGACTCAGAAATTGGGATAACGGATACACATGTATCTCTATCAATTATGGCAATAAAATACCCTGCTACGATTGCAATTTTCCTTGGTAGATTTCCTGAAGAGAAGGGAAGAACCAGACAGTACTTATACATATTAATTTGGGTTTTGATATACACATTAAATGAGTTTGCCGATTTATCTTTAGGATTAATTAAGTACTACAATGGGTGGAATTTGGGTTGGTCGATACTTTTTAATATAGTCATGTTCTCAATTATACGTTTACATCATTTGAAACCTTTGCCTGCATGGGTTGTCTCTATTATTTTTGTTATTCTATTATGGAATATATTTGATGTACCTTCTTCGGTTTTTAGATAATTAAAAAAGGGGAGGAGACATAGAATGATAAAGTTTGTAATGATATGTTAATGTTTGTCATATTTCAATGGAGGTTGGCAAGTTGTCAAGATTAATTTACATGTAAAAAAAACCAGTATTGGGAAAATAATTAAAATATATAGTTGTAGTTATTTTTACCTATCAGTTCGTTATTTATAGAACTGATAATAAAATAAAAGGGAAGTAAACTATTTAAAAAAAATATGTGGAAATTCCTACCTCAAATATTACAAAAAACACGTGGTATGATTCAAATATGAAAAGAAACAAGGAGGTAGGAAAGATGAAAAAGAAATTTGCAGCAATCGTCTTAACAGGAGCTTTACTAGTAGGAGGACCAATCGTAGGATCTGCACAAAGTAATGCTGATTCAACCTATAAAGTCTATCAAAAAACTTATACAGTATCATTCAATGAAAATACGAATTGGAATCAATATATTCAAAATTTACTAAGTAAGTACTATTCACAATTTAACAAACCAACCACTACTACAAATCAAGAGGTTGAAAAAGAAACTGAGCAACCTGCACCACAGCAAAAGGAACAACAGGTGGAGCAACCTGTACAAAATAACACTCCAGTTCAACAACAACCTGTAGCAGAAACTAAGCCAGTTGAACTACAGCCAACTTCTTATTCATTAAATCAATTTGAGCAAAAGGTTGTTACATTAACCAACCAAGAGCGTGCAAAATATGGTCTTGCTCCGTTACAAATTGACGAAAAGCTAAGTGAAGTGGCGAGAACAAAGTCTGCAGATATGAAGCAGAATGGCTATTTCTCTCATACCAGTCCAACTTATGGATCTCCATTTGATATGATGAAACAATTTGGAATTCAATATCGTGCTGCTGGTGAAAATATCGCAATGGGGCAGCAATCTCCAGAGGCGGTTGTACAAGCCTGGATGAATAGTGAAGGACACCGTAAGAATATATTAAGCTCAAACTTTACTCATATTGGTGTTGGACATGTTGAAGGTAATTACTGGACCCAGATGTTTATAGGAAAATAAGAAAGAAGGGAGTGAATGTATACTCCCTTTTTATGTACTTATTTTTTCTTTACTGAAGGTGAGAATAATCCATCGAATCAGAAATCCAATAATAAGACCGGGAATAACACAAAGCATTGGAAAAAATACTGGACCAAAGGTAATGCCAAAAAAATTGGCCTTAGGTGCATACATCAATCCTACAGTAACCATGTAGGCGCAAAAAGCGAATGGTAAAAATGAATAGGGTGCTCTTCCTCCACCAGCTTCTTTAAAAGCATCCCACATTGCGAAAAAATAAAGACAGGGATAAAACATAAGCCATCCATAATTCGTTGTCTCTAAGGCAAGCTGCGTTTCCCCAAGAAAACTTAACCTAATACTTTCATTAAAATTCCCCATTGTATTAACTAAGAACTCTAATAAAATGAAGGTTATACCTTTTATATACTGTTTATTTAATAATTGCCCAAATCCTGGTAGGGCAATGCTCCATAATAACCGTTCGATCGCCTTCACATTCGTAATATCCACCACTCTTCAGATTTCTATAGGTATAGTTTCTTAATTTCACAAAAGATTATTCATAGTTAAAGGCGAATAAAAACACCCAAATTGGTTTGGGTGTTTTTCTATAATAACAAGAAAGTATATGAATTTTAACCTAGTTTTCGGTGTCTAGCTCCAGCGCCTAGCCAGTTTTCCTACGTGTATAAACTTCTTCGAGTATCTTGCGCAAAAGCTTTGCTTTTAAGCAGCTCGAGGTAGCTTCACCCCTCCTGCGGCGGCAACACTAAGGAATACTTCGTGAGCATATTCATCGCAGGAAAAAAGCTTTGCTTTTTTTCGAGCCTCCTCACTGAAATGCTGAAGCGGCTTGGTCAGAAACGAGGAAATTGGAGACTCCGACAAAAGAGGCGTCTTTTGCCTCTGACGGAGGAGTTGAAATTTCTCGAGTTTCTAGCCGCTGAAGCTGGACAAGTCAGGGTTCCGAAGCACAGGACGTGCAAGTGCCGGCGAAGACATAAGGACGTGGCGACATTAGCCGGCCAGCGCTTGTCGGACATGCACAGGACAAGGAAGGCTACGGCAGCATACACATCGCACGAAGAAAATGCGTAGCATTTTCGAGGATGTGCTGACATCGACGTTCGCCACAGGACGTGGCGGCTTTTTAGTCGATGTTCCTTGTTCCAAGGCGCTTGCGCTTTTCTTAATTACATTCTTTCATTAGGTGGTGGTGGCATGCCATGAACAGAGTCTCGATCAAGTGTTGATTGGTTTGTTGGGTGTGCATCTTGTAAGCTGTCATTTGGAATGGATTGCGATTCGTCATACATCTCAGAAGGTACACTTGATGGTTCTGTATCTTGTGATTGTTGTGGTGATGAAGGTGAAGTGTTAGAGTAATTATTTGGGTTATAGCTTTTTTGCGAATCAAGTGGTTGGCTTTGTTGAGTGTGTAGTTGTCCTTGGAATGACTGTTCTGCGTTTTGTTGTGGGATCCCCATTTGCTGATTTTCCATTGGTTGGTTCAGGTTTTGCAGGTTTGAACCTGTTTGTTGATTTTGTTGACCTTGATTCTGGAGATGCTGTGCTACTTGGGCTATTGCTTCAGTTGGTGACGTAGGAACCTTGTCAAAGAATCCTTTTCCTTTGTCAGGATTTGAAACAATTCCTAGTGTTGCTAATATGCCTAGTACGGCAGTAACATATGTTTCCCAAGTTGTTAAATCTATTTGAACTCCCAGGTCTCGAAATACCATGTAAAGTATAGATGCAAGTGAGACCCATAAACCATAATTTTTCCACTTCATAGTAAAGTCACCTTTCGTTTTAAGTCTCCTTGTATCGTATTCGCTTTTTTGGGGAAACGTGAGTTATGTTGGGGGATTTACTGCTAAAGTAGTAATACTGGAAGATGGAGAGGTTTCAGGTCTCCTGCAAAAAAAGGGGGAACATGCTTATAAAAAGAATGGTGATAGAAAAAAGCGCTAACCAAGAAAATCAAATAGTTAGCGCTTAAAATTAAAAGTTACACAACATCATCTTGTTGTTGTTTTTCTTTCTCCAGATACAATCTTTCCATAATTCTTCGTTTTCGATATAACATGTTCCCAACTTCAGTAAGCTCCTGAATCATTGAGCGGTTTGTTATTGCTCCAAAGATAATCCCAGCGATAGGAATCATTTGAAAAAGCTTTTTCCAACCAAAATTATCTCGGTATGTGTAAACAACTTCACGCCAGCCTTGCAGTTGCGACATCATTTCGTAGGAGTTTTTATCTTCCTGGTAAAAGCTTGTAAGTTCCTTTAGAATTGCCTGTTTTCCAACTATATCGGCTGCTGAGAATTGCAGACATTTAATAATAAATACTCTTTCACTCTTTTCTTTTGGATCATAGCCATGTATCAGTGCAATTTCTTGAAGAGTTTTCAAGGACATTCCAAGTAGAGCGGGTATGTCTATTGCTAACGTAAAAATACCACCGATTCCTGTTGTAGCACCTTGAATTGTCGCTACAGTTGACCATGTTTCTGCATGCTCCTTACTTATTTCGTCCATTGAATGAATCGGTATGTTTTTAATATCAGTAATACTTGAGATAGGGGTCTTCGTCTTTTTTTCAACAAGAGAAAAGATTGTCTTTTCTTGGATAAGATATTTGCCACCGGTTTGAATATAACTTCCAACTTCGTCTAATAAAACACCAATTTTTTCATGTACAAACTTTGGTGTAATTTTATCTAAAATTTTAAAAGGGAGACGGCTTATTCGTTCCCAAAAAAATAGCCCAGATTGATCCTTTTCCCACTTTTCTATTCTTTTTAATTCCTCTTCAAGAGTCTGTATTGATTCCATAACGTTCACCCTTCTTTATAAGATTGCTTTAGAGTTGATAGTTGTAATACGTATATTTTAAAAAATGGTTTCAACTAATAAAAAGACAACATGATATAATCTCTTTATTAAGACTTAGGACGTGTTGAAAATGAATGTAATCATGGTTATGGTCGGGGGGTTCTTTGGAGCTATTTTGAGATATTTGCTTGGTGAATGGCTAATAACAGTAAATGGTTTTCCAATTGGAACGCTAACAGTAAATCTGATTGGTTGTTTTGTACTTGGTTGGTTTTTATCAGCAACCTCAAATAGAATAGACCCCAAGCTACTATTATTATTTGGTACTGGCTTTATTGGGTCATTTACCACATTTTCTACTTTTTCCGTAGAAGTTATTCATTTAATGGAGGCTGGTAAGGTTATTTCTGCATTAATCTATATTTTGATTAGCGGAATTTTAGGAATGGTTCTTTCATATGGTGGCTATCGACTTTCTCAAAGAAAGATAGGTGAACAGTCTTGATGATCTTGGTTGGATTGGGAGGATCGTTAGGAGCCGCAAGTAGATACGGAATCGGAATTTGGATTACCAAAAAGATAGGGAAGAAGTTTCCGTATGCAACTTTACTGATCAATATGGCAGGTTCGTTTTTACTAGGAATCCTTTCTAGTCTTTATTTATCTCATAGTATCTCAGAGTGGGTTTGGCTTTTATTCGGTATTGGATATTGTGGAGCATTTACAACTTTTTCGACCTTTGGTTATGAGGCAATTCAATTATTACTTGAGAGAAGAAAAAGAGAAGGGTTACTGTATATAAGTAGTTCGATTATATTATGTACTATGACGGCATATATAGGCATTCTTATTACAATATAAAACCAGGTAGGAGCACTTCATACCTGGTTTTTGCTTTGTTTAGTTTTTTAATAAATCATGGTCAACATAACGTTCACCATTCATTTCACTAACTAGGTTAATAGCTACTTTCGCGCCGTCACCAGCAGTAATAATGGTATGAACACTTACTCCTGCACAAGTTCCTGCTGCCCAAATGCCATCTACATTTGTTTTACCTGATGCATCTACATCTAGGACTGTCTTAATGCGTGGCTCTGTGCCTGCTTTTGTTGCTACACCTATAGATGATGCTAAATCAGTAGAAACACCAGTTGCTAGGATTACATGTTTTGCTTCGAAATCACCGTTATTAGTGCTTATTTTAAAGCCATTATCCACTTTTTCAATAGAAGTAACTTCATTCTGAACAACTTCTGCACCAAATTTAGCTGCTTGTTTTTTTCCAATTTCAACAAGTTCAGGGCCTTCAATTTCCATAACACCGTAATGGTTTTCAACCCATGCACGTTTTGTCATACCTTTATCACTATCTACTAGTAATGTCTTTTTTCCAGCTTTTGCTGTAAATAGAGCTGCACTTGCTCCTGCAGGACCTGCACCAACGATAATAACATCAAACATTGCGTAAACACCCCTTATGTAAATTAGTATTCAACAATAATTATAGCGGTTTCAAATGTGGGAATCTAATTTTCTGCTTTAAGGAAGTGCCAAGTCGACAAAAATAGGAGTCTTATGGGTAGAAAAAAGGACATAAGATTAAGAACCTTATGTCCTACTGTTTTACATTGTAGATGAAACTTCAGAAGTCTGTTTATGTTTTAATGAAAGTTTCATCTTTTTATCATGTATAAAATAATACAGAAGAATTCCAAATAAAACGTAAAATGAGCTGTAAAAATAAAAGGATCCAAAGCCAATTCTTGCTCCAATGATTCCGACAATAGAAGAACCTACGCCAATACCAGTATCAAATATAGAGAGAAAGGTAGCCGTCGCAGTACCCCTTCGATTTGGCGCAGCTTGTTGTATTGCAATTGTTTGGAAACTAGGAAATAATGTACCCCAACCTAGACCAATCAAAGCGGCAGAAACTAAAAACAATACCGGATTACTTGTGAGTCCTAAAAGTAACATCCCAATCGCAAACAATACGATTGCAGGATAAATAATCACATTTGCACCGTATAGGTCAAACCACTTACCTGTAAACGGTCTTGAGAGTAACAGAACAGCAGCGTAAATAACGAAAAAGAAGCTTGAGACCTCTACTAAACCAGATTCCTGAGCATAAACGGAAACAAAGGAAAGAATGGAAGAATAAACTAGACCGAAGAGTCCACCAACAATTGCAATTCGTAACGCAGGTATCTCAAACAAGTCTGAAAAACTGAGTTTTGTTTTTGTAGTAGTTTTGGCAATTGGCAATTCTGGTATTTTGATAAAGTAGCCAGTTCCGAAAGCAATAACAGCACACACTATACTTAGAATAAAAACACTATCCATCCCATATTTATTCATCACTGTTAAACTGAGGAAGGGTCCAATTACCATTGCTAAGTTATTTGACATGATAAAGTACCCCATTCCTTCACCCTTACGTGAATCTGGCACAATATCTGCAACGATTCCTCCAGCAGCAGTAGTAGCCATCCCAAAACCAATTCCGTGAAAGAAACGAAGAAGTAACACAGTATAACTTGAATTTGGTAGGAAATATAAGAATGATGACACCATGAATATTAGTAAGGAAAGCATGAAGGTTTTTCTTTTTCCCAATGTGTTCAGCCATTGACCAGCAAAGGGACGAACGATGATAGCTGAGAATAAGAATACAGTTATCATTAGTCCTGCTTCCAGCTCATTTCCACCTAAATCACCTAATGTATAAACCGGTAATGAAACCAGTAAAAAATAAAAATTTAAAAAGACAAAGAAATTACTCAATGAAATATTAATAAAATCCTTTGTCCAGAGTTTTTGTTTTCCCATTTGTTTTCCCCCTGTTGAAGTTTTGAACCACAATAAAAAGTGGGGACAAGGTCCTCCACTGAGTAAATGTTGGTTATTTAATTTGAGTTGACCATTCTTTTAAAAGCTCTGTTAATTGTTCTTGTGATTCTTTAGGAAAATGTTCAAGTAGTTTTTCATTCATTCGTTGCATGGCTCTTTCCCAATTTGGATATTCAGTTAATGTTTTCTCCGTTAATTCAATATTTTTTCTACGTTTGTCTTCTCCAGTTATTTGTTGAACATACCCGAGATTTACAAGCTTTTGAATTGTACGTGTCATAGGTGGCTTTTCAACGGATAAGTATTCACATAGCTCGGATTGTGTTAATGTACCCTTCGTTTTTAATACATATAAAACCGACCATTGTGCACTAAATAGTCCAAATGGTTCTAATGTTTCATTTACATGCTTTGTAAGTTGACGTGATAGTTGATGAACAGCATGAAAGAGCTTGTGTTTTGATTGCATCATATCACCTCAGATAATATACACCGAATTAGTTACCTAGGTAACTATATCATTTATATAATAGAAAATGCAAGTTTTATCGCTGGAAATTCAGGTCGACATGTATTGACATCAAAAATATTATTCGACATTTGCATTTTTTAGAAGGATTTTCCACATTACACTTAGAATATTAAGAAAAGTCAGTAATGATTGAATATTATGAATGAGTATTCATTCATTATTGATTAAATAAAAAATGTAAGGGGGCTTTCTATGAATGCATTCAACCTACTCAGAGCAGATCTTGCAAAACTGACAAAGAGAAAGGGAATCTTGCTTTCAGTTATCGCTGTATTGCTCGTTCCAATTGTTTATGCAGGAATTCTGTTATCTGCAACATGGTCACCGTACGACAACCTTTCAAACTTACCTGTTGCTGTAGTCAACAAAGATAAAGGTGGTATGTCAGGGGATGAACCGATTAACGTTGGTGAAGATTTAGTTGCAAGTATGAAAGAAAGTATGACGCTTGGCTTCCAATTTGTTAGTGAAGAAAAAGCGCAGAAGGGACTAGAAAACCAAGATTATTACATGGTTATTGAAATCCCAGAGGATTTTTCAGAGAAGATTACAACAGTGTTAGATGAAAATCCTCAAATTCCAGAGCTTCGTTATATCCAAAACGAAGGTCTAAATTTTATGGCATCACAAGTAACAAATAGTGCCACAGAAAGAATTCGTGAACAATTAGGCAACCAAATTACAGAAACCTATGCAAAAAACCTTTTCTCTCAATTAGGTGAAATTGCAAACGGTTTCAAATCTGCTGCCGATGGCTCTGAGCAAATTCACTCTGGTTCAGAAGAACTTCACGAAGGAACATCTACAATGGTAGATTCCTTAGAAGAAAAAGCACCAGATATCGATAAGCTTGCTGCGGGTGCAGAGGAGCTTGAAGCTGGTACTGGAGAATTACTTAGCAACCTTACAGGCAAAAAGGGAGACATCGCCAAGCTAGCTGCAGGTGCAAAGGCGGCTAATGATGGAGCGGGTGAGATTTTAAGTAATTTGAAAGGGAAGTCTGGGGATATTGCTGCGCTGGCTAAGGGGTCTAAGGATCTTGAAGCAGGAACGAAAGAACTTTTGACTAACTTGACTGTGAAACAGCCTGATATTACTAGGCTTGCAGAAGGTGCTGCAGCTGCTGATGCTGGGACTGCAACTTTATTAAGCAAGTTAAACGAAAGTTCGAAAAACATTGAAACACTCGCTGCTGGATCAAAGGATCTTTCTGCTGGTGTTCAGAGCTTGTTAGATAAGGTTACTGCTGGTTCTGATGGTATAACTGAGCTTCATCAAGGTGCTTTGGCATTAGAACAAAGTGGACCTAGGTTAAAAGGTGGAGCTGAGCTGGTATTAGGTGGATTACAAAGTGTTCAAAAGAGTATTGATGATAAAATCTTACCAGGTGTTCGAGGTTTAAATGCTGGGGTAGGTGGACTTAGAGATGGTGTAGGGGAGCTATCAGAAGGTTCGAAGAGGTTAGCAGAAGGATTAGAGGCATATTCAAAGCATCCATTACTTGCTGCTGACCCACTTTTTGCAGAATTAGTCCAAGGAAGTAAGGATTTAGAGAATGGAATTAATAATGTTATTACAGGTATAGATACTGCTCTTAAACCAGGTGTTGAAGCACTTGAAAAAGGCATTTTTGAACCAGATAAACCAGAAACTCTTAAAAATGGTATTGCTGCTCTTGTTGCTGGTCAAACCCAATTATCTACAAGTATTAACAATGAGTTGATTCCAGGATTTACGAGACTTGCAGAAGGCACTACACAATTAGACGCTTCATGGAGCACAATGCTAGAACAGATCCCTGTCATGAATGAGGGTGCCAAATCAATTGCAGGTGGAAACCACACAGTTAACGTAGGTTGGAAAGAACTTACTGCAGGAGTATCAGATTTAAAAGAGGGTACAACTCAAATAAGTGCAGGTACAGCAGACGTTAACACAGGTTGGAAAGCACTAACATCAGGTGCAACTGAGTTAAATGCAGGCTCTAAGCAAATCGCAGCCGGCAATCAAACAGTTAACACAGGCTGGCAAACCCTAACAGGTGGAGTTACACAGCTTCAAGCGGGTACTTCACAAATTGCTGTGGGTAATGCCACTGTAAACACAGGCTGGCAGCAACTATCTGCAGGAGCTAGTAAACTCCATGCAGGTATGAAGCAAGTAAGTGATGGTACTCAAACTGTTAAAACAGGTTGGGGCGATTTAACTGATGGTGCTACTCAAATCAATGATGGGGTAGGTAAGATTAAAGACGGCAGCGGAGAGTTAAATAGCGGTTTAAGCGATGGTGCTGAAAAAACTGGTGGTATAAATGCTACTGACACTAATATTTCAATGTTCTCTTCACCAGTTAAAACAGTTGGTGAAAAGGTGAATGGATATCAGTATTATCGAGATTCAACTGCACCATATATTATTTCACTTGCATTGTTTGTAGGAATGCTTATTATGTCATTTGTAGTAGACTTTAAGAAGCCTGCAGATGTACCAGTTTCAAAAGTAAGCTGGTTTGCAAGTAAATATATGAAGCTTTCTATTTTCGCAATTACTCAAGCTTTACTTGTTTCAATTTTTGCGTTGCTGTTCCTAAAGCTCCAGGTGGGAAGTGCGTTTTCGTTTATCCTGTTTACGATTTTCGTAAGTATGACATTCATGACAATCATTTTCTTCCTCGTAGCATTAGGCGGTAACATTGGTCGTTTTGCTGCACTAACGTTTATTGTATTGCAGCTATCAATTACAGGTGCAAACCTGCCAATTGAAATGTTACCTGAAAATTTACGTAATCTAAGCCAATTCTTACCATTAACATACTCAAATGCAGGATTTAAGTCGATCATTTCACTAAATGATAGCGGCTTTATGTGGTCGAATCTCGGAGTATTATTTATTTACTTCGCAATATTCGCTGTATTAGCTCTAGGAGTATTCTTATTTAACGGTAAAAAGGTAGTAGAAGAATAAAAACCAAAACCCGATTAACCTCAATCAGAGGCTTAATCGGGTTTTTAATTTACACTTGGGATAATCCCTTTCAAAATTCAAATACTACTTGTAATCAGAAAGAATCATGGGGGGATTTATTGTGATTACAAAAGACATCATTTCCATTTTAGAAGATAAGATTCAGCTAATCCGTAAAGGAGAAAAAGCTATATATTTAGTAGGGCCAATAAAACTTCCAGTAAATTTAGATGGTGAAACCGTCATATTTAAATGGTACTGCTGGTTACTTTGTGATGAGGTAACTGAAGATATCAATCGAATCATTGAAAAGTTATCCGCTTCGAATTTGGCTGAGATGCAGCAATCAAGTGTTTTAGTTTATGGAGACTTTGAACATTCAGAAGAAGCACTTATCCGTATGCATAGTATTTGTCACACCGGTGATATTTTTGGAAGCAAGCGTTGTGATTGTGGATTTCAGTTGAAAGAATCAATGCGAATAATAAGAGACCATGGTTCCGGAGCATTATTTTATCTAGCAAATCATGAAGGTCGGGGCATTGGTTTGTTCAGTAAAGCGATGGCATATGTGTTACAGGAAAACGGATTGGATACTGTGGAAGCCAATATTAAGCTTGGTTTTGTTGATGACGCAAGAAATTATGATGATGCCATCGAGGTTTTGAAAGTGCTACGTTCAAAACCAGTTTCATTAATAACTAATAACCCAAGAAAGTTGAATGCGTTAAAAAATGCAGGGATGAATGTGTCAGAACGTATGCCAATTTGGGGCGATGTATCTGAGTTTAATAAAAAATATTTAAAAACAAAAATTGAACGTTCAGGGCATTTTGTTGAAATGGCCCAGGATGAGCAGCCTTTATAAAACTTTTGGTGTATGCATATGAGGAGTGGGAAAGCGCAATACTAAAATGAAATTTTAAAAATTAAATACATAAGGAGAGAATGAAAAATGACTGGAGTAAATTTAGCAATTATTTACTATAGCTCGACTGGCACGAATTATAAGCTTGCCAACATGGCAGCAGACGGTGCAAAGGAAGCTGGAGCTGAAGTGAAAGTGTTAAAAGTACCAGAGTTAGCTCCGCAAGCGGCAATTGAATCTAACCCGGCTTGGAAAGCACATTATGATGAAACCAAGGATGTACCAGAAGTAAAATTAGATGACCTTGAATGGGCAGACGCCATTATTTTCAGCGTGCCTACAAGATTCGGTAACATGCCGGCGCAAATGAGGCAGTTTTTAGATACTACAGGCGGTTTATGGTTTAACGGTAAATTGGTAAACAAAGTGGTGAGCGCAATGGCTACAACAAGTAACGCTCATGGTGGACATGAATCTACATTGTTAAGCTTATATAATTCAATGTATCACTGGGGTGCAATTATTGTCCCAACAGGCTATACAGATCAATCCATTTTCGCAGCAGGTGGAAATCCATATGGAACAAGTGCAACAGTAGACCAAAATGGAAACATAGTAGAAGATGTTGAAGCTGCAGTTAAGCACCAGGCGAAGCGTACTGTTACAATTGCTGAATATATAAAAAAGGGTACACAATGATATTCACATAAAGCTAGCCAAGGAGGCTAGCTCTTATTATGCAGATAGAAAAGTATAAAATTCTTTCCTATCTGCATAAGGGCAACTACGGCTCTGCTGTCGCTAAAGGTCGGCAATCTCCGAGTTTTCTAATTGTAAGGAAAATTATCCTCTTCCCCTCTACTTAAAAAGGGTGGGAGAAATTGTATCACGATTACAACCGGTAATAAATATCCTATAAGAGCTTCAATAATGGCAAAGGCTCTTGCTAAACCAAATGGAGTTACATCTCCATAGCCAACAGATAGTAGTGTAATGGCACTAAAATACAAAGACCGTGTAATCATATCAATGGATTGTCCTTGGTGTGAATCAGAAGCATAATGGTCATGTAGTTCACCCAGGTTAAACACATCTAATAATATATATATCACAGTGAAAGTTAATAGTGTGTTTAAGTAAACAATTAAGAATATTAATGCCCTATACAGTGATTTTTTTCGATTAATATAAGAAAACAAAAGAACTCACATCCCTGATAGCCTTTCTACATGTATATTAGAAAATATACAGAATAGACTAGCCTTCCAAGAGTGAGTTCTCTATCTGCTTAATTTACTTCTGTTACGGAGTTAAGCATGTGCTGAAATTTATCTTTTTCATCAACGGTTACATACAATTTTGTAATTTCTTTTTGTTTTCCGAAAGGAAGAATTGCTATTGTTGGTTCTTTCAGTTCAATTTCAAATTGCGGATCTTCTTCAAAGAAATCAGGAAGTGTGATAGCAAAGCTATTTTTTTCGCGATTTCTACTTTTCTTATCAGTTATTGTAGAAGATACTGATTTAATATTATCTAAGTTAACTTCGATTCCTCTACGAACCCCTACTTGAGCGTAAAGTCTACCATTTGATAATACGATAGGAGAAAGGCGCACTGCATGATAGTCTGCAATAATCCATAGCAACGCATATACATCAAAAGCAGTGAATATCCAAGCAGCGGTTGTACTCCATTGAGCGATTAAGAAATGAACTCCAATCACCTCAATGACCATCGCATGAACTAGCATAATGAAGATTCCAAAATACCCTGACTTTGTATGAAAAGAAAATACCTCTCCGACGTTCTCGTTTGGTTGCCATTTCTTTTTCCAGACAAATAGTCCATAGTAAAAGATTGAGAAGTCAAACACTAGAATGTCTGCAAACTTTTTCTGGCCAAATGTTTCACGGAATGCATTACGTAGAGTAGTCGAAAAAAAGAAATCTAGCTCTTTTCTTTTTTTGTAGTTCCTTATAAGCGTTGGAATTTTACGTAATAAAATAATACCTAGTGCCAATTCAATAGCGATAAAAATGGCTTCTAAGGCATAGATACTATATTTAACGTATGAGAAAACAGCAAGTTCATGATGAGGAACTATGAAGTAGGAAAACCAGAAACCACCAATTACTACTGGAAGTAGGGTAATAATGGAGAAACGGTTTCTGACGACTAAAATATAGAAAAACAATGGAAGGACAATGGTTAAGTCAATTAATGAAGCAATAATCATCAAATCATCAATTGGGCCAACAATATCTGTTGTCATCACAATATAATTACAACTAAGAATTGCTAGAGCAATTAAGATGAAGATAATAATTGTTTTACTTTTTGATGATTGTACCATGTAAACTCCCCCTTTGTTTATTTGAATTCATCTGTATTGGATACCAAAGCAAGTGAAACAGAATATGAACAACAATTGCTGCGAATATTCCTGCTTGTAGGAATGCAAGACCACACCATATCCCTACCCAAATATTTCCACCAAGAGCATAGATCATGATCGCAGGAGTCTTTTTCAATCCCATAGATGAGATTCCAGGTACATGAGCTAGTGCAAATAGGATACTTGAAATGAGTATGGCAACCCAAATGAGAATATTATTGTTTGTACTTAGGATCATTGAGCCTAGCCAAATAATAAAACCCATTATTCCAAGACGGAAAATGATTTCCTCAATAACTCCCCCATAAAAAATACGAGCACCAATGCCCATGTTTTGATAATGCTGTTCAATTTTATTAAAAGAATCCGCATCAACAGCTCTCTTAAAGATAAAGTAATAGGCTGCGATATTTGCAATGGAACAAATAAGACCGTAGGTTACCCCGGTTTGCATCAGCTCGGTAAAATGTTGCCAACTAAATGTTCCATCTAAAATACCTTTTGTAAATGGGTCAACAAGGTTCGTTTTAATTGCAAAAAAGGAACCTGCTAAAGAAAAAAGTACAACAGCAAGAATATGTGTAATAACTCTGGTTAGTAATGGTATATCCTCTTCAGAAGAAGATAGAATCTTCTTCTCTGAACTTAGCATAAACAGAATACCGGGAATACAACTAATAGTCAGTAAGAGAGTGAGAAACCACACCATAATCGTCACCTATCCTTTATCATTTTCGTCTGTAATGATTGTATGGAGCTTCTCAATGACTGCTCTAAATTGAACCATTTCATCTGTTGTTAATTTTGAAAAATACTTATCGATGACTCTTTGGTCAATCTTGTCGTACTCTTCATAAAGCTTTAGGCCATTAAGTCCAAGTGAAATAAGAATTTCACGACGATTCTCTGGGTTGATTTCTCTTTTTATGTAATCTTCTTTTTCAAGTTTATTAAGCAATTGACTCACGGCACTTGCAGTAGTATTCATCTGCAGGGCTAATTCATTAACTGTAATTGTCTTTGCAATATGTACAAATTGAATTAACATTGATTGCTTTGGCGTTAATTCGTATTGGAGAATAGATTCAAATTCTCTAAGTAAGAGTGAGTTAACTTTATCTAATAATTTAAATGTTTCTTTCGTGTAATTTTTAATATCCATAATTAACCCTCCTTTATAATTAAGTATAATTAACATTTTAGTTACCTTAAATATATTGTAAACTTAAATATAAATTTTGGCAACAAAAAAAGGCGGCATTTGCCACCTTTTAGAAAAAAATGTTAATGATTTGATAAATTAAAGCTGCAAGTATTGCTGATATTGGAAGTGTAATGACCCATGTTAACACAATTTTACGAGCAACTCCCCATTTAACCCCTTTTACACGTTGTGCAGATCCAACACCCATAATTGCTGAGGAGATGACATGTGTTGTACTAACAGGGAGATGAATTGTTGTTGCTCCGAATATAATTAATGCGGATGATAGGTCGGCAGCGGCACCATTAACAGGTCTAATTTTCATGATTTTACCGCCAACTGTTTTAATAATCTTCCATCCACCAATTGATGTTCCTAGTCCCATTGCAGTTGCTGCAGCAATACGTATCCATAAAGGAATGTCTGTGGATGTTGTAAAACCACCAGCAATTAATGCCATTGTCATGATACCCATTGCTTTTTGTGCATCGTTTGTACCATGAGTAAAGGCTTGAAGTGAAGCTGTGAAGATTTGAAAAATACGAAATCCTTTATTGGTTTTATAGAGGGTCGTATTTTTAAATATAGTTTTAAAAAGACTCATCATTAGGAATCCAACAGCTAATGCAATAAATGGAGAAATTATGAGTGCTTGTAATATTTTTATAAAGCCTCCATAGTTTAGGATTCCCACACCTGCTGCGGAAATGGCAGCACCTGCAATAGATCCAATTAATGCATGTGACGAACTACTTGGGATTCCGTAGTACCAAGTAATCAAGTTCCAGGCAATAGCGGAAAGGAGGGCAGCCAAGATGACAACTGTCCCATTTTCAATCGCAAAAGGATCAACAATGTCCTTTGTAATTGTTTTAGCTACTCCTGTAAAGCTTATTGCTCCCAGAAAGTTCATAGATGCTGCGAGTACTATTGCAACTCTAGGTTTTAGAGCCTTTGTAGAAACGCTAGTAGCAATTGCATTAGCAGTGTCATGAAATCCGTTAATGAAGTCGAATGCTAGTGCAAAGAAAATAATTAAAATCGTTAGTATAAATAAAGTATCCATCTATTAAGATCCCCTTACGCATTTCGCATGATAATTGTTTCGAGTGTATCAGCAACATCCTCACAGTAATCAGAAATACCTTCGAGAATCTCATAAATTTCCTTTAGTTGAATTATTTTAATTGGGTTTGTTTCTTTTGTAAAAAGTTCTTTAATTGAAGTACGTAAAAGTTCATCACAATGAGATTCGTAATCATTAATTTTAATGGCATGTGTTCTCATATCTAATAGTTTCTTTGCGGATAAAAATTCTATTGCATGGAAAATCTCGATTGTGCTTTTGTGAATGTAATCAGCGTACTCTCTCATATAGTCATCAATTTCTGTCATTGTATACATATCAAAACGAGATGCACATTGCTCCATACCATCAAGAACATCATCCATTTTCATTGCTAACTGTAGGATGTCCTCACGCTCGATCGGTGTAATAAAGGATTTATTAAGTGCAGTGATTAATTTATGGATGATTTCGTCCCCTTTTTTCTCAAAACTCTTCATTTCGGTAGAGAACGTAGGTAAATCACTTACATCTTTAATCTTAAATTGAACAAAGTAATCAGCTGCCTCTTTAAGATTTGTGGAAATAGCAGTAAGTGACTCGAAAAATACATCCTTTTTCTTCTCAAACAACATAGTGTTTTGCCTCCAATAAAAAAATGAAATCCATTGTTTATTTTTATCTAAAACTGTCGAATTTACAACTTATTTTCACTGAATTTACAAAAATGTAATATTTGACGAATGTCTTTTTGTGGTGTCAGGCACCACAAAAAGACATTTTGATCAGTTTGTCCACCTCAGGCGGACAGTTTAAGATAGGCGATTTGTTTATTTTTAAAAAGTTTTATAAAGTAACTTGAAATATATTCATAAAAGTGTAAAATTACACATAAGGTGTTTTTGAGTGTAATTTTACACTTTTAGTAACTGACTGTTTATTAAAAGGAAGGGATAGAAATGAAGTGGAGTTTAGATATCGAGACAAAACAAACAACTTCTGTAAGTAAGCAAGAAAAAGTTGATATGGTTAGATTCTCACAAAAAGTTAGTAAGATACAGGATTCTTATATAATGGACCGGTTTACTATGTACAACAGTGTAGTAAGTGCGAGAATGGCCGGTAGGTTATGTGCATTCCAATTCATTCAAGAGTTCCAACATAATGATGAAATTTTTGTCTATTATGGACCAATGTTTTCAAAGATGAGTTGTTTCTTGGACTTATTTTTAACATCCCTTAATGATGCAGTGGTAAGACATCAAACCAAAAACATTCATCTTTTAGCTGAAATACAAAATCCAGAGGTACTAATCCTTTTTAAAGCGTTGTTCGAAGATTATGCATATCCAGCCTTCAAACATGTCGGCATACCAGATGAAAATAAGAAAAAGGTTGCGGTCTTTTCACAGTATCTTAGTCATATTCAGAACATAAATTTTAAACAATTCACATCTCAATCGGAAGAAACACTGTATCAGAGCAGGCAAATTCATTCTTCTCTTGAGTCCTGGTTACGTTTGAGAAATATAGATTTCACTTCTGGAACTAATATTTTACTTTACGCAATGGTTCCACATGAAGATGGTGGAAGGATGGGACTGCTTAACCAACTGAAAGTAGGAAGAGAAAAAATGAGTAACTGGAAGACGACAAAACACGAAATTCTTAAACGTTTTGAAGAAGGGGCTACGAACTATGTTTGATTTATTTTTTTCGCAGATAAGAGAAGATAGTTTAGTAGAAAGAGAGATATCCAGTATAGAGAATCCCAAAAAACTAGTCGTAGTCGGATCAGGTGGGTGTACTGCTTTCTCACTATTAAAGGATGACATTAAAGAAGTTATTTGTGTGGATTATAATCCTGCTCAATGTGCCTTAATCGAATTAAAAAAGATTGCTATTCAGCACTTAGGCAGACAAGAATATCTGGCATTTATAGGTGAGACACCTGATGACAGACGTATCGAGACGTTTCGTTATTTAGAGCAATATTTACAGGAGTCCACAAGGAATTACTGGGAACATAAATCTGAATCCATACAACAAGGTATTAATCACTGTGGTGTGAACGAACGTTTTTACAGGTTTATTGGAGAAAATATCTGCAGAAATCTTTATGATGAATCAATCTGGAAACTACTTTTTGAGTCGAGGGACCTGGGAGAACAAATTGCCTTTTATGAAAAGTATCTAACAACACTTGAATGGCAGACAACTGTAAAGATTTTACTAAGCAAAACCACTCATCTTCAATTCTTTCCGACCTTTATGTTCACTAATGCAAGTGAGAATGATTTTGGAAATTTCTTTATGAAGCAATTTGAGAAAGAGGTCACTACGAAACAAATTCAAAATAATTATTTTCTATCACAAATTTTATTCTCATCTTATTTATACAATGAGCCAGAAGGCCTTCCATATTATATGTCTGAACACGGCTATGAAATTGTGAAGCGAAATATTGAAAAGGTTCATATCTATAACGAAGCTCTTCACTCACTTTTACAAAAAGTGAATTCTATTGATGCATTCTATCTTTCCAATGTTTTTGATTGGGCTAGTGAAAAAGATAGGGTGCAAATATGTAATGGCATACTGGAGGCGAAGTCTACTGATGCGATTGTATTATATCGCAATATGTTAAGCACAAGCCGATTACCAGATTACTTTAACAAGAATTTTATAGTTGATAAAAAACTATCATCCTACTTTGAACAATTAGAACGATCCATGCTGTATCAGAAAGTAACAGTGGGGCGTTTAACATGACATATTTATTGGTTGAATTAGATGAAACCTATAATGATGAATTGATAAAACTATCATTCACCACAAACACTGGGTCTGATTTGTTTTATGTAGATCGTGTACCCAATTTCTTTCATTTATCCAACGGGTTCGGAGAGACGAGGCAGTTTGGATTATTCAAAAATAAAGAGTTGATTGGCAGTGTTGCTGTAAGTATGCATTATCGTCTCATTGGGGGGATATGCACAAAAACGTACTACTTGAATGACCTGCGAATACATCCAAGTTACCAAAAGACCTTGGCTTTTTATCGGATGTTTCAACAATTACATTCGATATATGAGAAGGAAGGCGAGGTTAAATGGATGTTTTCCACAGTATTAGACGGTAATCAAAATTCATCATCGTTTACAAAAGATACTGACATACTGCCAAGAGGTAAACCAATTGGTAAAACAGTCCATATTGGAATTCCACTGTTTATACCTCTGAGACAAAAAAATGCTGAATATGATATTGAAGAAATAAAGGGACACGAAGCATGGCCAATCTTTCAAGAGCTGTCCAAAGGCAAAAACTTTGCCCCTTGCGATAAAAGACTTTTTCTTGGAGAGAATGATATCTTCCTAACCATAAAAAATAGAAAAAATGAACCTCTGGCGCTTTGTAAGCTTGTTGATCAGTCTGCAGCAAGGAAGTTAAGGTACTCAGAAAATGCACCTCTATCTTTTAAAATTCTTAATTTACTATGTCGCTTAACTGGTTGTCCTTCTTTACCGGGGAAGGATGAAGAATTTAAACATGCGTATATGGCTTTTTATGCTACTAAAGATAGCACATATGATTACCGAGAGGCATTTCTTCCCTACATTCAGAACCAGTATAAACATCGATACACCTATTTGTTTTTCGGAGTTTCAGAATTACATGCTGTTACATGGAGGAAAAGACTTTTTCACATTGAGTTATCATCTACAACATATGGCTATGGTGACCTTCCAGGAGATACTGTAATAAATTTTCACGAATTAACATTAATTTAGGAGGAATAGAGATGGAGAGATTTATAGAATTAAAAAGAGTTACCGAAGCAATGTTTGAAGCTGAAAAAATAGAGGAACATCCTTTGTTTGTGGCTTTAAAAAACGATGAATTTAGTGAGCAACAACGAAAGGACATTGCACTTCAGATTTATCAGGTTGTTCTTTATTTTCCAAGATTCCTATCAGCGATATTAACAAACATGTCTGACTACAGAATGAGAATGCCGCTTGTAGAAAACTTATTTGAAGAACATGGGAAAATGAATGAAAAGTATGTTCATAGTGTTACGTATAAGGAGTTTTTAAAAGGAATCGGAGTTTCAGATTCAGAAATAGAAGAAAGTGAGCCGATTATACCGGTAATAGCGTATAACCGTGCATTAACTGATTTATGTCTTCATTATCATTATTTAGAAGGATTAGCCGCCCTAGGGGTTATCGAAGAGATTGTTGCACGTGTCTCACCTATTGTTGGTCAATTTGCCAAACATAATTATGGAAGTGAAAACAAGTCACTTGTGCATTTTACAGACCATGAAGTGCTTGATGTACAACATGCAAATGAAATCTACGAGGTCGTTGCTACAAAATATGAGGGAGAATGTAAACAATTGATAGAAAGAGGTTTGCAGTTAGGTATGTACTATCATTCTAAAATGTATACTGACATTCTAGAATTTTATCGGAGGTAGGCAGGGATGAGAGCTGATTTGCACTATTACTGATACTAGAGAGAAACATAGCTTATTGATGGGATGTGAAAATATATATCTAAGGTTTAAAAAAGCGGTCAGGATGTCTAGTCCTGGCCGCTTTTGAATTGAAAGTGTCCTCCTGAGAAGGACAAATTGCACGAAATGTCTTTTTGTGGTGCCTGACACTACAAAAGTACACTGTCCGTAAATGCTGGCACATCAATATTTCGGGTGCCTACACGGTATGGTTTGGTGTTGCATATTTTAGTGTAGTGATTTTTTGGAGGTGCGGGTGTTGGGGATTATATCAGGGAAAGAGTATATTGATCGTATTAATAAGCTTCAATCGGATGTATGGGTTGAAGGGGAGCGAGTTAGCGGAAACATATCTGAGCATCCAGCTTTTAAAGGGATTATGAAAAGTCAGGCAAAGCTCTATGACCTTCAATTTGATAAGAAAAAGCAAGGTATAATGACATACACTTCACCCATAAGTGGAGAAAAAGTAGGAACATCATATCTAATACCAAAAACAAAGGAAGATTTAGAAAGAAGACGGCATATGATTCAAGAGTGGGCGAAGAGCAACCTTGGGATGATGGGACGATCTCCAGACTATATGAACACCGCGCTAATGGCAGTAAGCGCAGGCGCTGACGTTTTCTCTTCGAACAAACCGGAGTTTGCCAGGAATCTTGTAAGGTTTTATGAGGAAGCTAGGGAAAATGATTATTCATTTACCCATACCTTTATAAATCCACAGACAAACAGAGCCCTTTTTCATTTCGAGGAAGATGACCAAATTATTGCAGCAAAGGTAGTCGATCAAAATGCAGACGGAATTGTCATTCATGGAGCTAGGTTGCTTGCTACGCAAGGAGGGATTACAGATGAGTTAATCGTTTTTCCCTCTGGAGGTAATCTACAGGGAAAGGAATTTGCGTTTGCATTTTCAATCCCAAGCAACACAAAAGGACTCTCCTTCCTCTGCCGGGAGTCGTTTGCTTACCGTGATTCAACGTTTGATCATCCACTAGGTGCAAGATTTGAAGAAATGGACACTGTTCTTGTATTTGACCATGTGCTTGTACCATGGGAAAGAGTGTTTTTGCATGAGAATATGGAGTGCGCAAACAAGATGTACAGCGAAACAAGCTTTTTCCCTCTAGTTCTGCACCAGGTTATTTCAAGACAAGTAGTTAAAACGGAAAGTTTACTAGGAGTAGCCCAGCTTCTTGTAGATACAATCAACATTGGGGAATACCAACATGTCCAAGGGAAAATAAGTGAGATAATTGTTGCGCTTGAGACGTTAAAAGCATTGCTGTACTCCTCTGAACATCATGCTTCTTTTGATAAATGGGGGACCATGGCACCGGAGTTAAACCCTTTATACAGTGCGATTAACCTATTCCCACGACTCTATCCGCGCTTTACTGAAATACTACAGCTATTAGGTGCAAGCGGGTTAGTGTCAATTCCTACTGAAAAAGACTTTGCATCCGCAAAAAGAGAAGATCTTGAAAGGTATCTTCAAGGAACAAATACCAATGGCCATGAACGTGTAAAATTGTTCAGACTTGCCTGGGATATTTGTTTAAGTGCGTTTGGGTCAAGACAAACACTGTATGAACGTTTCTTTTTTGGAGACCCAATTAGATTAGCCAGCAATTTATATCGTAGCTATGACAGGACAGACTTTACGAGTCGAATTCAAGAATTCTTAAAAGAACGGTAACTTATTCGTGGTAAGAGATATGAAAAATCAGCAAACCTAATCAATATGGTTGGTGAGGATGAAATTGGGAAAGTGAACCTTTCCCTTTGTCCCACCTAGTTAAAGGGATAAATTTTCCTACAAATTGGTAATTGTACATCCCCCATAAAAAGAGATTTCTAACGAATCAATATATGTAATGCTCTATAGCGTAAAACATTAGTTAAAGACATCATGAACAAACTTATATGGAGGACGTATTGAATGAATGGAAAATTCGTTAAAATTATTTCCGAAGCTGGAAAAATGAAAATCTTCCTCTTATTAGCATTGGTATTTATTTTATTCGTAACAATTGGTGTAAATATGTACATTAATAAGCAGGATGTAAGCTCATTAAATAATCCACTTCCAGAAGAAACCATCATCTATGATAAGCATGGGGAGATTGCGAGTAAGGTACCTGGACCCAAAATAGAGGCTGTTGATTACGAGCAAATTCCTAAACATGTTATAAATGCCGTGATCGCAATTGAAGACCATAGATTCTACAAACATCCCGGTGTTGATTATATCGGGATTTTCCGTGCCCTTGCTCGGAATTTAAAAGCGGGTGGAGTGGTTGAAGGTGGAAGTACGATTACACAACAGCTTACGAAAAATGTGTTTTTGACTCATGACCAAACATTAAAGCGTAAAATTGATGAGTTTTTCCTCGCACAAAAAATAGAGCGTACTTTTTCTAAAGAAAAGATTATGGAGATGTACTTAAACCAAATATATTTTGGTGAAGGAGCATGGGGAATTAAAAATGCTGCCCTTGTGTATTTTGGAAAGGAAGTTAATGAATTAACAGTAAGTGAAGGGGCAATACTTGCTGGATTAATTAAATCACCTTCCAAGATGAACCCTTTAATAAATGAAGAAAAGTCTCTTGAAAGAAGAGACCTTGTACTAAGTATGATGGAGCAGCATGGATTTCTCACAGCTACAGAAGTACAAGAAGCAAAAGCACAACAAATGGAGTTTAAAGGTAGACAGATTGATCCCTATAAAGGGAAATATCCTTTTTATGTAGATCATATTATTGAGGAAGCGATAAAACGATATGGTTTAACGCAAAGTGAAGTAATGTCAGGAGGACTGCATATTTACACGGAGCTGGATCAACATATGCAAAGTTCTGTTGAAAATGTATTTGCAAACGACAATTTGTTCCCTGCTTCTACTGAGGATCAGCTGCTTCAAAGTAGTGCAATCTTAATTGATCCTAAAACTGGGGGGATAAATGCATTAGTTGGTGGACGTGGTGAACATGTTTTCCGAGGCTTTAATCGTGCTACTCAGTTAAAAAGACAGCCAGGTTCAACAATAAAGCCTCTTGCAGTTTATACGCCTGCTATAGAAAGCGGGTATAGTATATATGACGTACTCCCAGATAAGCCAATGTCCTTTAATGGATATGAACCTCAAAATGTTTCGGGTAGGTTTAAAGGCAGTGTTACAGTGTATGATGCTGTTCGTAATTCTGATAATGTCCCTGCTGTTTGGTTATTAAATGAAATTGGGTTACGAAAGGGAATAGACTCTGTTGAAAGATTTGGTTTACCGATTACCGAAGATGACCATAATCTAAGTCTTGCATTAGGGGGACTTCATACAGGTGTTGCACCTGTTCATATGGCAGAAGCATACTCGGCTTTTGCAAATGAAGGAAAAAAAACTGAAGCACATGCCATTACAAAAATAGTAGATTCAAAAGGTAATATTATTTCAGAATGGAAAGAAGAGCCAAAACAAATCCTTAATCCTGAAGTTGCAAAACGTATTACCTTTATGCTAAAAGGTGTTGTTGATAACGGGTCAGGCAAAAATGCCAAAATGGATGGTAGAGAACTTGCAGGTAAAACAGGTTCTACTCAAGTAGGAATTAAAGGTGTTAGCGGGACAAAGGATATTTGGATGGTTGGCTATACACCTGAGATAGTTGGAACTGTATGGATGGGCTATGACAAAACAGATGAAAAACATTATTTAACTACAACAAGTGCTACAGCGGCAACTGTTCTCAAAGAGATTATGCAACAATCACTGGCAAACGTCCCATCGAGCTCGTTTAACCTACCATACTACCAGCCACCTGTTAAACAAAGAACAGAAGAGCGAAAAGAAGAAAATGGTAAAGCTAATAAGAAAGAAAAGAAAAACGGTAAAGGTAATGGCAACGGTAAGGGTAAGGGTAAAAAAGATAAAGTTGACGATGATGATTAAGCCTTAGGCTCCGGAAAACGGAGTCTTTTTTTTTTCGATTGATGTATATAAGAAAACCTTATTAATAGTTATAGTAATTTAGTCCTTTATTTATTTTAATTTGTAAAGTATTGTAGAAATAGGAAGAATGTGGGGGTGAAACGATGGAATTTAGGATCAAGTCTATTGGAAGCGTTAGTAACGAAAGAACAGAAGTAAAGGATGACTTTTGGGGTGGTATCGTTTCAACGATTACACTCGATAAAAATCAGTTTACTAGTGATGTAACAAAGGGGTTGGATGGATTCTCACATTTAGAGGTTGTGTATTTTTTCCATAGAGTTAATCCAGAGCGTATTGAAACAACTGCCAGAAGACCACGTAATAATCCAAATTGGCCTGAGGTGGGCATCTTTGCTCAACGTGCAAAAGGTCGTCCTAATTTGTTAGGAGTTAGTTGCTGCAAATTAATAAGCGTAGATGGACTCACATTGACTGTTGAAGGTCTTGATGCTATTCATGGTACACCTGTTATAGATATCAAACCATATATGAATGAATTTGCTCCCCGAGAAGTAGCTAATCAACCAAAATGGTCTAAAGAATTAATGAAGGACTATTATTCTATAGAATAAATCACTTAGGAACAATGGAAAAAAATTAAATAAGTTGGTGCTATCTCTATGAAAAAAGGAATTCTTTTTGCGTTAGCTTATTGCTTGTTTATTTTATTAGCAGTTGGAATAGGTCTCTACTATTCTACCTTTGATGTACCAAAAAATAAGGCAATTGAAAATGTGAAGTATACCCAAGTTACTCAAAGTTTTCAAGAGGCTCTTAAGAAGGAGCAAGAGCGGGTTGAAAAAAGGAAGGCAGCAGAGGATCCAGATAGATGGAAGCCTTCGCCGGCATTTGTATTAACAGCTATTTCAATTGGAGCGATTGCGGACATTGTAATCGTCATTTTATGGGCTAGACATGAAAATAAGAAAAGAGATGAAAGTAACTCAATCCATATTAGTAAAAAGCGAATAACTGATTCAAAACTATTTTGGTGGATTATTGGACTAGGTATTGTTCAAAAAAAGAATGATCGTTTAATAATTGAATGGAAGTACATAGTAGCATATATTGTGCTCGGATTCCTCTTAAAAGTTTGGATTTCAAAGGAGCTTTTTTAATTTTCGACATAAAAGATAAAAATTTTTATTTTTTGATAAAATGAAACTTTTTACATATCTATTTCGTAAATGAAAGTATCGGGTAAAGAAGTAAGTCATTAGTTTTTAATATGGAGGTGAAGCTATGGAATTATTCGGATATGACATCCAAACAATCTATCTTTTTGGCTTAGTAGTTAGTGGAGTATGTACACTTCTTCTCATTTTATTTGGCGATTTTCTTGATGGTTTGTTCCCTGACAGCTTCCTGAGCCCCACACTTGTTTTTTCTTTCCTCACATTTCTAAGTGCATCAGGTTACATTTTTGAAAAAATATTGTCTTTTACTAGTTTAATTACCTTTCTTATTGCTCTTGTATTAGCATTTATATTAGTCACGTTACTTAATGTTTTTGTGTTAATCCCATTATCTTCGGCTGAGGAATCAATTGCTTATAAAGAAGAAGATTTAAAAGGGAGAATTGGCCGGGTAATTACTTCAATACCTGTCGATGGGTTTGGAGAGATAGTTATCGAGGGTATTAGCGGGACAATTGCAAAATCTGCGAAAAGCTTTAATAATGAGCCGATTCCTTATGATGAAAAGGTTCTTGTTATAGATATAAAGGAAAGCGTAGTCTACGTTTTACCGTATCAAAGTATGAATCAATATTAAAGGGGGAAACCATATGTCAACTGGAATTTTAATTGTAATTGGAGTTGTTGCATTTTTACTATTAGCTCTCATTGGTGTATTTGTAACAAAGTACAAAACAGCTGGACCTGATGAGGCGCTAATCGTTACTGGTAGTTATTTAGGTGGAAAGAATGTGCATGTTGACGAATCAGGAAACCGTATTAAAATTGTTCGTGGCGGCGGTGCATTTATATTACCAGTTTTTCAACAATCAGAGCCTTTAAGTCTATTATCTAGTAAATTGGATGTTTCTACACCTGAGGTATACACGGAGCAAGGTGTTCCTGTTATGGCTGACGGTACAGCAATTATCAAAATTGGCAGTTCTATTTCAGAAATTGCTACAGCAGCTGAGCAGTTCTTGGGTAAGCGTAAAGAAGACCGTGAAAACGAAGCACGTGAAGTACTAGAAGGACATCTTCGTTCTATTCTTGGTTCCATGACAGTAGAAGAAATCTATAAAAACCGTGAGAAGTTCTCTCAGGAAGTTCAACGTGTTGCTTCACAAGACTTAGCAAAAATGGGTTTAATGATTGTATCGTTTACAATTAAAGATGTACGAGATAAGAATGGCTATCTTGAGTCTTTAGGTAAACCTAGAATCGCACAAGTAAAACGTGATGCTGATATTGCAACTGCAGAAGCAGACAAAGAAACACGTATTAAGCGTGCTGAAGCAGACAAAGATGCGAAGAAATCAGAGCTGGAGCGTGCAACTGAGGTTGCGGAAGCTGAAAAAATAAATGAGTTAAAACGTGCTGAGTACCGTAGAGAGCAGGATATCGCAAAAGCTCGTGCTGACCAGGCATATCATTTAGAAGAAGCTCGTGCAAAACAAGAAGTTACTGAGCAACAAATGCAAATTCAGATTATTGAAAGACAAAAACAGATTGAGTTAGAAGAAAAAGAAATTCTACGACGTGAAAAGCAATATGATTCAGAAGTTAAAAAGAAAGCGGACGCTGATCGTTATGCGGTTGTTCAAGCTGCAGAAGCTGAAAAAGCAAAACAATTAGCAGAAGCAGATGCAAATAAATATCGAATTGAAGCAATGGCAAAAGCGGAAGCAGAGAAAATCCGTATTGATGGTCTTGCTAAAGCAGAAGCCCAAAGAGCACAAGGGGAGTCTGAAGCTGAAATTATCCGCCTTAAAGGTCTTGCAGAAGCGGAAGCAAAACAAAAAATTGCGGAAGCTTTCGAACAGTATGGAAGAGCTGCAATCTTGGATATGGTTATTAAAATGCTTCCTCAATATGCAAAAGAAGTTGCTGCTCCATTATCTAATATCGATAAGATTACAGTTGTTGATACGGGTAGTAGTGGTGAAAACGGTGGAGCAAACAAAGTTACCGGCTATGCAACTAACTTAATGTCATCACTACAAGAGACATTAAAAGCTTCATCTGGTATTGATGTAAAAGAGATCATTGAGAATCTTTCAGGAAAAGGCAACGTCAAAAACAGCATTGATAACCTCACTGAAGAATTAGCTCAAGCAAAAAAAACAGAGATTAGTGAATAATACAAACAGCCGATTTGTCAATTTTGATGAATCGGCTTTTTTACGTTCGTTAAAACAATAAGTATGATTACACTTATCGCATATTTCTCCTTGTGGAGCAAACAATAAAGCTATCAACAACACAAAGGAGATTATTCATGAAAAAAGGCTGGATTGCATGTTTTGTAAGTGTAATCACTCTTACACCAATTATTACGTTAGCACATGTTAAATGGTTCACTAAGGTTGAACCGAAAAAAGAGACGATAGAACACATCTTATCTCCATTATTCATGACTGTTGCACTCTTAGTGGCGGTAGTATTAGCAGTACTTCCGCAGTTTCTTCCAAAATTAATGGAAATTCCATATGCTAAGAAGATTGATAATAAGCTCGATTATTTTCGTAAATATTCCAGATACATTTTAAAATATGGTACTGCATTAGCTTTAATTGTTCAGGTTATGTCAGGAACAATATTTGCTCCGGAGTTTTATATCATTGAGACTTGGGAAGTCATTCTAGCATGGCTTGCTATTATATTATTGGTGATTCCTATTCATTACGCAACCAAGGCAGGAGCAGTACTATTGTTACTCTTATTTATAAATGTACTTAATCAAGTTGGAATCTTTCATATGCTCGATTACGGTTTCTACATAGCCATTATTTTTGTCTTATTAATTGGTAAAACAAAGCTCGAAAACTGGGGTTTTCCTTTCCTATATTTAGGAACAGGACTTTCATTATGCTGGGTGGCGGTAGAAAAATGGGTGTATCCAGCCATGAGTTTAGATATTATTCATAACCATGGGGTACCTACCTTTGGTTTTCCACCTGAAGCATTTATCGTACTAGCAGCATTTATTGAATTTGTGGTGGGGTATTTGCTTGTAGTGGGTGTGCTAAACAGAATTCTTTCGTTCATATTAACGTTAATCTTTATTTCCACAACCATGTTATTTGGCTACACAGAAGTTGTAGGTCATTTAATGATCCATATTGTACTGGTTATCTTTATTATCGAAGGTGTATCGTTTTATCACCCTCCAATCCGAATTCACAAAACCATACTAGACCAAATGATATTCGTATTCTTAAACTTCCTATTTGTTTTAGCAACATTTATTCTTATCTATTATCGGTTTGCTTAAAATGGCTCTCTGTTGAGGCCATTTTTTACTTTATAAAAAAATTTCATAAAAAAAGTTTTACATTTTTAAAAATTCTAGTGAACTTTTTAAAACCTCATTCGTACTATTAACGAATCTTATGTAAAATAGGCTTGAGTAGACAAAAAAATAAAAAAATATATTCTTCTGGGGGAGAAACAAATTAATGGATGAGAGGGATTTGATTAACAGTGCAAAGCGAGGTGACTCACTTGCATTCGCAATGCTTTTTAAGGAGAATTATCCATTCTTAGTTAAATATTTAATCAAGGTTACAATGAAGCCTGATGTAGCAGAAGATTTAGCACAAGAAACTATGATGAAAAGCATGGAGAAGATAAAACTATACAACGGAAAAGCAAAATTCTCTTCTTGGCTGATTACAATTGCAACGAATCTATATATCGATAACCTCCGTAAGAAGAAGCGAGAACAAAGCTACCAACAACAAGAACAAGCATTGCGAAAAATGAAGTGGCAGTTTGAAAATCAATCAGAGGAATGGACAGATGTATTAAGCGCCTTGGGAAGGCTGTCTGATGAAATTCGGATACCAATTGTGTTAAAACACTATTATGGGTATTCGTATGAAGAAATTGCTGATATGTTACATATTGCTCTAGGTACTGTTAAATCTAGGATACATAATGGAATACAAACTGTGAGAAAGGAGTTGAGACCAAATGAAGAAAAACAAACTACTGCTACTAAAAAAAGATCAACAACCTGAAGAAGATGTTGAAACAATACAGGAGATCAATGAGGCTTTCACAAAAGTCGACAACAATTATTCGGTTTTCACTCCTGATTTACAAGTCTTTGAGCAAATGGTCATCGCCGAACAAGCGAAGCAAAAGAAAAAATTCAGGCAGGAACTAACAGCTTTTATATTGATCGCATTATTGGTGTTAACTGGGCTTGTTACGGCTTTATTCAGAATTCCGATTGCATTTTTTATTGTTCAAGGGATTGCAACGATTAGCCTGCCCATCTATGTGTACCTTCAATATAGAAAACGGGTGAGTAATGCATGAAAACAACAGACAATATCATCGTAATTATTCTAGTCGTAGTCATCTTGATGATTCAGAGTTTATGGTTATTTTTAGATGCCAGGAAGCGTGGACATAATCACTGGTTTTGGGGGATATTGGGTTTAATACAGGCACCCTGGCCAACCGTATTTTATGTTCTTTTTGCAAGAAAAAAATATTTGCTGTTTAAAGTAGGTAGGAAATAATGAAGAATGTGGCGAAATACTTTGTGTTAAGTGTTGCAATAATAGGCCAAATCGTAGGAATAATCTTCCTGTTCATCAATATAGAGGTTGCATTAACTTTTTACGCGATTTATATGGTTACAATACTCCTATTGTTTTGGTTATTGATTCGAGAAAGAAAAAAAGAAAAGAAGGAGGATGAAGAAAATGATTATCGTGACTACTGATTACGTGCCAGGAAAAGAAATAAAGGAATTAAAGGGTTTTGTAAGAGGAAGTACAGTTCAATCAAAGCATATCGGAAGAGACATAATGGCTGGTTTAAAAACAATAGTTGGTGGTGAAATCACTGATTATACAGAAATGATGAATGAAGCTAGACAAAAAGCAATTGGACGCATGGTGGAAGATGCTCAAGCAAAAGGTGCTAATGCAGTAATTGCAATGAGACTAGAGACTTCAGCAGTCATGCAAAATGCTTCTGAAATAATTGCATATGGTACAGCAGTGTTTGTTGAATAGTATCTAAAGCTAGACGGAATTATTGTCTAGCTTTTTCTTTTTTTCTCATAAAAGGTATGTTAATTCGTCTGCCGTTCATCACGAACCAAATAATAATCGGAGCTATTAGATTAAAACCAAATACGATAATTACCACTGCCCACACAAACCAGGTTGTATTGAGTACATGTATATAAAGCCATGAATGATATAAATCCATCTTTTCCTCACCCTATTCTGCCTTCATTAGTAATCCATTATTGCCTTCATATAAATAAAGATACATTCAGTTAACCCTTCGAATAATAGCCTACATAAATGGATATAACAGGAGATAATGGTATTCCTATACATAATAAAATTCCTTCTATAAGTGATTAAATGAATAGAGAAAGGAAAGGAATTTCACAAGCAGTTATGTAGATCACAACATATGTTTATTTTAAAAGATATAGAGTAAATCACGTAAAATGTACTTCTAGAAAGGCTTGACAACAATGAGTAAAGCAATAGAGGAAAGTTTGAAACAGGAATTAAAACCTAGTATTGAAGAAAATAAATCTCTCCTCCAGTCTATCTTTACATTGACAGATGACGTTATATTTCGTGACTTTGTCTTCCAGGACGAAAAAAATCTAAAAGCTATTAGTGTGTATACTGATGGACTTGTTAACTCAAAAGACATCAATGAGATTATCAAGATTTTTATGTTTCAGGCAAATGAATTACTTTCTACATCGGATAAGCCGGACATTGGACAAGAACTTGCGGAGAAGGTAAAAAAACATTTTATTTATATCCAAACTGTTAAATTGATAACCAAAGTAGAAGAAGCAGTTAATGGCATCTTAAGTGGAGATTCTGTTTTCCTAATAGATCAGTCTAATGAAGCATTACTTATTTCAACAAGAGGATGGAACGAACGATCAATAAGTGAACCACAAACCGAGCAAGTGGTCAGAGGTCCAAGGGATGGTTTTACTGAGAATATTCGAACGAATACTGCGTTGGTTAGAAGAAGGATAAAAGATCCGTATTTAAAGCTTGAAGCCCTGAAGGTTGGCAAAAAACAAGAACGGACATTAATATTGCTTATCTTGAGGGGACTGTGAAAGAGGGATTAGTTAGGGAAGTAAAAAGTCGTCTTGAAAAGATAAAAATCGATGGAGTAATTGAGAGTGGATATATTGAAGAACTAATTGAAGATGCTCCTTATTCCCCCTTTACAACAATTCAAAGTACAGAAAGACCTGATAAAGTAGCAGCAGCTATTTTAGAAGGAAGAGTAGCCATCTTTGTTGATAATACACCCTTTGTACTAATAGTTCCCACGTATTTCTGGCAATTTTTACAGGCAAGTGACGATTATTATTCTAAATTTATATCTGGTTCTTTTTTTAGAATAGTTAGGTATGCCGCGTTCGTGTTCAGTTTAGTACTTCCATCTATTTATGTCATGTTGGTGAGTTTTCATCAAGAAATGATCCCTACTCCTTTGGCACTCACAATTGCTTCTGGTAGAGAGGTTGTTCCTTTTCCTATTTTAATAGAGGCAGTAATTATGGAACTTGCTTTTGAATTGATGAGAGAAGCGGGATTACGAATGCCCAAGCCAGTCGGACAGGCTGTCAGTATTGTCGGTTCACTAGTAATTGGTCAGGCTGCAGTTCAGGCAGGGTTGGTTTCCCCTTTCATGGTAATTATTGTTGCAATTACAGGCATATCTTCTTTTGCCATTCCCAATTATGCAGCATCTATTTCTGTTAGGCTGGTACGATTCCCATTATTATTCGCTTCAGGAACGCTGGGGTTATTAGGATTTACAGCAATGTTTACTTTATTGGTAATTCATGCACTTTCTTTACGTTCATTTGGTGAGCCATATCTAGCGCCAGCAGCACCATTAGCACCAACAGACCAAAAGGATGCTTTAATTCGTTTCCCTTGGTGGAAAATGGAAAGGCAACCAGAACTAGCAGAGGGGAAAGAAATGCGTGAAGGGAAACAGCAAATTCCAAAACCTCCGAAAGACGGTGGTACGAAAAAAGAATAGTGTAGACTCATGATTATATAAATGGATTGGTGGTGTGTATGGTAAAAAAAGTAGCACTTGTTCTATTATGTTTTAGTTTTCTTACTGGCTGTGTAGGAAAGCGAGAGATTAATGACCTTGCTCTAGTCATGGCAGTAGGAATAGATAAAGCAGAGAAAGATGGACATATAAAAATTACTGCTCAGGTCGCCCGTCCAGCAGATGCAAGAGGGCAAACTGGTGCTCCGTCAGGTCAAACTGGAGACCCAATTTGGTCTGCCAGTGCAGAAGGGGAAACTATTTTTGAGGCAATTCGAAATCTGGCTACTTTTGCAACAAGGAGAGTGTTTTGGGCCCATAACTATGCCGTTGTAATCAATGAAGATGTCGCCAGGGAAAAGGGGATTGCAGATATTATTGACTTTTTCACGCGCAATCCAGAGCTAAGGATGAGAACCTGGGTCCTCGTAACTCCTAACAATGCTAGTGAAGTCGTTTCCACAATTACCGGCCTTGAAGTTATACCAGGAGAGGCATTGGATAAATTATTTAGATTTACTGATATATCTGCCCAAGCACCTAGGACGCAAATGATTGATCTACAGTCTGCCTACTTAAGTGAAAGCTCTGAACCAGTTTTAGCAAGGGTACGCTTAACAGAAAGAGGAGTGTCTAATAAAAAACCAGGCCAGGCTGGTGCGTATAAGCAAGTAGAGCTGGCAGGTGCTGGAGTATTCAAAAAGGATAAGTTAGTTGGCATTATCAAACCGGATGAAGTAAGAGGGCTACTCCCGTTCGTAGAAAGTTTAGAATCAGGTATTGTTGCGTTATCATGTCCAAATAATCCTCCAAAAAGAATAAGTGTGGAGCTTAGAAAGCAGACCTTTGATGTTACACCTTCTTATCGTAATCAAACACCATCATTTCTTGTGAAAATGCACACCTTCGCTAGTGTTGTTGAAGCGGGCTGTCCTTTTAGCTTGGCTGATGGAAAAAGCATTAAGAAACTTGAAACAGAACTTGAAGAGACATTGAAAAATGAATTAACAAAAGTTGTAAAGCTAGCACAAGAAGATTATCAATCTGATTTTCTTGAACTAGGAAAGGTTTTTAATAATAAGTATCCAAGTGAATGGAAAGAGATAAAGGATAACTGGGAAGAAAAATTTACTCAAGCGAAAGTAGAAATTCAAGTAATTGCTGAATTAAATGATTCTGCCCTATTATATAGGCCCACAAAACGAGGGGTAACAGGTGATAAGGAATGAGAGTACAAATTACAAATGGTATGTTTATGGCGATTATCATAAATTTGGTCTATGCCAAAGCCATTGGTTTAACACAAGGATCGATGGCCCGTGAGATTGGTAGTGATATGTGGATAGCAACTGCACTATCTACTTTTCAGGGTGCTCTTTTTATGCTTCTTACTGTACTTATTATTAGGAGATTACCTCAATCAGATTTAATAGAACAAAGTGCTGTACTGGGAGGAAAATGGTTTAGTAAAGTTATAAGTCTGCTGCTTTTTGTATTCTTTATTGGTGCTTTTGGTGCGGTTATGACAACGTTTGTTTATCATTTAAAAGATTATTTTTTACCTGATGCACCGATCTTACTATTTATCATTGTTCCATTTTTAATAGGTGTCTATGGAATTATGTTTGGGTTAGAGGTTATCGGAAGGATGGCAGTCATAGGCATTTTATCGATACTTGCACTAAATATTTTACTGCTTCTGGGGTCATTATCGAACTTTGATATCCGCGAATTGTTACCTGTATTTCGTTCAGGTGTAGGAGAAACACTTTGGGCAAGCCGTCATAACAATACGGACTGGGCTATGGCAACAATGATGGCTGCACTCATTTTACCTAATGTAAAGAATCCAAAAACATGGGGTAAATCAGGCGTTGCAGGGATTGGATATGGCGGGGCTTTTGTGTTAATGTGGCCGATTCTAGAAGCGGGCGTACTATCTGCAGAAGTAACAGGCAATTATATAATCTCTTGTATGCAAATGGCTAGAAGTGCAGAAATAGGGTTGTTTATTCATAGATATGAAATGATTATGATTGCATTTTTCGCTCTTTCTTCGATTACACAAATTCTAATGACACTACTCTGTGCATCCATATCGTTTCAACGTCTATTTAATCTAAAAGATTATCGACCTGTTATTATTCCTGTAGGCATTATATTATGTGCCTATAGTTATTGGCTTGTCTTTGATCATCATCGCGCAATTATGATTATGGAGAATCAGTGGGTACTAGTAGCTTCTGTTATTTCCATTTTTGTACCTGGATTTGTTTGGACTTTAGGCATAATAAGAAAGAAAAAGCTATTGCATAAAAGATTTGAAGAAGGATTATAAAAATGTTAGGATAACTATGAAAAGTGAATAGTAGTTTACCACTAGGGGTGCCTTTAAGCATAAAAGCAAAAGGCTGAGATTGAGGATTGTTCGTACATGACCTTAAGACTCTTAGAACCTGATCTGGATTATACCAGCGTAGGGAAGTGGGCAGGCCAATACATACCTTTAGTTTCTTTGAGTTGTATTCTAAAATTAGCCACCTTCTTTACGTTGTGTAGAGGAGGTGGTTTTTTAATTGATTTTTTACAAGTGGAATTGTTGAATCTTAATAAATAAATACAGTAGGAGGAGAAACATAATGAAATTTTCACAAGAAATTCGTTTAGCAGCAGATTCAATTTGGAAAGCGAGCTTTAACCATCCCTTTGTTAAAGGTATCGGGGATGGAACTTTGTCTTTAGAGTCTTTCCGCTATTATGTCTTACAAGATTCATATTACCTTTCACATTTTGCAAAAATACAATCATTAGGTGCAGCAAAAGCTGAAGACTTACATACAACTAATCTCTTTGCTGTTCATGCTCAAGGAACCTATGAAGCAGAATTATCACTACATGAAAACTTCTCGAGACAGCTGAAGATCAATCAACAAGAAATTACAGAGTTTAACCCAGCCCCAACAGCATATGCCTACACCTCCCACCTATATAGGGCAGCTTATACAGGGCATTTAGGTGATATAGTTGCAGCACTATTACCATGCTATTGGCTGTATTACGAAATTGGAGAACAGCTAAAAGATTGCCAACCATCTCAACCAATTTATCAGGAATGGATTTCGGCATACGGTGGAGCTTGGTTCAAAACGCTAGTTGAGGAACAAATTAAATTGATTGACGAATTAGCAGAGAGAGTAACAGAAAATGACCGTGCTAGAATGAAAGAGCATTTTATAATTAGTAGTCAATATGAATACGCCTTTTGGGAAATGGCGTATACACATGAGAATTGGCCAGTAAAGTTGAAATCGACTATAAAATAGCCACTATAGAACCAAACAACTACAAAAATAGGAAGCCAATATGATACCATAGACCTCAGACATGTAGTATTCAATAATATGAATACTAGACAATGGAAGGAATGAGAACGGTTGAGTGAACGATATTCTCGACATGAAATATTTGCTCCAATTGGGGTTGAGGGTCAGACAAAGATAAGAAATAAGCATGCCTTGGTAGTAGGTGCAGGTGCTCTTGGAACAGGAAGCGCCGAGGCACTTGTGCGTGCCGGCATAGGTAAGCTTACGATTGTAGATAGAGACTATGTAGAGTGGAGTAATCTACAGCGACAACAGCTTTATGCGGAATCGGATGCTAGGAATCGTTTGCCAAAGGCAATTGCAGCCAAAGAGCGTTTACAACTAGTGAATTCAGAGGTTGATATTAATGCTTATGTAATGGATGTAGGCGTTGAAGAGATTCAAGAACTCATCCAGAAAGTCGATATCATCATAGATGCAACTGATAACTTTGATACGAGAATGCTCGTAAATGATGCATCTCAAAAATACAATATCCCTTGGATTTACGGAGCATGTGTCGGAAGTTACGGGATAAGTTATACCATTTTACCTGGCCAAACTCCTTGTCTCAATTGTTTGCTTGAGACAGTGCCGATTGGAGGATTAACCTGCGATACGGCAGGAATTATTAGTCCTGCGGTACAAATGGTGGTTGCCTACCAAGTAACAGAAGCATTAAAAATCTTAGTTGAAGATATCGGGTCACTTCGTGGAAAATTAGTTTCCTTTGATCTTTGGAAAAATCAGTATACAGCAATTAAGGTAGACAAAGTAAAAAAGGATAGTTGTCTCTCATGTGGTACGGATAGAACCTATCCATACTTATCATTTGAAAATCAAACCAAATCAGCCGTGTTATGTGGAAGAGATTCAGTACAAATAAGACCATCAGAAAGAATTGAACGTAATTTAGATGAATTAGCTACACTTTTAAAGACACATGGAGGAATTGTAGAGCAAAACCCATTTTTACTGTCTTTTACAATCGGTAAAAACAGGCTCGTCATTTTTAAGGATGGCCGAGTGCTGGTTCACGGGACAAAGGACATTGCAGAAGCGAAAACTCTATACCACAGATATTTGGGGTAATCGAAAAATAGGTAATTATCAAAAAAGTAGTAATTGACAAAAATATGTCCACGGTGGTAATCTAACTAAGTATTAAAATTACTAGTAAATGGAAAGGGAGGGTATCGAAATGAAAAATGTATTGATTTTACCAATCACAAAGTTAAATAGTTTCGTGACCTTTCCTTTGTTTAATTATAGTAGATAAACATTTTCCTACTACATTTATACACTTTTAACCAAAAGTACAGGTCACTTTTAATACGTGACGTGTGCTTTTATGCTTTTTTAGGGCATATCGCTGTTTCGTGTGGTATGTCCTTTTTGCGTGGTTTCAAATTGGGTACAACAATCTACCAGATTGTTTGCTATAAAAAATTTTAAGGAGGAACACAAAATGAGGGGATTTGTAGTAAGTGGAATTAAATATGTCGGAGATCCAGAAAGCGGCTAGTAGAAATTGTAGACATGAAGGGAGATAACAGCTATGTTTTCGGTATTATTTAAATTAGGTTGGTTTTTTAAACAGCATTGGAAGAGATATACAGTTGCAATTATCCTGTTAATACTCGTTGGGATTCTGGAGATTATTCCACCAAAGATAATTGGAGTTGCAATTGATGAAATTCATATTGGGACATTAACCCAGGATAAGATTGTTCAATATCTACTTTTTTTATTAGGATTAATGGTCCTTATATATGGAGTCACATATGTCTGGATGTACCAATTATTCGGAGGAGCATATGTAGTAGAAAGAATTCTCCGTGGTCGGTTTATGAGACATTTATTAAAAATGAAACCAGGTTTCTATGAAAAAAATAGAACCGGGGACTTAATGGCTCGTGCCACTAACGATTTGAAGTCTGTTTCTCAAACAGCAGGTTTTGGTATTTTAACACTAATTGACTCAAGTATTTTTATGTTAACAATACTTTTTACGATGGGATTCTTAATTAGTTGGAAGCTTACATTAGCATCCTTAATACCGCTACCTATCATGGCTATGGTCATGAATGTGTATGGTAAGAAAATTCATGAACGATTTATGGAGGCGCAGGATGCGTTTGGAACTCTAAACGATCAGGTACTTGAATCAATAGCCGGTATTCGAGTTGTCCGTGCATATGTCCAAGAAAAAGCTGATCAACAAAGATTTCATAACTTAACTGAAGATGTGTTTGAAAAGAATATAAAGGTAGCTAAGATAGATGCTCTATTTGACCCAACGATGAAAATTCTAGTAGGAATAAGTTATCTTATCGGGTTAGGCTATGGTGCTTTTTTAGTATTTCATAATGAAATTACCTTAGGTGAATTAGTTTCATTTAATGTGTATCTAGGTATGATGATTTGGCCAATGTTTGCAATTGGGGAGCTAATCAACATTATGCAACGAGGAAATGCTTCATTAGATAGGGTAAATGAAACACTTTCCTATCAAGCAGATGTCGTTGAACACGCAAATCCTGTAAAGGTAGATATTCCAAAGCGTATTGAGTTTCATAATGTGACGTTCCAGTATCCAACTTCAACGGTAAAAAATTTAGAAAATGTATCTATTACAATTGAAAAAGGTGGCACCCTAGGAGTAGTCGGGAAAACCGGCAGTGGAAAAACAACGCTGGTAAAACAATTGCTAAGGGAGTATCCGGTTGGGCAAGGAGAATTACTAATCTCTGGAGTACCAATTGACCGAATTTCAATTAAAGATTTACATGGGTGGATTGGATATGTTCCACAGGATCATGTTCTGTTCTCCAGGACTGTTCGTGAAAACATCTTATTTGGTAAAAAAGATGCATCAGAGGCTGAGTTGGAAAAGGCAATTGAATTAGCAGCATTTCGAAAGGATTTAACTATGCTTCCTGACGGCCTTCAAACACTTGTAGGCGAAAAAGGTGTTGCTTTATCTGGTGGACAAAAGCAAAGAATTTCGATTGCAAGAGCATTGCTAGTGGATCCGGAAATTTTAATTCTAGATGACTCTTTATCAGCTGTTGATGCAAAGACAGAAACAAAGATTATTGAGAATATTAGACGTGAACGTTCTGGAAAAACAACGATTATCACTACTCATCGTTTATCAGCAGTTGAGCATGCCGATTGGATTGTTGTTCTAGATGAAGGTCAAATTATTGAAGAAGGAAGCCATGAAGATTTACTGGCACTAAACGGTTGGTACAATGAACAATTTATACGTCAACAAGTAGAAGAAATGACAGAAAGTGGGGTGTCTGCATGAACGTAGGTAAGAGACTCGTTTCTTATGCACTCCTATATAAAAAGATTATTATCTCAGCATTATTGATGCTATCCATAGCGGTAGCAGCTGAGTTAACTGGCCCATTTATCGCAAAAATAATGATCGATGACCATATCCTTGGTATTGAAAATACCTGGTATGAAACATCCGAAAGTCAAGACGCGGTGAACTACAATAATACCTGGTATAAGCGTTCAGACAACTTTACTGGTGGTGAAGAAAAAGGGAATGAAGCACGTATCCTTCAGGTTGGCCGTTCTTATTATTTTTTAAATAATAATATTGAATTTGATGGAGAGCGAAAAGCTACCAACGATGGTATTGAAATCAGTCGAAATGGGAAAACAGCTTCTTATGCTGCTGAAAAGTTATCAGTTGATGAACTTGTCAGGTTCTATCGTCCAGAAGTTCCAAAGTTAATAAAACTAATTGCAATCTACTTTGGATTATTAGTTATTGCATCCATTTTTCATTACGGACAACGATATTTATTACAAACGTCGTCAAATCGCATCATACAAAAAATGCGGGAAGATGTATTTGGTCAAATTCAACGTCTTCCAATTCAATTCTTTGATAACTTGCCGGCAGGTAAAGTAGTATCAAGAATCACGAATGATACAGAAGCAATTCGCGACCTTTATGTAACAGTGCTTGCAAACTTCTTCTCAAGTGCAATTTATATGACTGGTATTTTCATAGCACTATTTTTACTAGAGGTAAAACTAGCTTTAATTTGTTTAGTTTTAGTTCCAATATTAGTTATTTGGATCAAGGTGTATCGGAAATTTGCATCCAAGTACAATCACAAAATTCGCTCACTATTAAGTGAAATAAACGGAATGATTAATGAGTCCATTCAAGGTATGACAATTATTCAAGCCTTTAAGCGACAAGAAGAATCTAAAAAAGAATTTGAAGCAATGAACGAAACCCATTTTTCTTATCAAAATAAGCTTCTGAGCTTAAATGCGTTAACATCGCACAACCTGGTAGGCGTTTTACGGAACCTTGCATTTGTAGCTTTGATTTGGTATTTCGGGGGAGCAGCGCTCAGTGCAGATAGCGTGATTTCGTTAGGTGTTCTTTATGCGTTTGTAGATTATTTAAATCGTCTTTTCCAACCAATTACCGGCATGGTAAACCAGCTTGCTCTACTTGAGCAGTCCCTGGTTGCAGGTGAGCGAGTGTTTAAATTACTTGATACAAAAGGTATTGATGTATATGAAGATGAAATGCCACGATATAAGGGAAATGTTGAGTTTAAACATGTAAACTTTGGTTATAAAGAAGGCGAGTATGTCCTAAAAGATATCTCGTTTGAAGCAAAACAAGGAGAAACGGTAGCACTAGTGGGTCATACAGGATCTGGAAAAAGTTCAATCATGAACCTATTATTCCGTTTTTATGACATCCAAGAAGGTAAAATTACGATTGATGGATTGAATATAAACGACATACCTAAGCAACAACTCAGAAAGCATATGGGGATTGTTTTACAGGATCCATACCTTTTTACAGGAACTATTGCATCAAATGTAAGCTTAGATGACCCATCCATTTCTCGTGAAAAGGTGGAAAAGGCATTAAGTGATGTCGGGGCAGATCAGTTATTAAAAAGCCTACCAAACGGCTATGATGAGCCTGTTATTGAAAAAGGTAGTACTCTATCATCAGGCCAACGTCAATTAATTTCCTTTGCTCGTGCACTAGCGTTTGATCCAGCAATTCTAATCCTAGATGAAGCAACTGCTAGTATTGATACTGAAACCGAAGCGGTAATTCAGGAGGCACTAGAGGTTCTGAAAAAGGGAAGAACAACTTTTATTATTGCGCATAGATTATCGACGATCAAAAATGCGGACCAGATTCTAGTTTTAGACCGTGGCCAAATTGTGGAACAAGGAAATCATGATGAACTAATGCAAAATAAAGGCAAGTATTATCAGATGTATCAGTTACAACAAGGCAAAAATTCATCAATGGCAGGCTAAGTTACTTGTAAAGAAATGTTCATAAAATGTTCACTCCATAGACAAAAATAACACATGATTCCTAAAGAATCGGTGGTACTCTAATAAAAAAGAGGGTATGGAGGGGTCATCTTGGAAGAACTATCAATTACATTTAACATTGCAGCTGCCTTAGTTCTAGTATTCTTTATTGGTAGTATGATAATTGAATCCTAATTAAAAATACTCATCAGCGTGATATCTGATGAGTATTTTTTTATTCCTCTGTGTTTACCATTATTCCAGCAACTTGTTGCAAGCGACTATAAAATGCATCTGCTGCATCTCCTGTTAGTCCAGTTTCTTCGAATGCCTCCTTCATGCAGCGTAACCATGCATTTGCACGAGTAGGTGTAATCTCAAATGGGATATGTCGATGTCTCATCGCAGGAGGTCCAAATTCGTTACTATAAAGTGTAGGTCCGCCTAAAAACTGAGTAAGAAACATTCGCTGTTTTCTTTTTATTTCCTCGATGTCACCTTCAAACAAAGGGCTCAAATCAGGATCACTATATACCTTTGGATAAAAAGCATTTACCAATTTTTCTATTGTCGGTGTACCACCAATTTCTTCAAATAAAGTGTTTATTTTATATTGTTCCATCTTGTCACCACCGTAGAATTTTCTATTGTTACTATACCAATACTAAAAATCAGTTAAAGTGATTTGTATCACACTCGGCACTATATGATTTTCATTTTTACGATTCTTTGCTATTATTAAAATATCTATTTTTTTTATGGTCAGAGTAATGACTGAACAAATAAGCTTTTGTAGGTACTCTAATACTAAACTTCACTTATTATTGTGACCTTACACAGAGCTGATTAACAAAACTAGGAGAGTGAATTTTTCGTGGACGAATTGCCACTGAGTACCATTGTTTTATTATTTGTTTTAATTCTTTTATCTGCTTTTTTCTCAGCAAGTGAAACTGCTTTCTCAAGTGTAAACCGGATTCGACTAAAAAACTATGTTGACGAAAAGCGACGGGGAAGTAAAAAGGCTTATTATATTACAGAGCATTTTGATAATGCGTTATCGACTATTCTAGTAGGTAATAATATTGTAAACATAGCAGCTGCTTCAATAGCGTCCAAGGTCGCGAGTGATATATTTGGTGGAAACACTGGGCTTGTCGTAAGTACATTTGTAATGACAATCTTAATATTAATCTTTGGGGAAGTTCTTCCAAAGTCTTTTGCGAAAGAAAATGCAGAATCCTTTTCATTAGTTGTATCTGGTGTTTTATTTACGTTAATGAAAATATTAACACCGATTACTTTTCTATTCGGACTGTTAAAAGCAATGGCTGCAAAGCTTATTAAGAGTGATAATGACACTCCATCTTTTACAGAAGAAGAGTTAAAAGTAATGGTAGATATGAGTGAAGAAGAAGGAGTTATTGATAATAAGGAGAAAGAACTGGTTCATCGATCCTTAGACTTTAATGATATCCTAGTTGGTGAAATCCTAACACCAAGGATTGACATGGTCTCTGTTGAAGTGAATGATTCCATTGATAAAATTCGTGATATGTTTTTAGAGGAGCGCTATTCGCGTGTTCCTGTATACGAAGATAATACTGATAATATAATCGGAATTTTATCAGAGCGAGAATTTTTAAGTCATCTTGTGCAGCAAAAGAAGATTGATATTCGCTCTCTAGTTCGAAAGCCATTCTTTGTTGTTGAATCGATGAAGATTTCAACACTATTACCAGAACTCCAAAAGAGTAAAACACATATGGCAATAGTCGTGGATGAATTCGGAGGAACTTCTGGACTAATCACCTTAGAAGACATTCTTGAAGAGATTGTCGGTGAAATTTGGGATGAACACGATGAAAAAATAAAATACATTACACAAATAGATGAAAATAACTATGAAATAAATGCTGATATACCCCTAGATGATTTTGCTGAGTTAATGGGAATTGAAGAACCAGAAAGCTCTCATCATTCACTTGGCGGTTGGATATTTGAATCATTTGAAAAAATACCTGTTACAGGCGATACTTTTGATTACTTGCATTTATCATTAACTGTAACCGAAGTTGAAAATAGACGTATTCGAAAAGTAAATGTTGAAGTTAATCAACCAATACTAGAAGTTGATTAGAAAACTAGGCGAGAGCAGAGCCGTAGTGCACTTATGCAGATAGGAAAGAATTTTATACTTACAAAATAAGGATAGCCTTTGGGCTATCCTTTTCAACAGGAAAAAGCATATAATTTTCAACTAAGTTTTATGTCTAGCCCCAGCGCCTAGCCAGTTTTCCCACCTGAATAAGCTTCTTCGATTATCTTGCGCAAAAGCTTTGCTTTTAAGCAGCTCGAGGTCGCTTCACCACTCCTGCGGCGGCAACACTAAGGAATGGCTTCGTGAGCATAAGCTTCGCAGAAAAATTGGTTTAGCAATTTTTAGAGCCTCCTCGTCAGGGTTTCGACGCATAGGATGTGCTAGTGCCGTCGTTGCCACAGGACGTGGCGGTTTTTAGTAGATGTTCCTTTTTCAAGGCGCTTGCGCATTTCTTTTAATGAACCAACTTTTCAAGGTGTTCTGGTATTCGTATTTTTTCTTCTGAATCGGCTTTATGGTCGCAAGAGTGATAATCAAACAATATATCTGTAGGCGTTTTTACACTCAGTTCGAGGATGTAATCTCCCTTATCTCCCTTTGTTTCAAGATAAAACACTTTATCATCGACCTTTAAATGATAAAAATTATACTGAAACCCAAGAAAGACCTTTGTATCAAAGACTGTATCAGGATGTGTTGCAATATATTGTGCAAGCTCATCGATTGTCAACGTCATCGAAGGCTTATGCAACACTGAATCCAATTTAGCTTTTACAGCATTTGATGTATGATTAATTGTGGTTTTTGCCATGTTAGTGATATTCCGTAAAAACTGATTTACTTCACTCATCTGCACTCTCTCCTAAGAACAATTCCGAAATTACTCCTCGTAACCTTTTCTCGGAATTTCAAAGTCCTGTCCATTTGCATCATCTATGACAGCTTTAATCTCACCTTCCATATATGCATCACTTACCTGTTCATGTGTAGTTGCCAGGCCAGAAGAAAGTTCGTCATTTTTTTTATAGTCGTCTGTATGATAATATCGTCCAGCTAATTCATCTGTGCTGTTTTGAAACTTATCCTTCAAAGTAATCTCCTCCTGAAAATATATCTTCGTATTTAGTATTTCTTCTCTTACTTGTAATAAGTCAAGTCAAAACTTGGAACATTAGGTTGAGAGTAAGGAAGGGTGTCTGAGGTAATTCTTAGGGGATAGGAAATTTAGGCAAGATATACTAGAACACAAATATCTTCCTTAAAATAAACCCAGGAATCGTACCCTCAAACAGAAGAAAGTTCAAGTGGAGGTACGTAACTCCGCAATCTTACCAATAACACAACTATGTTTTTACGTAGACAATACAAGAGACACCCCGCAGGGTGCCTCTTTTCAGCCATATTATTTAATTGATATTAAGCTTGACGACCACTCATAGATTGTTGAGCGAAAGATACTAAACGCTTTGTGATTTCTCCACCAACTGATCCGTTTGCGCGAGATGTAGTATCAGCACCTAAGTTTACACCAAATTCTTGAGCAATTTCATACTTCATTTGATCGATTGCTTGTTGAGCACCTGCTACTAATAATTGGTTACTGTTGTTGTTGTTTGCCATGTTCCTTCATCTCCTTAAACTAAGATTTTTTTTGGTGGGTTACTCCGGAATTGCACCAGATATAAGGGTTTCCTTAGCCACTAGGCTAACCCGTAATGTTATTAATTGTTGCTCCGTTGTTGCCGTTGAATTAATGTGTTGCTGTGTTTGTACTAAGTATTATGTGAAATTCAAATGATTATATTCGAAAAAGTAAGTGGCAATTAATTCCTGTAAAAAAGAAAGCATAACACCTTTTTTTCATCAAAAACTAGAAGTACAGGAATACGATAAAAGGGAGACAACTTATGAATATATGCCCGTTATGTAATGGATTGGATACAGCTAGTTTTTCTTGTAATCAATGTGGAAATAGACTGGAGGATTCAGGACGAGTAATCGATTTTTTTGATGATTATAGTGCGTATATGCCAATTGATGAGATGAAAAAAATTGATGGTTACGAGAATACGCTGAGCCAACATGAATGTGCTCATTTGTTTTATTGTAATAACTGTCAGAATGAGGAAGTAAAGTTTATTAAGGAATGAAAAAAGGTCGCCATCGGGCGACCTTTTCGTTTATTAGCGAATTCTTAATTCAGTTTCTGTATCGAAGAAGTGAGATTTGTTCATGTCGAATGCTAGTTCTAAGTTTTGTCCTGGCTTAATGTCTGTACGTGAATCAACACGAGCAACAAATTCTTGACCAGATACTTGTGAGTAAAGCATTGTTTCAGCACCCATTAATTCAGCAACTTCAATGTTAGCAGTTACTTTTGAACCTTGAGAAGCTTCAATGAACACTGGTTCATCATGAATGTCTTCAGGACGAATACCAAGAACAACCTCTTTATTTACATAGCCTTTATCACGAAGAAGTTTCATTTTTCCTTCTGGAACAGCAATTGATACATCTCCAAGTTGGAATGAACCATCTTTTAATGTTCCTTGGAAGAAGTTCATAGCAGGAGATCCAATGAAACCAGCTACGAAGATGTTTTCAGGACTATCATATACATCCTTTGGTGCACCGACTTGTTGAATGATACCATCTTTCATAACTACAAGACGAGTAGCCATTGTCATCGCTTCTGTTTGGTCATGCGTTACGTAGATAGTAGTTGTTTGTAAACGTTGGTGTAGCTTTGAAATTTCTGCACGCATTTGTACACGAAGTTTCGCATCAAGGTTTGATAAAGGTTCGTCCATTAAGAATACCTTTGCATCACGAACGATAGCACGACCTAGTGCAACACGTTGACGTTGTCCACCTGATAAAGCTTTTGGCTTACGAGTTAAGTATTCTTCTAATCCAAGAATCTTAGCAGCGTCTTTTACACGACGATCGATTTCGTCTTTAGGCATTTTACGAAGTTTTAAACCGAATGCCATGTTATCATACACATTCATATGTGGATATAATGCATAGTTTTGGAATACCATTGCAATATCACGGTCTTTTGGTGCAACATCGTTTACACGCTTATCGTCAATGTAGAAATCACCTTTTGAAATTTCTTCAAGACCAGCAATCATACGTAAAGTTGTAGATTTACCACAACCAGATGGACCTACGAATACAATAAATTCTTTATCTTGAATATGAAGGTTAAAGTCTTCTACAGCAGTTACTTTGTTATCATATACCTTATAAATATGGTCAAGTCTTAATTCAGCCACTTTGAGCCCTCCTAATGAAATCGTTTTCTTTCTATAGGCTTAGTTTACTGAATCAACGTAAAACCGTAAATGTAAAAAGTGCACAAAAGTTTGAAAGGGTTTTCGTGCATGTCTACGAATCAGTAAAATGCTCCAATGTAAGAATCGCTAAATAGGTTGTGACAGCACCTTGAAAATGCTTAATATCAATACCGGACTTTTCAATAAACTTGTCAATTCGATATTGTAGACTATTGCGATGCATATATAGGCGCTTTGAGGCATTAGAGACATTTAAGTTACTTTCTAAGAAAACCTTAATATTTTCTAAAAGTTCATCATCATTCTGGATATCCTCTGGTATTACGTTTACAAGGGTGTTCCGGAGGGGGGAATCCATTTTTTCTAGAAATAAATACGGTAAAATATCATGAGTATAGTAAACCTTAGTCTGATACAAATAATGCATTCCTTTTTGGAATAACTCTTTTTCTGTTCTAAAAGTGTCATGTAGCTGTTGAGTTATTGAATGAACCTGTCCAACAAATAAATGGAAATCAGCATAAAAGTCACTAGTTAACGTAACAACTAGCTCTTCAAAGCTAACTTCATCAACTGTTTCATCATTTCGATGCTCAATAATTAAACCGGTGTATTCATTTTCCCAAAGAAATGTAGTTTCCCTTGAAAGTACTGAAACAATAGCTTCTTGGAATTCATGTTTGTCAGTAATAGGTTGGTTTGCGTGTATATGAATCAGTCTGCAATGAGAAAAAGTTTGTGGGCTTTTCATATTTAGTTGATTTAAAAATAAGAGATTATACCAGTATAACTGTATGTCAGACATTTCTTGATTGTTCTTACCATAAGGTGTAAATAGGGAAGATAACAAGGTTACCTCTTGTGAAGTTAGATGGTCTTTTTTAATGCCGAAATAAGCACCAGTTTCTGTTATAAACCACAAATATGTATCGGTTTGAATAGGTAGATCACCAAGGATCAAAGCATCTTTGTAATGCCTTTTTAGATTTTCTAACATTTTAGTTCGTGTCCCTTCTATCCTGCAATCAAAAATCTCCTTCTATTATATCAGAAGGAGATTGTAATGTTGAATGTATGAAAGTTAGCTTATTCTGATGTATGTGGTGGGTCTTCTTTTTCGAAATCGCGTGCTTCTTCTATATTGGTTGAACCATGGAACCGGTGGACACTGCCGCCTGACATTCCTTCGTTAATAAATCGATCTACGTCCATAAATACTTTGTCTTTACCCTCGTATTGAAGGTCAACACGCTCATTCCCTTTTTTAGACATAGGAAAACCTCCTTCCCGATATATGGATAGTGTGTGAAGGAGGTGAGAAAAAAATGCTTTTCAAATCAAATGCACCTTGGCGTATTTGCGCCCGTTTTTTTTCGAGCACGCTCGATAGAGTGAAACTTAATCAGTGGTGATTTTCCACTGATTCTAGTTGCGGCCCACAGGAAGTGGGTCACACAGACGTTGCCACAGGACGTGGCGCTGTTAGTCTGTGTTCACTCTCAGGCTTTTACTGGCAGTTGGCCGTTAGGGCAATATTGCCAGTTAAAGCGTGGAAAATTTCCTTATAAAAATCGAGGCATCCGCCGGAGGCTTTAATTTTATTCATCCGGAGTTTGAACAACAGCTGAATTGTATACTCTTTTTGCATTCATCGCCCACTTTTAGAAGTAGGGGACTTCTGCTGAATAAACTTAAACTACTCATAAACATGAAATAGCATCAGTTCATGAATTTGTTTTGTAACATCGTCGATTTTGTCTATTTCAGGATGTATGCCGTGCCAATCAATACTTCCATCTTTGTTGTATGTGCCATTGTACTTTATCCCGTTTAGGAAAAAGGAAAAGCTCCAGCCAGGAATTTTGCTGCTTTTAAAAAGTGGCTTCCACTGAAAATGCGATATCATACCAAGCTCCCCCTAGGTTGTCTTTGCTTTCATTATAAGGAGTTTGGTTAAATTTTCAAGGCCTTGTTTTTTGATATGAGGCTCATCAAATACCATTGGCTTTGAATTTACTTCATAGATAACATACTGTCCCTCTGTTGAAAGCCCTAAATCAATTGAAAACTCTCCTATAAACTCTCCAATTTGGGAGGTAAGCTCTGTTCCAATTTCATTTGCGATTTTTTCGATCAGTGTTTCATTGAATCGTGATTGAACGTTCGAGTAAGGAATGATTGAACCACCGTTCGGAATATGTGTTGTGATTGTTTTCTTTCCTGCTAGCCTCACACCAATTCCACTTATTGTATAGGATTTTTCGAGAGAATGACAAAGAATCCGTAGGTCATAGCGTTGGTTATTATATTTGTCGGCTTCTATCGCCTCTTGGATAATAAAATCACCCTTTGTAAAGATCCTAGAGTATTCCTTCCAAAATGTTTCAAAGTTCTCAAAAGGTATATTCTCTTTTATTGTTTTTACACAAACTCCTTGATTTTCAAGAGTTATAACATATATCCCTAAACCCTTATGTCCATTAGTGGATTTTACGTAAATTGTTTGGTGTTTAGACAGCATGTTTTCTATATCATCTTTGCTTCGAAAGAGTATGGTATCGGGAAGGAAAACAGAAAGGAATTTGTTTTTTTTCAATATTTGAAACGTCTCCCATTTAGAAAAAAAGGATGGGTTAAAAAAGGGGATAGTCTTATCCCTTAGAATAGAAATGGTATGAAGATATTCAGGCGTTTCCTCCATGTATCTGTATGGGATACGGTTATATACAAGATCAGGCAGTGGGGTTCGCACTCTGATCCATTTTCTCCAGTCATGGTAATAATAGTATCCATCTACAAATTCTTTTTTAAATGAATCTGGAGTTAAAACGATTCCTAAAGCTCCTTGTTCCTGAAGGGCGCCAAGGATTCTCCGACAAGTTGAAACATTACCCAAAAACGAATTTTCACCTGCCCCTGTTAAAATACCGAGAAGAGGTCCGAGTTTCGTACCATCACTTGCAATAGGAAAAGGGAGCGAATCATTGAGTCTGCTCCCCTGGTACGAAATAACCTGATTTGTTTGTCCTAAGGTGTAGTCTATGTTCTTTTCAGTGTGATACCACATTTTAGTAGCTAGGTGGTAGTATAGGGAAATCATTTGAAAAGTTCCTCTGGCGATTTAATTGTAGCTTCAGTTAAATAAATGGCGTATTGCAAAGGAAGCTGACTTGATAATTTATCATATTTCCGCAGTTTTGGGTGTGAAAAAATGGATCTGCCTGGCTTAGAGTTTGCTTCAAACAGCCATACCTTTCCATCTTTATCGACGCCTAAATCAAAACCAATTTCTCCAATATGCCCTTTATATCTTCTATCAATTACTTTACTAAGTGTTAGGGCAGCATCGTTAAGGGAGGATGTAATTCGGTCACACTCTTCTGTATTTGGAAAGATTTCTTGGATTGTACGAATCACTCCACCATTATTTACATGTGTCGTTACACTTCCAAGACCAGATATTTTCGCTGCCATTACACTGACCTGCCATTGACCCTCTTCATTCTTATTGGTGTGGATTCGGAAGTCGACCGCCTTTTTATCAACACGAACTAGATGAATACCTTGCTGCACAATATAATCCTCTAGTCGTCTCTTTTTGAAGTGAGTATTAATTAATGCTTCAATGGTTGAAAAGCGTTGTAATCTGTTTGTATTTTGCTCATCTCGATACCGGCAGTAGTAACCTTCATTTTCCTTATCAAAAATAATTTGGAATATACCTAATCCAAGGCTGCCATTTGCCGGTTTCAGATAGACATGCTGATATTTAGAGAGCATTCGCTCAATTAATGTAAATGTCGGTGTCTTATGTGTTTCAGGAAGATAACTTGCTACTCTGCTATCTCCCTCAAGCAGCTGATGGACCTCCCATTTATCGAAAAATCCAGGATTGAACCAAGGAATTAAATATTCATTATGCAATCTTTGTTTTATTTGTTGAAGAGTTCTATTTTTCTCAGTTTTGCGGTTTGGTAATCGGTCATAGATAACATTTGGAAAAGGAACTTCTATCGTTTCCCAGCCGTTGCGGTGGTGAAATAATCCTTGAATTGTGCCTTTTTCCCAATCGATATGCTTAGCTCCAAAAACAAACACATATGCACCGACAGCTTTTTCCGCTGCTAGGAGCTTTGAAAAAAAGAGTGTTCGCTCACCGATAGGACGAATAGCCGATTCACTAAATCCTGCTGTAAATATGCCAACTAGTGGACCGATATATAGGGTGTCTTCATTGAAAAAAAGTTGAGTCCTGCTAATGTAAGGGATACGTAATGCAGAATATATATCTTCAGAGATTCTTATTTCTTGTTTCTCAACCTGTATAACTTCACATTCACAAGAAGAAGTCCCAAAAAATAGTTGTTTAATTGGAGTATTTAATTTGAAAGTATTAGGAATATAAACTTTTCCTGACTCATTTTTACTTACTGAAAGTGGAAGTGATGTTCGCATAATTTCAGCTCCTTTTTAATCCAGATAGTTGTGAATGTAAATAGAGACAATATCGTAATGGTGCAGTATATAATTCTTCCTTTTTTTCATCGGATGTAGTTTGTAATAATACCTTTCGACCGGGCTTAGAGTTTGTATCCAAGAGCCAAAGTGCGCCGTCCTTTGTAACTCCTACATCAATACCTAATTCAAATAAAGGTGAAAATTGTTCCTCTAATAGAAAGGGAAGTCTTGTAGTTAGTGTTTGGATATTTTCCTGTAATAATAGTTTTTGATTATCTGATAAACTCTCAGACCATTTTTCAAAAGAAATGATCTGTCCACCACCATCTATATTTGAAATAATGTGGTCCACAAAGCCCTGTCTAATTCCACGGCCTTGCTCAATCCATTTCCCTTTTGGATCTTTTTGTAAAAGTATTCGAATATCAAAAGGTCGGTTGTTTTCATCATGAAGTGGTAAGTAAGGTTGCATCAGGTATGGCTGAGTTAAAATGTTATCACTAAGCCAATTCTTTAAATCGCCTCTCGTTGCAAATTGTGTTGTTCGTAGTTGGCCGTTTTCTTTATAAATGGCTTCTGCATAACTTCTGTGTAGGACAAGACCAACAATTCCTCTCCCCATTGAGCCCTTCTCAGGCTTAAGAATTATTTTGTGGATTTTCATCAATGTATGCAGTATGACTGTTGTTGAAGTTGCTTGTTCAGTCGTGGGAATGTAAGGGGAGAGTAGTTTGTCTTGAATGAGTACATTGTGAATGTCCCATTTATTTGGAAGCCCATGCCCTAAAAAAATACAATCAGGTCTGTTTTTTAACCAGTTCATAATTGGTTGACACTTTTTTGAATGGTCATCATTACTGTAGAAACATCGGTCATAAAGGAACGTAGGAATTTCAAATTCTGCCTTTTCCCAAGAGTCTGTTTGAAAATTATAGATTTCACCATGGACATATTCAGACATAGGGTCAATGGAGATTGGGGTAAATCTATAAAACTGGATATTATATGCTTGTGCTCGTTTTGCAATTTCAGTAGCATACGATCTTTCTTGATTTGCATATAGAGTTACAAAACCAAGGGCTATCATCTCTTATCTCTCCTTTCATCATAGATTTTATTGGCTAACGAGAATCTGCAAGATACACACAGTGCTGGATAATTGCCTTGGCACTTGGCCGGATTTTGGTTGAAGGTTTATCTTGTTCTAGGTTCTTGGAAGGTTTTGTGTTGACTTCAATAATCGTAGGTTTACCGTCTTTGTCTAAGGCTAGGTCGATTCCCAGTTCTGCATAAACACCCTCATTCGACATATCAATAATACTTGCAACTTCGATAGACAAGTCCTTCATTAGGCGCTTAATATTTGGAACTTCCCTAGCTTCAAAGTTATCTAACAGAACATCATTCAATTTTTTTATTTCACCACCCCTTGCAATATTTGAAACAAATTGATCTTTAGATGAAACTCTTGCAACTGCTGAAGTTGTACTCCATTTCTCATTTTCTTGTTTTTGGCAAAGAATTCGAAAGTCTAAAGGCATTTCTTTATATTGAAGAAGGGGTATACATTGTTGGACAATGAAGGTTTGTTGTTTAAACCGATAATGCAAGGATTGAAATAGTGCTGTGAAACTATGATAAACTGTTTCGATTTCACCAGAAAACGTCGTATAATCTAGAAAGTATATATTCTCATTGGTTTTGGAAATTCGAAAGATATTCTTTCCTTGACTCCCGTGAACGGGTTTAATAAACACGCATTCATATTTTTCAAGCATTTCATAGAGTATATCTCTATGTGTTAATAACTCTGTATCGGGTAGGTAAGAGAGCAAATGATCATTCTCCTGAAGAATCTCATGAACCTCCCACTTATTTAAAAAATGGTCATTAAAAAAGGGAGTATGGTTTTCTTGCAGGGTACTAACAAACGTTTTAAATAGACTAGATTGCTCTTTTTTTCGAGAGTGAATGCGGTTGTGTACAACATCTGGAAATGGTACGACAGTTTTTTTCCATTTATCATCTCTTAATACAAAACCAACTTGTTCGTTAAACGTATCTATAGAGAATACATAAAAAAATGCACCAACTTGATCTGCGTACATAGATAATTCTCTACAAAAGTTCTCAATCGACCCAAAAGAAACATGATTCTGTTTCTCTGAAATGTCAGTAAGCAGTCCAATGATGGGGCCGAGTGACAGCCGATTTTTGCTAACTTTATAAAGTGAAAGAGAAAAAGTTTCATTTGGCAGTTTGAGTTCTTGTAAAAGTGAGTAACTAAGGTGTATGACAGGGTCTCTTTCATTAATAGATACGATTTCTACAAGAGTACTATTCCTGCTACAGGATAATTCAATTTCTTGTGTATGGTGTAAAGAAAATAAATTGATTATTTTTTCACTTATCTTTATCTTAAAAGGGTGCAACTCTTCATCTGGAAAAGGCACAACCTCAATATGTGTTTTATCTATCATACCGATTCCCTCATTTGCTGACTTGGAGTTCAAGCACTATAATTGTTTAAGTGAATTATATAGTTTTCTATATCCAGCTCCAGCGCCTAGCCAGTTTTCCTGCATGAATAAGCTTCTTCGAGTATCTTGCGCAAAAGCTCTACTTTTAAGCAGCTCGAGGTCGCTTCACCCCTCCTGCGGCGGCAACACTAAGGAATGCTACGTGAGCATAAACCTCGCAGAAAAATTGCTTTAGCAATTTTTTGAGCCTCCTCGTCAGGGTTCCGACGCACAGGACGTGCTAGTGCCGGCGTTGCCACAGGATGTGGCGACATTAGCCGGCCAGCGCTTGTCGGACTTGCACAGGACAAGGAAGGCTACGGCAGCATACACATCGCACGAAGAAAATGCGTAGCATTTTCGAGGATGTGCTGACATCGGCGTTCGCCACAGGACGTGGCGGTTATTTAGTCGATGTTCCTTTTTCCAAGGCGCTTGCGCTTTTATATCTAGGCGAATGCTGATATCGTATCGTATGAAAACTCTTGAAAATCTGTGAGTGAAAATAAATAATGATTTTAAAGGATGGTATACATGGAAGGGTTATTATTGGTTTTATTTATGGCGGTAATAGGTGCAATCATAGGAGGAATTACAAATTCGTTAGCTATTAAAATGCTTTTCAGACCATATAAAGCAGTTTATATTGCTGGGAAACGACTCCCCTTTACACCAGGTTTAATCCCTAAGAGAAGAGACGAACTTGCTGTACAAATGGGGAAAATGGTGGTAGAACATTTGTTAACTCCAGAAAGCATTAAGAACAAGCTACAGGACCAAAGTTTTGTTTCGAGTATTGAAGAATGGGCGAAGGAAGAAGTGGATAATTTTATTTCTTCAGAAAAGAATTTGATACAGATTGCAGAGTCGATTGGTATACATAAATTAGATGTGGTTGCAGAAGAAAAGATCACAGCATTTGTCGAGAAAAAGTATAATCATTTGTTAAGTGAAATTAGGAATAAGCATATTGGTTCCGTAATACCAGCGCCTTTACTTGAAAAGATTGAGGCGAAGTTCCCAGAAGTAGCCACTTATATTGCGGAAAAGGGAATAGAATATTTTGAGAGTGAAGAAGGAAAAGGTCGTCTGCGACGTATGATAGATGATTTTTTAGCCAACAGAGGTATGCTTGGTAACATGCTTCAAATGTTTCTAGGAAATATGAGTTTGGTTGACAAGGTGCAGCCAGAAATAATAAAATTCCTCCAAAATCCAGGAACAAGAGATTTGTTAGTTTCACTAATGGAAAGAGAATGGAATAAGGTAAAGGAATGGGATGTTGAAACACTATTAGAACAAATTGATACTGATAAAGTTCAAACGATAGTAAAAGAGCAAACACTCAAGCTCTTCCCAATTAAGCAATACCTTGAAACGCCAGCAGAAGTGCTGTTACAGCCATTTAAACACAAGATTGTGGAAGACCTAGTTCCAAAAGGTATCGGGCTAATCGGTGACTTTATAGCAGACCGTATTGAACTAATGATGGAACGTCTTCACTTAGCGGAAATTGTTAAAAATCAGGTTGAAACATTCTCTGTAGATCGATTAGAAGAAATGGTACTTTCTATCTCGAAACGAGAGTTTAAAATGATTACGTATCTTGGAGCTTTACTTGGAGGAATAATCGGGATTTTTCAAGGAGTTATCGTTCAAATTTTTCAATAGAATATCACAATAGCCTACTTATGAATATGCTGGTAATTGTGGATAACAAGTTATAGCAATCTTGATAATACATGGTTTACCCACATCACGTGCTTTCTATAGAATAGTTTGTTATAGTTGATGGGTACTATTTAACACATAAAGACTTCCTGAATAGGATTAAAGTGTTAAAAAATGCTACGATTTCCATTTTATAATCGACAACTCATGTAGTTTTTTGGTGCGTAGTAAAGTAAAAAAGGAGGTAAAACAATGGCAGTAAATTTATATGATGTAGCTTATAGTGTAGAGAAGGCAATTCGTGAGAGTGCTGAATATAAACAGTTAAAGCAAATGTACGATGTTGTCAATAGTGATGAGGGTGCAAAACGCTTATTTGAAAGCTTCCGTAACATTCAGCTTTCACTTCAGCAAAAGCAAATGATGGGTGAAGAAATCACTCAGGCAGAAGTAGAACAAGCACAAAAGCAAGTTGCATTAGTTCAACAACATGATAAAATTTCAAAGCTTATGGAAGCTGAGCAACGAATGAGTATGGTTGTGAATGAATTAAATCAAATCATGTTGAAACCGTTAGAAGAGCTATACGGCAGCATGGAACAACAATAAGATACGCGAAGACGAACCCTGCAGAGATGTGGGGTTCTTATTTTGTTTAGTTTCAGTGCCTTTCCCTTGAGGTCTATTCATCGCGCTTGCACTTTTTCATAGTTCTAATCATTCTTCTTTTTTCATAACCATATGTATAGGGACAGCTACATCGAGAAGGAGGATCCGCTATATGTATAGGTTGCTTGCAATAAATGTTGATGGGACGTTATTACGGTCGAATGGCAGACTTCAAAGTGGTACTAAGGAAGCCATTGATTTTGTTCGGGCGAAGGAAGTGTATGTGACATTAATTACAAGACGTCACTTTCCATCAACAAAAAAGATCGCCAAGGCACTAAAACTAGATTCATTGCTAATAACACATAATGGTGCATTTATTAGTGATAATCTTGATAATCCAATTCATGTTAAACGAATCTCAGAAGAAAAGACTTTTAATATTGTTCAAGTTCTAGAAAACTATAAAGTATCGATTCGACTGCAGCATGAAAAATTCTCTATTGGTAATCGAATGAGATTTCCAGGAAACCTGATTGCAAAAGCAATGTTCGGTTCGGGAGATCCATTGTTTTATCCAATGCAGTTTGTAGATTCACTAGGTGACTACCTGACTGATAATCCAGTAGCTCCACCAAAAGTTGAGGTTTATTCTCAAAGTGAAGATGAACTAAAAAATGTAAAAGAAACCATCTTAGAGCATTTTGAATATGTTCAAGTGGATTTGGTTGAACCTCACAAATTAGAAATTGTCCCGGTTGGTGTATCAAAGTTAATTGGATTAAAAGCATTAGCAAATCATTTAGATATTCCGTTATCTGAAACGGTTGTTATTGGTGATTCTCATGATGATATTGAAATAATTGAAGCGGCAGGACTGGGTGTTGCAATGTGGAATGCACCGAAGGAAGTGAAATTTGCAGCGGACTGGGTAACACGGTCAAATAACATGAATGGTGTATCCTACATGATTAAGGAACACTTTAGAAAACAACAGAGAATTGAGTTTTTAAAACAAATTAAAATTGAAAAATAACTTGCACTTATCTTAAATATGTAAGTTCGGACCTCCGCATTTTGATGTGGGGGTTTTGTTTAATTTGGCTAATGTTTAAAACGTAGAGTATCAGCTGTATTTTAGAATAATGGCCGTAAATCCAGAGTAACGATAGTATTTAAGAATTAACGCCATTATTTTTACTATAACGACAGTAACTTATTTACTGATAGGTAAATGCGCCATTAACACATAAACAAATTTTTAACAGTAATTCTCATATTGATTCTAAAACCTACATTCTGTACACTTAAGTAAGCTAATTTTAGAAAAGGTGAGACTCAAATGCGTATTTTATTTACTGGGCTAGAGGATGAAAGATTTAGTAGACCCCTTCAGCTAATTACTAATCTTTTTTATGAAGAAAGTGAGCTTTCGATCACGACATTAGCGGATCCTGAGCTTATTATAGATATTCAATATTCAATTGCTGATTCGATTATAACTGCCCATGCAAAGCTTACAGAAATCGCAACTGGTAACATGTATGAAGGAAACTATTCAAAGGAATTTCCTCCGTTTGAAACAGAAAAAGAAATGTTTAAGAAAGTAAAAAGTGCTGTTTCCCATGTGTATGTAACTGTCTTACAGGAACTGACAGGAGTTATCCAACCTTGGGGAATCTTAACAGGTATCCGACCAACAAAGCTCCTCCATAAAAAGCGTAACGCAGGCGTTTCGTATGAGGAGGCACATAAAGAATTAAAAGAAGACTATCTAATTACGGATGAAAAAATAGAATTGATGCAGCAAATTGTAGAGCGACAGTTAACAATGGTTCCAGATTTATATGACCTTCAAAAAGAAGTTAGTATTTATATAGGTATTCCATTTTGCCCTACGAAATGTGCCTATTGTACCTTCCCTGCATATGCAATAAACGGAAGACAAGGTTCTGTGAATTCATTTTTAGGCGGACTTCACTATGAAATGCGTGAAATCGGTCGATGGTTGAAAGAAAATAGAATTAAAATTACCACTGTCTATTATGGCGGAGGTACACCAACAAGCATAACTGCCGAAGAAATGGACATGCTTTATGAAGAAATGTATGAGTCATTTCCAGATGTGAAGGACATCCGAGAAATTACTGTGGAAGCAGGAAGACCAGACACCATTACACCTGAAAAGCTTGATGTTCTTAAAAAGTGGAATATAGACAGAATCAGTATCAACCCACAATCGTATATTCAAGAAACCCTAAAAGCAATTGGACGTCATCATACGGTTGATGAAACGATAGAAAAGTTCCATTTGGCACGTAAGATGGGTATGAATAATATAAATATGGATTTGATTATTGGTTTACCTGGAGAAGGTGTTGAAGAGTTTAACTATACTCTCTCGGAAACTGAAAAATTAATGCCTGAATCTTTAACAGTGCACACTTTATCATTTAAACGTGCATCTGAAATGACAAGAAATAAAGATAAATACAAGGTTGCAGGACGAGAAGAAATCACACAAATGATGGACAATGCTTCTACTTGGACGCAGGAACATGGCTATGTGCCATATTACCTGTATCGTATGAAAAACATTCTCGGTAATTTAGAAAATGTCGGCTATGCTCTTCCAGGTCAAGAAAGCATCTACAATATTATGATCATGGAGGAACAACAGACTATTATCGGTTTAGGTTGTGGAGCAGCAAGTAAATTTATTGAGCCAGACACAGGCAAAATCACACAATTTGCAAACCCGAAAGACCCAAAAACCTATAACGATAGTTTTGCTGAGTATACTGAAAAGAAACTAAATATCCTCAATGACTTGTTCAAAGTACCAAGCTCTCATTCTTAAGAATGGGAGTTTTTTATTTAAAAATACGATTCTAAAGAAAAATCGGCATGAAACTACTGCTCAAAAAATACTATAAAAAGAACGAAAGTATAGGAGGAAACTAGGATGACTCTTACTACAAAAGAAGTATTAATTGCTCAATTTTCAGCAAGCATTGACCAACCGAATTGGTTTGTGCCACTTAAAAATGTTTTAGCAGAAGTAACACGATCACAAGCAATGAAAAAAGTAGGTGCTGAAAATTCAATTTGGGAGATTGTGGCTCACCTAACTTTTTGGAATGACCGTTATTTACAACGATTTAAAGGCAACCAACTTGAAGAATCAATGATCTCTAGTAATGATGACACTTTTACCTTTCTAGAAGAAGGAGAAGATAGCTGGAGAAGAGCTGTTGAAAAGTTGTTGTTTGTAATGGAAGATTGGAGAAATACTCTCAAGAATGCAGATGATGAGAAACTAGAAAGTAGAGTAAGACCAGATCTAGAAGGGGACTGGAACACGACCATTGCAAATATCAACATTCATAACTCCTACCATATTGGGCAGATTCTTCATAACCTCAAGCAGCAGGGAGTATGGAATCCCAAAAACGGTGTTCATTAACATAGGGGGTATAGATAAAACTCTTTTACAATAAAAAACTGAAAAGTTAAAAAATTAAAAGGGATTTTCTCCTATGATGAGGAATTAATCTAGTACTAGACATCATAAAGATTAACTGATTAGTACTTTCAATTTCCGAATTTTTTGTAAGCGTTTTCTGGTAACTTAAAAAGGGGGATTTATATGTACGTTAGCATAGGTACTCTATTCGAACAGACAGTTAGCAAATTTCCAAAGAAAGAAGCACTAGTTGACCGAACAAAAGGAATCCGCTGGACATATCATCAATGGAATGAAGAAGTGAATAAACTAGCAAATGCATTTATTGCTTCTGGTGTAAAGAAAGGCGACCGGGTTTCTACCTACCTTTTTAACAATAGTGAACTGGCAACTACTTTTTTTGCTTGCACCAAAATTGGCGCAATCTTAAACCCTATTAACTTTAGATTAAAGTCTCAGGAAATCGCATATATTTTACAAGATGCAAAGCCAAAGGTATTTTTATTTGAAAAAGTCTTAGAGCCAAACATTGCTCCAATTGCAGAAGAATACCCACAAACATCGTTTTGGTCAATTGATGATGTTACCCCAACCTATGCTGTTAACTACCATGAACGAGTTAGTCAAGCTTCTACGAAGTCACCTCAAGTTACCGTTTCAGAAGATGATGTATATGCGATTATGTACACAAGTGGTACCACTGGTAAACCCAAAGGGGTTATGCACCGCCATCGTGATATGGTTGAGCAGAGCATGACATGTATAGCGGCAAAGCGGCTTACACATAATGACCGAGGCTTAGTAACAGCACCGATGTTTCACTGTGCAGAGCTTCATTGCTGTTTTTTACCTCGAGTCCATGTAGGAGCAAGTAATGTGATTATCCACCATTTTGAACCTAAGCAAGTACTGCAAAGCATTCAGGAAGAGAAGATTACGGTTATGTTTGGAGCTCCGACCATGTGGAATATGATTCTACAGGAAAATCTAGAAAACTATGATATCTCCTCGTTACGCCTTGGATTATATGGTGCAGCACCGATGGCGCCGGTATTAGTCAAAGCATGTAAAGAAAAGCTTGGCGTTAATTTAATCCAAGCATACGGTATGACAGAAATGGGACCGGCTATTACGTTCCTTACTGAGGATGAACAACTTACAAAAGCAGGTTCTGCAGGCAAAGCTTGTTTTAATCATGAGGTACGTGTTGTGAGACCAACTGAAGATGGACCATCAGACCCCGAGGATATGTTACCTCCATATGAAGTCGGAGAGATTATCGTTAGAGGACCAAGTATGATGGTGGGGTATTTTAATAGAGAAGAAGCAACTGAGAAGTCATTATATAAAGGGTGGTATCATTCTGGTGATTTAGGATATTTCGATGATGATGGCTATCTTTATGTAGCAGATCGTGTTGACGATATGGTAATCAGTGGCGGGGAAAATGTATACCCACGAGAAGTGGAGGATGTCTTATATGAACATGAAGGTGTCCTGGATGTTGCAGTTTTAGGGGAACCTCATGAAAAATGGGGTGAATTAGTTATAGCAGTTGTTGTGAAAAAGGATCCCCAGGTAACTGAACATGAACTTGATTCATTTTGTAAAAATAGTGATAAATTAGCGGGTTATAAGAGACCGCGTAAGTATATATTTGTAGACGAACTGCCACGTAATGCGAGTGGGAAAATACAAAAGTTTTTATTACGTCAGCAATTCACAGGCGATACAGCAAAAGCGTAAAAAGTAGGAGGCAACAATAATGACAGCGCGTTACTTACAAGAAGAGCATCATATACTACGTGATGCATTTCGAAAGTTCTTAGAAAAAGAAGCATATCCTTTTTTTAATCAATGGGAGAAAGACGGAATCATTCCAAGATCATTCTGGTCAAAGATGGGAGAGAATGGTTTCCTTTGTCCATGGGTAGATGAAAAATATGGCGGGTTACAAGCTGATTTTGGTTATTCAGTTGTTATTAATGAAGAACTTGAAAAAGTTGGAGCAAGCATGGTAGGGATTGGTCTACATAACGATATTGTAGTACCGTACCTCAACGAATATGGAACAGAAGAACAAAAGAAGAAATGGTTGCCTAAATGTATTTCTGGTGAATTCATAACAGCCATAGCCATGACTGAGCCGGGAGCAGGTTCAGATTTGGCAGGTATCAAAACAACAGCTATAAAAGATGGTGACCACTATATAGTGAACGGCCAAAAGACTTTTATTACAAATGGCATACATGCTGACCTTGTTGTCGTAGTTTGTAAAACAAATCCTAAAGAAAGACATAAGGGAATCAGTTTATTAGTAATTGAAAAAGATACACCTGGTTTTTCAAGAGGAAGAAAATTAGAGAAAATCGGTCTCCATTCACAGGACACAGCTGAGTTGATTTTTGAGGATGCGAGAGTACCTGCTGAGAATCTATTAGGAGTAGAAGGTAAAGGATTTTATTATCTTATGCAACAGTTACAGCAGGAACGATTAATTGTGGCTCTCTCTGGACAAATCGCCGCCGAAACTATGTTGAAGCTAACTGTTAAATACGTAAAAGAGAGAGAAGCATTTGGCCAGTCGATTAGTAAATTCCAAACTGTTCAATTTAGACTAGCTGAAATGGCAACAGAAATTGAAATTGGCCGAACGTTTATAGATGATTTGATTGAACAACATATGGCTGGTAAGGATGTAGTTACAAAAGTATCAATGGCAAAATGGTGGCTAACAGATCTGGCTAAAAAAGTAGCAGCAGAATGTATGCAGTTGCATGGTGGTTATGGATATATGGAAGAATATGAGATTGCCAGAAGGTATCGAGATACGCCAGTTTCTGCTATTTATGCGGGAACGAACGAAATCATGAAAACAATTATCGTAAAAAACATGGGGCTTTAAAACATGTACTTAAAAGGGAGAACAGTCCTAGACTTCTCACAATATATCCCAGGTCCTTATGCGGCGTTAAGATTAGCAGACTTTGGGGCAACTGTCATCAAAGTCGAGCCTCCTAATGGAGAGCTTGCTCGTGCAAAAATGGGTCCACCGGATGAACAAGGAATTGTATTTGAGGCAAACAATGCTTCTAAACAAAGCATTACAGTCAATTTAAAAAGTGAAGGCGGGTTAGAACGAGCTTTTGAGTTAATAAAAAGTGCCGATGTACTTATAGAAAGTTTTAGACCAGGAGTAATGAAAAGACTTGGACTTGACTATGAATCTGTGAGCAAAGCCAATGAAAAAATTATCTATTGTTCTATTTCAGGCTATGGGCTTGTGGGAAAGGAAGCAACTCTAGGTAGTCATGATATAAATTATCTATCACTAACAGGTGTCCTTTCCCAATTGAAGGATCATAAAGGGAGACCAATACATCCATCGTTAACACTCGCAGATCATCTAGGAGGAATGGCTGCATCTGAAAGCATACTAGCTGCATTATTTGCAAGAGGGCAAACAGGGAGAGGAACATATATCGATGTTTCACTAGTAGATGCGTTGTTAGGATTAATGAATAATCATTTTGTCCTAGCACATAAAACAGGAAAGCAAAATGGAATTACAGCTTTAGCAGGTACCATTGTTTCGTATGCTATCTATGAAACTAGCGATCACAGGTATGTTAGTCTAGGCGCTTTAGAGAAAAAGTTTTGGGAGAACTTCTGTAATGCTTGTGAAAAACCTGAATGGATAAAAACTCAATATTCTTACGCAAATCTAGAGAATCCTACCTTCATGGAACTAACTAATCTTTTTAAAAGCAAAACTCTAGCAGAATGGAGTGAGTTTGCTGAAGAGGTAGATTGCTGCCTTGCACCAGTACTTGAAGCCACAGAAGCAATGAATAGGTACGGCAGTGGAGTTCGTCAGATGATTGTAAAGGATAAAGAGAGTGTCCAGGTTGCAACTCGATATGAGCAGGATTTTGTAGTAAGAAGAACGAGTGCTCCAGCGTTAGGAGAGCATAGTGAAAAAATCATCCAAGGACTGGCTAAAAAGAAAAGTCTTTAAATACATTTTATGGAGGAATGTAAGTATGATGAATGTACCGTTGCTTGTTTCTTCTATGTTAGAACGCGCAGAAAAGTATTATCCAAAGAAAACAGTTGTCACAAGGACATCTACTGGAATTGTGACTCACACGTATAAGGAAATAGGCGAGAGAACAAGGAAACTTTCAAGTGCTCTCCACAAATTAGGGGTAGCCAAAGGAGAACGTGTGGGTACTCTTGCGTGGAACCATCACCGCCATCTGGAGACGTATTTTGCTATTCCTGGGGTAGGTGCTGTTTTACATACCATTAATATTCGACTATCACCTGCTCATATATCCTATATAGTGAATCATGCAGAAGATAAAATTTTATTTGTAGATGATGATTTGCTACCTTTGATTGAAAAAATAAAAGACGAACTACAAACGGTAGAAGCCTTCGTTATTATGACTGATAAGGAAGACTTACCAGAAACTACCCTTGAGCCAGTCTATCATTATGAGCAACTCATTAGTGAAGGGAACCCATCATTTGAATTCGAAAAAGATATTGATGAAAATGACCCGGTTGGGATGTGCTATACTTCTGCAACTACAGGTAATCCAAAAGGTGTGATCTATTCTCATCGTGGAGTTGTCTTACATAGTATGGCCCTTGGACTTGCAGACAGCTCCGGTTTATCTGAAAGTGATATAGCAATGCCAGTTGTGCCAATGTTCCATGTAAATGCATGGGGAATTCCGTTTGCTGCCACATGGTTTGGTACGACACAAATAATGCCAGGACCTTATTTTACACCAAAAATTATTGCGGAACTAATTGAATCACAAAAAGTCACAATTACAGCAGGGGTACCAACCATTTGGTTAGGACTTCTGAATGAACTAGAGCAAGGAAACTATGACACTAGTAGTTTAACTCGTATCTTATGTGGAGGTTCTGCAGCACCTAAGGGGCTTATTAAAGCATTCGAGTCAAAATATAAAATTCCATTTATTCATGCGTATGGCATGACTGAAACAACGCCTCTTGTTGTACTATCTCGCTTAAAGAGCTACCAAAATGATTTGTCTGATGAAGACAAATTGGAAATTCGGTCAAAACAAGGTTCACTAGTCCCTCTTGTAGATATGAAGGTGGTTGGACCTGATGGTGAAGTAGCTTGGGATGGCAAAGAAATGGGAGAACTTCTATTAAGAGGAAACTGGATTGCAGATGAATATTATAAGGATGAGAGAACCAAAGATGCTTTTAGAGATGGCTGGTTACATACCGGGGATGTTGTAACAGTTGATGAAGAAGGAATTGTAAAAATTGTCGACCGTACAAAGGACTTAATTAAGAGCGGTGGGGAATGGATTTCATCAGTCGATATTGAGAATGCTCTGATGGCTCATGATGCGGTATTTGAGGCTGCTGTTATCGCTGTTCCTCATGAAAGATGGCAGGAACGACCACTTGCATGTGTTGTTTTAAAAGATACTGCTAAAGATACAACGACTAAAGAAGATCTTTATGAGTTCTTAAAACCTCAATTTGCAAAGTGGTGGCTACCAGACGATATTGTCTTTATGAACGAGATACCAAAAACTTCTGTAGGAAAGTTTTTAAAGAGAGCTTTACGAGACCAATTGAAGGAACATCTATCAGAAATGAAGTAGTAATGCACGGCCATCCATCTTCAGTGGATGGCTTAAACTATTAGAAAATTATTTCTATTATACTTATATAATTGTATAATGGAAACAAATAACAAACAGGGGGTAGTAAAAATGGCAACTCAACAAAGTGAAACTGTTTTTTTACATATCGATAATAGAGTAGCTCATGTCACTCTTAATCGTCCTCAAGCAATTAATGCAATGGATGTCACGATGTTAAATGAACTTGTACAAACGTTAAAAGAGGTAGCATCCAACGATGAAGTAAGCATTGTTATTTTGTCTGGAAGTGGGCGAGGTTTTTCGGCTGGTGGAGATATCAAAACGATGCTAAGCTCTACTGATGAAAGTGCATTTGGACCAGTAATGGATACTATTTCAGAACTTATGACAACGCTTTATACAATGCCGAAACTAGTGATAAGTGCAATTCATGGACCAGCTGCGGGACTAGGACTCAGTTTTGCGCTTGCTGCAGATTATATTATTGCTGATAGACATTCCATTTTAGCAATGAATTTTATTGGAATCGCTTTAATTCCAGATGGTGGTGGACACTTCTTCCTACAAAGAAGACTTGGAGAAGCTAAGGCGAAGCAAGTCATCTGGGAAGGAAAACAAATGTCTCCTGAGGAAGCGCTATCAATCGGGTTAATCGATGAAGTGGCTGACGATGACTTACAAGGCGCAGTTTTACAAAAGGTTGGAAAATGGTTAAAGAAACCGGTGAAAGCAATGGTACAAACAAAAACAATTTTTAACCAGGTTCACTTACCAGAACTTAAGACAATACTAGAATTAGAGAAACAAGGACAACAGGAAATGCGAAATACAGAGGACCATCAAGAGGGCGTAAGGGCTTTTCTAGAAAAGCGTAAGCCAACATTTGTAGGGAAATAAGTAGTAAAAGAAAAAGGTTACCAATGGGTAACCTTTTTCTTTAACGATGGAATAAAATTAGTTTCCCTGCAGAGCTTGTGCAGCGGTGCGTCGCTTCCAAATAGTTGTTCTCCTGCAACTTTTTTTCGCCTATTTCTTTCGCTTCTTTTTCAGATGCTGCCTCGAAGGATTCCTCTAAAAGCATTTCTCCAGATTTATCAAATACAGTTAAAACGTAATTCATTTCATTAATCTCCTTTTGTATAAAAATTCTGATACTTAAAGTTTAGTAGATAGCCAGGCTTGATGCAACAATTATGATATAGGCCATGGTAGCTTTTTATATGGAAAAAGTTGTAGAAAAATGAAACCAAAAGTACATTTAAACGTACTACCTAATGGGAGAAGGAGGAGACGAAAATGGCATTACAACTAGAAAATGTTACAAAGCGTTTTGGAAAGTTTACAGCAGTAGATCATTTATCTATTGAAATACCTGAAAAGGAAATGTTTGGATTTCTAGGTGCGAACGGTGCTGGAAAAACGACAACGTTTCGTATGATTCTTGGATTACTAGACGCTACTGAAGGCCGTATTTCATGGGACGGTAAAAAGATTAATTATGATACGAGTCATCTAATAGGATACTTACCTGAGGAAAGAGGACTATATCCGAAAATGAAGGTTCGAGATCAACTAGTCTATTTAGCTAGATTGCGTGGTATGGAAAAACAGGAAATCCTGAAACAAATTGATTATTGGTTAGAAAGATTTAAAGTTCCTGAATATGCTACAAAAAAAGTCGAGGAGCTTTCAAAAGGAAATCAGCAAAAAATTCAATTCATAGCGTCAGTGATTCATAAGCCAAAACTTCTAATTTTAGACGAACCATTCAGTGGACTTGACCCTGTCAATGTAGAGCTCTTAAAAGAAGCAGTTGTAGATTTAAAAAATGAAGGAACATCAATCGTGTTCTCTAGTCATCGTATGGAGCATGTAGAAGAGTTATGTGAACATCTATGTATTATGCATCATGGAAAGCCTGTTGTGCATGGATCTCTAAAAGAAATTAAACGCTCTTTTGGTAAGAAAAATGTAATCGTTCATGCAGATTTTGATATTAGTCATCTGAAAAGTATTCCTGGTGTAACGAAAGCAAAGGAAACGGCAGAAGGACTTCACCTTCAGGTAGAGAGTGAGCAAATATCCCAAAAAATATTAGAATCAATCTCTGGTAAAGGTTTTGTAAGAAAGTTCGTACTCGAGGAACCATCCCTCAACGATATCTTTATTGAGAAAGTGGGTGCTTCCTATGAATAAGTTTTGGATTATTCTTTTCCATACGTATTGGAGTAAGCTTAAAACAAAATCCTTTATAATTACAACAATTGTCACTGCATTACTTATTTTTGGATTATCAAATATCCAAACAATTATTGAGACGTTTGATAAAGAGGAAGATATAAATATTGCCGTATTAACTAAAAATGATGGCCTCTTTACAGCTTTTGAACAGACACTTAACGCCTCGTCACCTGACATAGAATTAGAGAGATTTGATGGAAATGAGACAGAAGCTGAGAAGAAGGTAAATGATGGAGATCTTACAGGATACCTCCTTTTATCAGAAAATGCAGATGGATTACCAGAGGGTGTCTATAAGGCAACATCAATTACAGATTCTGAAGTGTCTGGCCAATTAGAACAGACACTACAACAGTTAAAGGTAACTATTGCTACGACGAAAGCCGGTTTAACTCAAGACCAAATTACTGAGCTATATTCTCCTGTATATTTTGAAAAAGTGGCACTTGCTGAAAATGCTAAATCCGAGGAAGAACTTAGTCAAGCTCGTGGATTAGTATATGTGCTTCTATTTGTGATCTATTTCGCAGTCATTATGTATGCAAACATGATTGCGATGGAGGTAGCAACTGAAAAATCATCAAGAGTAATGGAGATTCTAATATCTAGTGTTTCACCTATTAAACAAATGTTTGGAAAAATCCTTGGAATCGCTTTGCTTAGTTTAACTCAATTTGCGGTAATCCTTGCTATTGGATACGCATCACTAAAACAAAGCATGTCAGAGATGGATGGTGGATTCTTTGAGGTGTTTGGTTTCGGTGATGTACCAGTTTCAACATTTGTTTATGCGGTTGTTTTCTTTATATTAGGTTACTTCTTATTCGCGACTTTAGCAGCATTCTTAGGATCTCTGGTAAGTCGTATTGAAGATATTAACCAAATGATCACACCTATGACTCTGATAATTGTGGCTGCATTCATGATTGCAATGTTTGGTTTAACAAAGCCAGAAGCTCCGTTTATTACAGTAACATCTTATATTCCGTTCTTTGCGCCAATGATTATGTTCCTACGAGTAGGAATGTTAACAATCCCAACTTGGGAAATTGCATTAAGTATTGGCTTACTTGTTTTAACCATTGTCCTTCTAGCTATATTTGGGGCTCGAGTATATCGTGGCGGAGTACTAATGTATGGAAAGTCGTCGTCCTTTAAAGACATAAGACAAGCACTGCATCTAACGAAAAAAGAGAAATGATTTTACAGCACGCGACCAATGGTTGCGTGTTTTTCTTTTCTATAAATAAGAACGTGCATTCGTATGATTCGGGTGGTAAAATGAAAGTACTAATACTAGGAGGACGGACTGTATGAAGGAACTTACTTTTTTACATATTGCTGATTTACATCTAGATAGTCCATTTTCAGGGTTATCAAATCTTCCAAAAGGTATATTTAAGCGTGTTCAGGAAAGTACTTTTATCTCTTTATCACGATTAATAAATGCTGCCATTAAACATCGGGTTGATTTTGTCGTTATTTCAGGTGACCTATTTGATGGGGAAGATAGAAGTTTACGTGCTCAGTCAAGATTCCGTATGGAAATGGAACGCCTCCAAAAATACGATATTGCTGTGTATATCATTCATGGAAATCATGATCACTTAGGAGGAAGTTGGCCACATTTTGAATGGCCAAGTAATGTACATGTGTTTACAAGCGAAGAAGTTGAAGTAAAGTCTTATGAAAAAGAAGGACAGGTTCTGGCAAACATATATGGCTTTAGCTACTTAAGGAAATCAGTAGAAGAAAATAAAACACGTTTTTATGTAAAAAAAGATGAATCTCCTTATCATATAGGTTTACTGCATGGAAGTATTGAAGGAGAAAGCAGTCATAGCCGTTATGCTCCATTTTTACTTTCAGAGCTACTACAAAAAGAGTTTGATTACTGGGCACTCGGCCATATTCATAAAAGAGACGTATTATCCGAGAATCCGCCGATTATATATCCAGGGAATATTCAAGGCAGGCATAGAAAGGAAACAGGTGAGAAAGGTGGATATCTCGTAACCCTATCAAGCCAGGGCGCTACGACTATCTTTATACCTACCGCAGAGATTCTATGGGAAACTACTTCTTTTGATATTACGGGTATTAAGAGCTTTAACGAGCTTAGCGACCAACTATTTTCCTTAAAAGATAGCCTTCGTAAAGGAAAGCAAGGTTTATTTTTAACCATTGAATTAATAGGTTCAGGGACCCTCCACGAGAGTCTTCAAGACAACACGACACAGGAAGACTTAGTCGCGCTATTAAATGATGATGAAGAGTCAAACAATTTTGTTTGGGTGAGTAAAGTAAAGTTTAATAGCCAAATAGAAATTGACCGTGACAAACTTAAAAAAGAATCACATTTTATTAGTGATTTGTTGGAAAACATTGAGACTTATGAGGAGTATGGTGATGCATTTGCCCCTTTACGTAGCAATCAAGGCTATAGAAGATATGTAGAGTCATTTACTGACGAGGAATTACAGGAGATTCTCCAAGAGGCAGAAAAGCTAATCCTTTCAAATATAAATCAAGCAAAAAGGGGGTGACCTTGTGAAAATTATTGGTATTCAAATATATGGCTATGGAAAGCTTGAAAATAGAGAATTTCAGCTTTCTCCAACGTTTCAAACATTCTATGGTGAAAATGAAGCAGGGAAATCAACAATTATGTCATTTATACATAGTATCTTATTTGGCTTTCCTACAAAGGCCCAACAAGAACAAAGATATGTCCCTAAATCAGGTGCGAAGTATGGAGGAAAACTAATCGTCGAAACAGAACAATATGGAACGCTTATGGTTGAAAGATTGCCTGGAAAAGCAGCGGGTGATGTAAGTGTTTATTTACCTGATGGAACTGTGGCTGGTGAAGAATTTCTCGCAGAGTTGTTCCGAGGAATGGACAAGTCACTCTATCAAAATATTTACTCGTTTAATATCCATGGTCTTCAAGGCGTCCACCAATTACGTTCTGAAGATGTAGGAAGATTTTTATTTTCATCAGGTGTTGTCGGAACAGATGCTTTACTAAGCTTAGAAAATAAGCTTATAAAGGAAATGGACGGTATATTTAAGCCAAGTGGAAAAAAGCCACTCCTTAATCATGAAATTGCGATGCTTAAAGAGGAACATGCAAATATATTAAAATGGCAAAACCAAAACAATGAATATTTGGCTTTGTTAGATAGAAAAAGTGAGGTTGATGAAAGCCTAGAACATCTTGAACTCCACAAAGCATTATTACAGTCAAAGATTAAAGAGGCAGAACGCCTACAATCGATTCAGCCTTTGCTTGAGGAATACAAGACACTGGAAAGACACCTGGAAAAACTTCCTAGCTACGAACCATTCCCAGAAGCCGGTATTAAGCGGTTAGACCAGCTCCAGTCACAATTAAAGCCATATGAAGCACAGCTTTCAGCATTAACTCAAAAAGTTGTCGAATGGGAACAATCAATGACCAGCATTGAGCTTAATTATTCATATCTTGAGAATGAACAGGCTATCAATGAGCTTTCCAAAAATAAGAGCCTTTATAATGAGAAAAAAAATAATGCAACTGCTTTAAAGAATGAACTGCTTTCAATTGAAGATGAGATGACACACTTGAAAAACCGCTTAAATATGGTGGTGTCTGATGAAGAATTACTATTGCTTGATACAAGTATTTCCGCAAAAGATCTATTTTCTGAAATAACTTCGGAATTTGAACGTAGTAAGCAGCGGAAACAGTTTTTAGATGAAAACTTTATCCGAGCTAAAGAAGCATTAGAAACCAATGAAACGAAACTAAAAGAGTATCAGAAACAAGTTCTTTCGGAAGACGAAAGGAAGAGGTGCGAGCAGGCTGCACGTTCACAGTCACAAAGGTCAGATTTAGAAAAAGAAAAAGAATATATCGAAGAAGAAATTAATCGAATTGACTTAAAGATTAAAGGATCTCAGAAAAAGCGGATACAAACTAAGAGAAAATTACAGTTTCTTTTGGGTGGGATAGGTGCAGCAATCATGCTTGCATTGATATTTTCATTCATGAAGTCAGACTGGCTTTTTGGAGGTTTCTTTACGCTTCTATTAGTTCTTTTATTCCCTTTTGGAACTTTATTATTATCCCAATTCTCCTCTGGCGTAGGTGACCTGAAAGAAGAAAGGGATATATTATCGAGAAAATTAGTGCAAATACAGGAGCAGCTTCAAAGCACAGTGTATAATCACGATACCGAAGCATCTAATAGACTCATAAGAGATCAGCAAGTACGGCAGCAAATTGAGATTGAAAAATCCTCCTTGATGCAAAACGAAAGAGCCTATAACAAGGTAGTAGAAGCCTTTGAACAGTGGGAAAAAGGACAATTTGCCATAGAGGAAAAAGCTAAACAATGCAGGGTGCAATATGGAATTTCAGAACAAATTACCAATGAACGTTTAATGGACGCCTTTCTAATTCTAGAATCTCTTAAAGAAAGAGTTTTAAAGAAGAGAAAGCTCGAGGTGCAAATTAAGGAAACTCTAGAAGCAATCAAGGGCTACCAAAAAAGAGTGGCAATGATTATTCAAAAAGTGAATCTTCAAGTAGATAATTATAGTTCTGCTGTTGAAAAGCTAATCATCCATCTACAAGAAGAAAAAAAGAAACAAGAAAAGGTCTTTGATGATGAGGGGAAAATCAAGGATGCATCTGATAGAATGTCACAGTTAAAATTTGAAATTAAGCATATTATGAGTGAGTGCCAGACATTATGGGACCATGCTAATGTAAACAATGAAGAAGAGTTTCGAGCGAAAGGACAGTCAAATGAGGTAGCAAAAGGAATAAAAGAAAAACTTATCTTACTTCAAGCACAATTAGACCGATTTGAAACTCTTGTAGATAAGTGTGAGCTTGACGAAAATTATCAAACTGTAATAGAGGAAACGACCGAAGAAATTAAACAAACTACAGAAAAAGAAAAAGGTTTGCAGCTGCAACGTTCAGAAATCAACTATCGTATTAAAGAGCTTGAAGATGGAGGAACATATGCAGATGTCCTTCATTCGTTTGAAGCTAAAAAAACGGCTGCCAAAGAATTTGCTAAAAAATGGGCGGCACATGCTGTTGCAAAAGACATCTTAACGAAAACAATCAAACAGTATCGAGAGATCCGTCTACCTATGGTAATTGCTAAAGCTGAAACTTATTTTTCAATCCTAACAAATGGAAAATACAATCGTATATTTTCAGAAAGTGACTCAGAAAGTTTTCTCGTAGAGGGTACTAATGGTATTCGCTATAAACCAATCGAATTAAGTCAGGCAACCGCTGAACAGCTTTATATTGCACTTCGTTTTGCGTTGGCACATACAATGCATCCGAATGTTTCATTTCCATTTATTATTGATGATAGTTTTGTGAATTTTGACTCAGAGAGATTAGATTATGCAATATCACTAATTCAAGAACTTTCCAAGGATCATCAAGTTTTGTTGTTTACTTGTCATCAACATGTATTGGAGAAATGCAAAGATAGTAAACCTATTTTACTAGGTCAGGAATTAACGTACAAAGAGATATACTAACGAAGTATGTTATAATTTGATAGATAACTAGATAACAATTAATACATGCAGGAGGAATAGATATGGTCAACGGGATTGTCCACTATGAGGTTGGACAGCAAATAGACGTATATTTACTTATAAAGTCATCCTCAAAAGGAATTGCAAGTAGCGGTAAACCATTTTTAACACTAATCCTACAGGATAAAAGTGGAGAAATAGAAGCAAAGTTATGGGATGCGACTCCTGATGATGAAGTAAGCTATGCCGCACAAAGTATTGTTAAAGTCGTTGGAGATATCAATAGTTATCGAGGACGAAATCAGCTTAAAATTCGTAATATAAGACCTATCACTGACTTAGATGGGGTTACGGTAGGTGACTTTCTGGAAGTTGCACCTATTGAACAAGACGAAATGGCAACTAAAATTACTCAATACATTTTTGAGATGCAAAACTCAAATATACAACGAATTACTCGACACCTATTAAAAAAATACCAAGCATCTTTTTATGAATATCCAGCCGCAACAAAAAATCATCATGAATTTGTATCTGGCCTAGCATATCATGTTGTGTCTATGTTGGATTTAGCGAAGGCTATTGCAAATCTGTATCCGTCATTAGATACAGACCTACTCTATGCAGGAGTTATTTTACACGATCTCGGAAAAGTAATTGAACTATCTGGACCTATCTCAACAACGTACACTGTAGAAGGAAATTTACTAGGGCATATTTCGATTATGGTCAACGAAATTGGACAGGCTGCTAAAGAACTAGGCATTGACGGAGAAGAAGTGACAGTTCTTCAACATATTGTTTTAAGTCATCATGGTAAGGCTGAATGGGGAAGTCCTAAACCTCCACTCATTAAGGAAGCAGAAATTCTTCATTATATTGATAACCTTGACGCCAAGATGAATATGCTAGACCGTGCTCTTGACCGAGTTAAACCTGGGGAATTCTCGGAACGGGTATTTGCATTAGATAATCGCAGTTTCTATAAGCCAGGCTTTCATAAATAAATTTATTGAAAACTCGTCCTACTATGGGCGAGTTTTTTTCTTTCCTATAAATAGAATTAAGAATTATTTGGCAAGCTAAATTTAAGAAAGAAGGGAACAACGATGATTAAAGTAATTATATGTTGTGTGCTTTTGTGTGTACCAGTGTTCTCAACAGTACAGGCTAACAGCAGTCCATATGAAGAACAGGATTCCCCGATTAGCTTTAAAATTGAGCTCGTTCCGTGGGAAATCGTCAATGAGCTACTTCCGAGGAAATCCTTCTTCACGATAATTGATATTGAAACTGGCTTAGAATTCCGTGTTCAAAGAAGAGCTGGCAGTGCACATGCTGATGTACAACCATTAACGATAGAAGATACAAAAATAATGAAACAAATATATAGTGGTAAATGGAGTTGGAAACGAAGAGCAATTATTGTGCGCTATGAAGACCAAATGATTGCCGCCTCTATGCATGGAATGCCACACGGTGCGGGTGCACTTCAAAACGGTTTCCCAGGACACTTTTGTGTGCACTTCTTAGGAAGTACCACACACGGGTCAAAAGAACCTGACTTTGCCCATATGCTTATGCTTTTAAAGGCAGGAGGAAAGCTTGATGAATTCATTAACAAAGCTGACCCATATCAATTAATCAATATATTTTCTGCAGGTATTAACCAAGGTGATAAAAAAATACTTGCTCAAACAATGATGGAAAGAAAGAAGTTGAAAAAACTATATAAAAAATTAGATGAAATTAGTATCTTTACAATAAAAAATATGTCCTATTTACCAGTTGATGATAGTCATGGCCTTTTAAGTATTGAAATTCCAGTTGAAGTAGAAATCTTTAAAAAGGAAGGGGGAAAAGAAACAATACAACTTACCTTTGTCTTATTGCGAAACAGTATCGTTGATCGCTGGTACATTCAACAAGACCTTTTACATAAAGAACTATCTAAAAAATAATGAAAGTAAGAGGAGTTTTTCACTTTTTGTAGAAATGTGTAATAAAGTGAAAAACTTTGCACAGTAGGAGTATTTACCTACTGATAATAGTCACAGAAACCTGATTGTTTTTTCTAAGGGCTAAAGTCCCGAGTGAAGTACACCAACAGAACAATCTTAAAGTATAAATGTGGTACCTTACTACCTAAAAAGAGGGGAAAAAGTATTGGATATGGAGTGATAGAAGTGGACAAAACAAAGTCATTATTATATGGAGTTGCAATTGGAACAGTTATAGGAGGAATTTCGGTTTTATTGAGTACCCCTACAACTGGCAAAGATCTTAGAAAAGTATTGAGAAATAATCAAAAGGGGCTTCCTCAAGTCATCTCACATGTGGTTGCTGATGGTAAAAATTTAAAAAACAAAGTTGTTAGTTCAACAAAACATTCTGTCTCTACTATTTCTGATTTTTCTACTGAGGTAAAGCAATCCATCATGGATTGGAGACAAGATGTAGAAGGGAATCAGAAAAATATTCAAAAAGAGCTTTTAGAAATTGAAAGCGCACTGCAAAATCTTGAAGAATCAGTTTTACATAAATAAAATCAGTTTTTTACACTTTATTTAAAAATTTTGTAAATTTACATCTTTATTAATTTTTATTTTATTGGCATAATAGTAGTAAGAGAAATAAAAAGTGGGTGAATCTATGAAACATGAAGAAAAATTGGACTCTATGAAAGAGGCAATCCTTTTTAGTCAGAGAATTGCACAACTTAGTAAGGCACTATGGAAATCTATTGAAAAGGATTGGCAACAGTGGATCAAACCTTATGATCTAAATATTAATGAGCATCATATCCTTTGGATTGCGTATCATTTGAAGGGAGCATCAATCTCTGAGATTGCTAAGTTTGGAGTCATGCATGTTTCTACTGTGTTTAACTTTTCAAAGAAATTGGAAGAAAGAGGTTTACTTCAGTTTTCTAAGAAAGAAAATGATAAACGTAACACGTACATTGAACTAACTGAACAAGGTGAAGAGATATTCCTTAAGATTATTGAAGCCTATGACCCTAGTAAAAATGCAGTTTTCGACGGTGCCCTTCCATTACGCAAGCTTTATGGGAAGTTCCCAGAGGTAGTTGAAGTAATGAGTATCGTTCGAAATATCTACGGCGATGATTACATGGAGATCTTTGAAAAATCGTTCCAAAATATTAAGGATGAATTCATTGAAGTTGACGGTAAGTTATATAAAAGGGTAGAAGAGAAAATAGAATCGTAACTTATTGTAAAATTACTGAATATTAGCAACCATCTTTTTTAGTTCTTGCATTAGATCAGTATACATCCCTTGTTTCAACAGGACATATATGGTCTGCTCAGGATTTAAATTAGGATGAAGCATGCCTACAAAATGAGTTAAAAGCGGTGTGAATACAACCAATCCCTCCGCTTTTTGTTCTTTGAATTTAATGCTCAATTCTTCACAAAGGTTCAATAATTCCTCAACATCGTTCTTCGTTAATTTAGCGTCTATTATCATTTTATAAAAGGGCGCTAATCTGTCATCCACAAGTCCCATGACTAAAGATTGATAATACTCAAGGCGTTCAATGCGTTCTTCAAGTGTCTCCATCCGAATCTCCCCTATAAGGATCGTTCTTATTTGGTTATTATTATTCCCAAAAAAGTCGAATTTACAAGTTCTTTGTCGTTCTTTGCTGTACCTATTGCAATTTCTTCAGAAACACAGTAAAGTAGTTTAGTAAGTTTAGAGATTATTAAATATGAAGATGTTCAAAAAGTCACCAAATGATTAGACTGTAGGAGTTTATGTACTCCGACCCTTGTGGATCCATTCTTTTCTCATTGTTCCTGACTCATTGAACACGCATTATTGCTACTATTGATGATTGCGGAAGGTGATTTTTTATGACTTGTTGGAAAACCATTAATCTGTCAAAGGATTATGGGTTCCATCGAATTACATTGATATCCTTCATATCAATGTTCATGGCATTTATTCTGTTTTATCTACCATTGAATTTAATGTATTCTTCAATCGATTTGAGGGAAGAGGGCTCACTTTTTTTTGTATTAGCACTAGTTCTAATTTATCCTTTACATGAGCTCCTGCATATTATTCCATTTTGGTTGTCAGGCAAACGGATAACAATTATTCTGAAATGGTATGGCGCTGTACCAGTAATTTCAACACGTTCAAAATACTCGCTATCAAAACCATTTATTACCGGTGTGCTTCTTACACCATGCTTGGTTTTAACTTTTTTATTATTGGGTGCATGTATATTATTTCCAGGTTATATTCATTATTTTACAATCGCTGCGGCCATTAATTTCGGTCTCTGTGTACCGGATTTTATATATCTCAAACAGATAATAAGAGCACCGAAGTCTTGTCTAATTGAAGAAATTGAAGATGGCTACGATATATTAATTAATAATTAAGAAGAATGTTTGGGGGGAGTAGGATTGATCTTATTTTATATTCCATTTGCTGTGTTTATCTTGTTCTATATTAATCAAATGACATACAGACTCTGTGAGCAAAAGGAAATTCCTGACGACCGCCAGCCGAAAGTGTTTAGAACAATAAATATACTTATTACCATTTTGCTTGTATCCTCATATGTAGAGGTATTGTTTACGTAAGTAATAGAAAAAAGGATGACCTGATTTAAAGTGTACCCTCTGTAAAGGACATTTTAAAAAAAGGCCTAGGCTACCTGTAAAAGATGATTCCTGTACTGCACGG